>NZ_JBHUSC010000040.1:0-36721 GCF_042673805.1 Streptomyces sp. NPDC057010 | reverse complement strand
TCCGCCCCCGTACCCCCGCGCCTCAAACGCCGGCGAGGCTGGATTTGCCTCCGGCGGCGCCTCAAACGCCGGCGGGGCTGGATTTCGCGCGGCTGGATTGCCCGCAGGGCAATTTCAGCCCCTCCGGCGTTTGAGGAGCGGGGTCTGGGGCGGAGCCCCAGGGCTTTGCGGGGTCCGGGGCGGAGCCCCGGGGAACGGTGGAAGGGCGGGTAGGGGACCGCTCCGCGCAGCGGCCGGCCCGCACCCCGCCCGGGCCCGCAACGAAACCAGATCCGGAGTAGCCCCCACCATGCCGCACACCCTGCTGATCACCGGCCCCGGCGGAGCCGGGAGGACCACCGTCGCCGCCGCCACCGCCCTCGCGGCGGCCCGGCAGGGGCGGCGGGTGCTGCTCCTGTCCGGGGACGTCGGGGACCCGGCCGCCGCCCTCACCGGGGCACCGGCCGGGGCCCCCGAAGAGGTCGCGCCCGGACTCACGGCCACCCCCGCCGCCCACGGCCTGCGCGTGGCCCGCGTGGACTCCGGCGAGGAGTTCCGCGAGGAGCTCGTCGCCCTCCAGGAACGCGGATCCACCCTCCTCGGAATGGTCGGCGCCCGCCCCCTCGGGGCCGAGGAGCTCACCGAGCTGCCCGGCGCCGAACAGTTCGCACTGCTGCGCGCCCTGCGCCGGGCCGCCGCCGCCCCCCGCACCGACCTCGTCGTCGTCGACATGCCCCCGCTCCACCAGGCCCTGGCCACCCTCGCCCTCCCCGCCCAGCTGCGCCGCTACCTCGCCCGGCTGCTCCCCGCCGAGCGGCAGGCCGCCCGCGCCCTGCGGCCCGTCCTGGCCCAGCTGGCCGGGGTGCCCATGCCCGCGCAGTGGCTCTACGAGACCGCCGCCCGCTGGGACGAGGAGCTCGCCGCCGTCCAGGCCGTGGTCGAGGCCGACACCACCGAGGTACGGATCGTCGCCGAGCCGGGGCCGGCCGCCGCCGACGCGCTGCGGCTGGGCCGGCTCGGGTTCGCCCTCCAGCAGCTGCCCGTCGCCGCCGTCGTCGCCAACCGCACCCTGCCGCAGGGCTCCGCCGACCCCTGGCTCGCCGGGCTCGCCGCCGAGCAGGAGAAGTACGCCGCCCAGTGGGCCGGGGAGGTCCCCGTGATCCGGCTGCCCCACCTCGGCCGGGCGCCACGCGGACCGCAGGACCTGGCACCCCTCGCCGATACGGCCACCGGCACCACCGCAGGCCTCGTCCCGCCCCCGCCCGCCCCCCGCACGGCCTGGGCCGTCGAGGACCGGCTCGCCGAGGACGGGGTACTCGTCTGGGTGGTACCGCTGCCCGGCGCGCACAAGCCCGAGCTCGACCTCATCCGCCGCGGCGACGAGCTGCTGCTCACGGCCGGCCCCTACCGCAGGATCGTTCCGCTGCCCGCAGCACTGCGCCGCTGCACCGTCTCCGGCGCCGCCCTGGCCGAAGACGCGCTCCGCATCCGCTTCACCCCGGACCCGGGCCTCTGGCCGCGGGGGCACTGATCCCCGTACCGCCGTTCGGGTACCGTCGAAGGTAGCCCGTACCGCACGCACAGCAGCCGCCGCAGGAGAGTCCGCCATGAGCGAGGCCACCGACCGCCCCACCGACGACGACGCCTGGGCCAAGGCCTGCGCCGAGGACCTCGCCGCCGAGAAGGAGCGCCTGCGCGGGCAGGGCGCGGGGACGGGCGCCGGAGGCACCGGGACCGCCGCCGAGGAGCTGTTCAAGCTCTTCGAGGCCGTCGCCGACAAGGTCTCCGCGCTGAACAACCCGGCCTTCGGCGCCGCCGCCCAGGGCGCGGTACGCCAGTTCGTCAACCAGGCGAAGACCGCCGCCAAGCCCGTCATCGAGCGCAACCCCGAGGTCTTCGACCACCTCGCGGCCGCCGGCTCCGAGCTGCTCGCCGCCTACCGCTCGGCCGTCGAGGGCCACGAGCGCCGCTGGACGCGGGGCGAGCCCCCGGCCCCCCGCAAGGAGAGCGACCCCAGGGACGAAGGCCCTGGTAACGGCCCGACCCAGCGGATCGACCTCGACTGAACCCCTGCCGCCCTCGGGTACCGTTGGCCGTGGCGGGGTTTGACCGGAAACCGAGGGACTAATGGGACTCACCATCGGCGTCGACATCGGCGGCACGAAGATCGCGGCCGGCGTGGTCGACGAAGAGGGCACCATCCTTGAGACGTACAAGGTGCCCACCCCGCAGACCGCGGACGGAGTCACGGAGGCCATCTGCGCCGCCGTCTCCGAAGTCAGCAGCAACCACACCATCGAAGCCGTCGGCATCGGCGCCGCCGGCTACGTGGACGACAAGCGCGCGACGGTGCTCTTCGCACCGAACATCAACTGGCGCCACGAACCGCTGAAGGACAAGGTCGAGCAGCGCATCGGCCTCCCCGTCGTCGTCGAGAACGACGCGAACTGCGCGGCCTGGGGCGAGTACCGCTTCGGCGCCGGCCAGGGCCACGACGACGTCATCTGCATCACGCTCGGCACCGGCCTGGGCGGCGGCATCATCATCGGCAACAAGCTGCGCCGCGGACGCTTCGGCGTCGCCGCCGAGTTCGGGCACATCCGGGTCGTCCCCGACGGCCTGCTGTGCGGATGCGGCAGCCAGGGCTGCTGGGAGCAGTACGCCTCCGGGCGCGCGCTCGTCCGGTACGCGAAGCAGCGCGCCAACGCCACCCCCGAGAACGCGGCGATCCTCCTCTCGCTCGGCGACGGCACCCCCGAGGGCATCGAGGGCAAGCACATCAGCGCAGCCGCCCGCCAGGGCGACCTGGTGGCCATCGACGCCTTCCGCGAGCTGGCCCGCTGGGCCGGAGCCGGACTGGCCGACCTCGCCTCGCTCTTCGACCCGTCGGCGTTCATCGTCGGCGGCGGGGTCTCCGACGAGGGCGACCTCGTCCTCGACCCGATCCGCAAGTCCTTCAAGCGCTGGCTGGTCGGCGGCGCCTGGCGCCCGCACGCCCAGGTCCTCGCCGCCCAGCTGGGCGGAAAGGCCGGGCTGGTGGGCGCGGCCGACCTGGCGCGCCAGGGCTGACGCCCTCCCTCCGCAGTGACCGCCCGCCGCGCCCCCTGGGGGAGCGGCGGGCGTTTGCGTATCTTGCGGGCATGGACCAACAGCTGCTGCCTTCGCTGCCGAAGTCTCGTACGGAGCCGGACGGTTCCGCCGTGATCCGGGTGCTCAGCTACAACATCCGCTCGCTGCGCGACGACGAGGAGGCGCTGGCCCGGGTCATCCGGGCGTGCGCGCCGGACCTGGTCTTCGTCCAGGAGGCGCCGCGGTTCTTCCGCTGGCGCAAGCACGCGGCCCGGCTGGCCGCGAAGACCGACCTGGTGGTGCTCGGCGGGGGCGCGACGGCGGCGGGGCCGCTGCTGCTGTGCTCGCTACGGGCCTTCGTGGAGCGGACGGAGGACGTGCTGCTCCCGCGCACCCCAGGGCTGCACCGGCGCGGCCTCGCCACGGCCGTGGTCCGCTTCGGGGCGGCCCGGGTGGGGGTCATCAGCGCCCACCTGTCGCTGGACGCGGCGGAACGGCGGGCCCAGGCGGGACTGCTGCTGGAGCGGGCCGCGGCGCTGGACGCCCCGCAGGTGATCGCCGCGGCCGACGTCAACGAGGGGCCCGGGGGCCCCGCCTTCGAGCGGCTCTCCGCCGAGCTGCAGGACTGCTGGGCGGTGTCCCCGTGGGGCGGCGCCGACACCTTTCCGGCGTCCGAGCCGGAGCGCCGCATCGACGCCGTGTTCGCCTCGGCGGGGGTGGGGGTGCTGGCCTGCGGTGTCCCTGCGGGGCTGCCGGGTCTCCTCGCGGCCGACCTCCGCGCCGCCACGGACCACCTCCCGGTCCTGGCGGCCCTCCACCTCCCGGCCGCGCCGTAGCCCCGCCCCACCCGGCGCCACTACCGGGGCCCCGCCCCAGCCCCCCGCCTCAAACGCCGGCGGGGCTTGAGGTGCCTCCGGCGGCGCCTCAAACGCCGGCGGGGCTGGATTTGGCCGCTGTCGGCCGCTTGGTGCGGCTGGACGGCCCGCAGGGCAATTCCAGCCCTGCCGGCACATCCAGCCCCTCCGGCGTTTGAGGAGCGGGGTGCGGGGCGGAGCCCCGAGCTTGTGCCCGCACCCGCCCCGCCGGCGTTGAGGCGGGGGCGGAGCCCCGGGGGGGGCGGGGGTTACACCACCGCGCCGCGGCCCGGGTCGTCGTCCTCGTCGTCGCCGTGCTGCATGCGTGCGATCAGCGTGGCGAACCCGCCCAGGAAGCCGCCGATGCCCAGCGTCGTCAGCCACCAGGTCATCTCCCACTGCAGCAGCACCGCCACCAGCAGCAGCACCGGGCCGCCGACCACCGCCAGCCACGCGAACTTCGCCGTCGTGTCCGCCTCCGGCAGCTCCGGCTCCGGCGGGACGAAATGGCCCTCGTCCTCATCCTTCGGCTCCGCCGGGGAGTGGTCCCGGGGGCCAGGGCCAGGGCCAGGGCCCGCGCCCGCCCCGGCACCGACGCCCGGCGCGAAGACCACCGAGCTGCCGAGCGCAGGAGGCTCGGGGTCCGGCCCCGGCTCAGCCCCCGCCGCAGGCGGCTCCGGCTTGACGTCCTCCTCCGGCAGCATCAGGTTCTCGATCGGTCTGAACGGTCTGGCCCCCGGCGGGTCCGGCGGCTCCTGCCCGTACCCGGCGACGATCGCCGCCCACGCCGCTTCCTCGTCCAGCGGCGGAACTCCGCCCGACTGCTCCTCGTGCTCAGCCACCAGCCTCCGCCCCTTCCCTGCCCACGCTCTCCGCCAGTCGGCCGACGAACGCAAAGCTGTCCGCGAAGATCCGCTCCGCGTCATGGTCCAACGTCGCGACGTGGTAGCTCTGTTCCAGCAGGGTCTCGGTGACGTCCGTCGACGAGATCCGTGCCAGGATCCGCGCCGAGTCGACCGGCGGTACGACATGGTCCTGCGGGCTGTGCAGCAGCAGCACCGGCTGCGTCACCTGCGGCAGATCGGCGTCCACCACCTGGAAGAGCCGGCGCAGCGAGTCCGCGGCCCGGGTCGGGACCCGGTCGTAGCCGACCTCCTCCGAGCCCGGCTTCGCGATGTCGCTGGCGATACCCGCCGTCGACCGGATGAAGTGCTTGGCCACCGGCAGGGCGAAGGCCAGCGGGTCGTGGACCTTGTTCGCGGGGTTGACCAGCACGATCCCGCTGATGGCGTCCCCGTGCTTGGCCGCCAGCCGCAGGGTCAGCGCGCCGCCCATCGACAGCCCGAAGACGAACACCTGCTCGCAGCGGTCCAGCAGCTCCCGCAGCGCCCGGTCCACCTCGGCGTACCAGTCCTGCCAGCCCGTGAGCTGCATGTCCTGCCACCGCGTCCCGTGCCCGGGCAGCAGCGGCAGCGACACCGTGAGCCCGCGCCCGGCCAGATACTCGGCCCAGGGGCGCAGGGACTGCGGGGAACCGGTGAATCCGTGGCAGAGAAGGACGCCGACCTCTCCGCCCTCGTGGCGGAACGGCTCGGCTCCAGGGAGGACGGGCACCAGGGTCTCCTTGATCACGAAGTACGTCGGGTGGGTGCGTTGCTCTGTGTGACTTCACCGTACGCGACCGGGGTGACACCGACCAGGGCCGTCGGGCCGCTCCCGCGAGAGCCACGGGATATGGTCTGTTCGACAGACACAGGAAGGCTTTCGAGTTGATCTACGGCGCAATGAAGTTCTCCATCGGCGGGTCCCTGAAGCTCGCCTTCAGGCCGTGGGTGGAGGGCCTCGAGAACATTCCCGCCGAGGGGCCGGCGATCCTCGCGAGCAACCACCTGTCGTTCTCCGACTCCTTCTTCCTGCCCGCCGTACTGGACCGGAAGGTCACCTTCATCGCGAAGGCCGAGTACTTCACCTCCCCGGGCGTCAAGGGCAAGCTGACGGCCGCCTTCTTCAAGGGCGTCGGCCAGCTCCCGGTGGACCGCTCCGGCGCGCGCGGGGCCGGCGAGGCCGCGATCAAGAGCGGCATCGAGGTCATCGAACGCGGGGAGCTGTTCGGTATCTACCCCGAGGGAACGCGTTCACCCGACGGCCGCCTCTACCGCGGCAAGCCCGGCGGCCTGGCCCGCGTGGCGCTGGCAACCGGCGCCCCCGTGATCCCCGTGGCGATGATCGACACCGAGAAGATCCAGCCGCCCGGCAAGGTGGTCCCCAAGCTGATGCGCCCGGGCATCCGGATCGGCAAGCCGCTGGACTTCAGCCGCTACCACGGCATGGACGGCGACCGCTTCATCCTCCGCTCGGTGACCGATGAGGTCATGTACGAGATCATGAAGCTGTCCGGCCAGGAGTACGTGGACATCTACGCGACGGCCGCCAAGCGCCAGATCGCCGACGCCGAGAAGGCGGAGAAGGCGGCCAAGGCCGAGAAGGCGGACAAGGGCGAGTAGCAGGGCGGCACCGCCCGCGGGGGGTGGGGGAGATGGCGAAACGCGAACGCGTCGTACGCATGTCGGTCGAGCAGCCGCTGTGGCGTGCCCTGACGGCCTACCGGCTGCTGACCATGCTCTACGCGGTGGGGCTGTTCGCCTCCGCCTACAGGAAGTTCGACCGGCCGGGGATCGCGGTCGGCTACCTCGCCGTCCTCGCGGTGTGGACCCTCGCCACCCACCGCAAGGTGGCCAACGCCACCAGCTGCACCAGGAGCTTCCTCGGCGCCGACCTCACGGTCGCCCTCGCCGGGATCCTGCTCACCCCGCTCGCCGACACCGCCGCGCGGATCGCCGGCGGCGGCCCCACCCTCCCCAGCATCTGGACCGCCGGCTCGGTCCTCGCCTTCGCCATCAAGGGCGGCTGGCGCTGGGCCGGCTTCGCCTCCACCTTCGTGGCCGTCGCCAACATCGTCATCCACGGCGGCGAGCCCACCCGTGACACCCTGCACAACGTCCTGCTGGTCTGGGTCGCCTCCATAGCGATCGGCTACGTCGTCGAGGTCGCCCGGGCCAGCGAGGCGACCCTCGCCCGCGCCCTGGAGATCGAGGCCGCCACCCGCGAGCGCGAGCGCCTGGCCCGCGACATCCACGACGGGGTCCTCCAGGTCCTCGCCATGGTCCAGCGGCGCGGCACCGACCTGGGCGGCGAGGCCGCCGAACTCGGCCGGATGGCCGGGGAGCAGGAGGTGGCGCTGCGCACCCTGGTCTCCACCGGGCTGGTGAACCCCTCCCGGGTCTCCCGCGACGAATCGCGGGGCGCGCTGGTGGCCTCGTACGAGGTGGACGACGAGGACGGCGGCGCGGACGAGGGCGAGCTGGACCTGCGCACGCTCCTCGCCCCGCACGCCGGCTCCCGGGTGAGCTTCGCCGAGCCGGGCACCCCGGTGCCGCTGCCGGTGCCCGCCGCGAAGGAGCTGGCCGCGGCGGTCGGCGCCGCCCTCGACAACGTGCGCAAGCACGCCGGGGAAGGGGCCAGCGCCTGGATCCTGGTGGAGGACTGGGGCGACGAGGTGATCGTGACCGTCCGCGACGACGGCCCCGGCATCCCCGCGGGCCGGCTCGACCAGGCGGAAGGCGAGGGCCGGATGGGCGTGGCCCTGTCCATCCGCGGCCGGCTGCGTGACCTCGGCGGTACCGCCGAGCTGGTGTCCGTCCCCGGGCAGGGCACCGAAGTGGAACTGAAAGTACCCAGGGGGAGGACCCAGTGAGCACGCACGAACCGCACGAGATCAGGGTGATGGTCGTCGACGACCATCCGATGTGGCGGGACGCGGTCGCCCGCGACCTGGCCGCCGCCGGCTTCGACGTGGTGGCCACCGCCGGCGACGGCCCCGAGGCGGTGCGCCGGGCGCGTGCCGTCACCCCCGACGTGCTGGTCCTCGACCTCAACCTGCCCGGGATGCCCGGCGTGCAGGTCTGCAAGGAGCTGGTCGGCGCCAACCCCGCGCTGCGCGTGCTGGTCCTGTCGGCGAGCGGCGAGCACGCCGACGTCCTGGAGGCGGTGAAGTCCGGCGCGACCGGCTACCTGCTGAAGTCCGCGGGCGCCCAGGAACTGATCGACGCGGTCCGCCGCACGGCGGCCGGCGACCCCGTGTTCACGCCGGGGCTGGCCGGCCTGGTGCTCGGCGAGTACCGGCGCCTGGCCACCGACCCGGCGCCGACCGCCTCCGACGAGCCGAAGGCGCCGCAGCTGACGGACCGGGAGACCGAGGTGCTGCGGCTGGTGGCCAAGGGGCTCTCGTACAAGCAGATCGCGGAGCGGCTGGTCATCTCCCACCGCACGGTGCAGAACCACGTCCAGAACACCCTGGGCAAGCTCCAGCTGCACAACCGGGTGGAGCTCGTCCGGTACGCGATAGAGCGCGGCCTCGACGACGCGTAGGGGCGCAGACGCTGTCGTACGTCGTACTTACGTCCTCGTACGAGTGAACGGGCGTACTCAACGCCCCGCGATTCCACCGGAATTGACCCTTCCAGAGCCCTTGCTGTGACCTGTGTCACCAGTAGCGTGACCGTCATGGCGAAGGGAGAGGCAATGAAGGTCGGAGTGCTGACCGGCGGCGGCGACTGCCCCGGGCTCAACGCGGTCATCAGGGGCGTCGTCCGCAAGGGCGAGCAGGAATACGGCTACGGGTTCATCGGCTTCAAGGACGGCTGGCGGGGCCCGGTCGAAGGCGCCACGGTCCCGCTGGACATCCCGGCCGTCCGCGGGATCCTGCCCCGCGGCGGCACCATCCTCGGCTCCTCGCGCACCAACCCGTTCAAGACGGAGAACGGCGTGCGCAGCATCAAGGAGAACCTCGCCAAGTACGAGGTGGACGCGCTCATCGCGATCGGCGGCGAGGACACCCTCGGGGTCGCCGCCCGGCTGTACGAGGAGTACGGCATCCCGTGCGTCGGCGTGCCGAAGACCATCGACAACGACCTGTCGGCGACGGACTACACCTTCGGCTTCGACACCGCGGTGGGCATCGCGACCGAGGCCATCGACCGGCTGCACACCACGGCCGAGTCGCACATGCGGGTCCTCGTCGTGGAGGTCATGGGCCGGCACGCGGGGTGGATCGCCCTGCACTCGGGCCTCGCGGGCGGTGCCAACGTCATCCTCATCCCCGAGCAGCGCTTCGACATGGACCAGGTGTGCGCGTGGGTGACCTCGCGCTTCAAGGCGAGTTACGCGCCGATCGTGGTGGTCGCGGAGGGCGCCATGCCCAAGGACGGCGACCTGGTCCTGAAGGACGCCAGCAAGGACTCCTTCGGGCACGTCCGGCTGTCGGGCGTGGGCGAATGGCTGGCCAAGGAGATCGAGGCGCGGACCGGGAAGGAGGCCCGTACGACGGTCCTCGGCCACATCCAGCGCGGGGGCACCCCGAGCGCCTTCGACCGCTGGCTGGCCACCCGCTTCGGACTCCACGCGATCGACGCGGTGCGCGACGGGGACTTCGGGAAGATGGTCGCGCTGAAGGGGACGGACATCGTGCGGGTGCCGATCGCCGAGGCGACGGCGAAGCTGAAGACGGTGGACCCGGCGCTGTACCGGGAGGCCGGCGTCTTCTTCGGCTGAGCCGCCTGGCCGCCTGGCCGCCGGGCACGGGTGATCCATGGGTCGTAGGGTGACGAACGACCCATGGATCGACGTATTCGACGGATCGGGAGCAAGCGTGGAGATCCTGGCATTCGGTGTGACCGCCGACGAGAAACCGCTCCTGGAACGGGCCTTCGCGGGGCAGCACGAGGTCCGCTGCCTCGAGGTCTTCATGTCCGAGGACACCGCGCCCATCGCGGCCGGCCACGAGATCGTCTCCTCCAGCGTGAACGCGGACCTGAACGGGCGGGTGCTGCGGATCCTCGCGGCGGGCGGGACGAAGATGATCGCCCAGCGCTCGACGGGCTTCAACAACATCGACCTGGAGGTCGCCCGGGAGCTGGGCATGACGGTCAGCCGGGTCTCCTTCTACTCGCCGTACTCGGTGGCCGAATTCGCCTGGGCTCTGGCGATGGCGGTCAACCGGCGGATCGTACGGGCCTCGAACCGGACCCGGGACTTCGACTTCCGGCTGAACGGGCTGATGGGCCGGGACATGCGCGGCCGCACGGTGGGAGTCCTGGGCACCGGCAAGATCGGCGAGGCGTTCACCCGGATCGCGCACGGCTTCGGGATGACCCTGCTGGGGTGGGACGTGGCGCAGAACCCGGCGTGCGTGGAGCTCGGCATGAAGTACGTGGACAAGGAGACGCTGTTCGCGTCCTCGGACCTGATCAGCCTGCACGTGCCGCTGCTGGAGTCCACGCACCACGTCGTCGACTCGGCGGCGCTGAAGCTGATGCGGGACGACGCGATCCTGGTGAACTCCAGCCGGGGCGGGCTGGTGGACACCGACGCGCTGGTCACGGAGCTGCGGGCGGGACGGTTCGCGGGGGTGGGCCTGGACGTGTACGAGGCGGAGGCCGGGGTCTTCTTCCTGGACAAGTCGCTGGTGGCGGTGGAGGACGACACGTTGGCGCGGCTGGTCACGTTTCCGCATGTGGTGGTGACCTCGCACCAGGCGTACTACACGAGTGACGCGGTGGGGCAGATCATCGACACCACCGTCGCGAACGTGGCGGACTACCTGGCGGGCCGCCGCTCCGAGAACGTGCTGGTCCCCGGCCCGCCGTGACCCGCCCGCCGGGCCTCAAACGCCGGGCGGGCTGGATATCCAGCCCCTCCGGCGTTTGAGGAGCGGGTCCGGGCGGAGCCCGGGGAACGGTGGAAGGGCGGGTAGGGGACCCGCTCCGCGCAGCGGACCCGGCGGTTACGCCGGGGTCGGGGTCGTGACGCCCGTCAGGAGGTCGCGGAGGAGGTCCGCGCCGCGGAGGGTGAGGACGGACTCCGGGTGGAACTGGACCCCCGCGAAGCGGCCCGCCGCGGAGCGGAGGGCGTGGACCTCACCCGTCGCGGGGTCGCGGGAGACCTCCACGCCCGCGGGCTCGGCACCCTCACCGCAGTACGCCGTGTACGTGTTGTAGAAGCCCACCACCTCCTCCGCCCCGAACAGCTCGATACGGGTCTGCGCCCCCTGCGCCGGCTCCGCCTTGCGCACCAGCGGCAGCCCGAGCTCGGCCGCCAGCAGCTCGTGCCCCAGGCAGACCCCCAGCAGCCCGTGCCGGTGCCCCGCCAGGAGGTCGGCGGCCAGCGCGCGGAGCATCCGCATCTTCGGGTCCCCCGCATCCGCCGGATTGCCCGGCCCCGGGCCCAGCACCACCGGCCCCTCCCACGACAGCGCCACCGCCCGCAGCTGCGGATCGTCGTAGCGGCGTACGGTCACCTCCAGCCCGGCCACCCGCAGCACGTGCGCCAGCATCGCCGTGAAGGTGTCCTCCCCGTCCACCACCAGCGCGTGGCCGGTCAGCGAGGACGGCTGCTCCTGCATCCGCAGCCAGAACGGCGCCAGGTCGTGCCGGCGGGCCGCCAGCGCCGCCTGCACCCGGGGGTCGTCCGCCAGCCGG
Source organism: Streptomyces sp. NPDC057010 (assembly GCF_042673805.1). Classification (NCBI taxonomy): domain Bacteria; kingdom Bacillati; phylum Actinomycetota; class Actinomycetes; order Kitasatosporales; family Streptomycetaceae; genus Streptomyces; species Streptomyces sp. NPDC057010. The sequence goes on along the minus strand of NZ_JBHUSC010000040.1, from coordinate 25,284 downwards.
GCGCCGGCGGAGGCGTGCCGCGGCGCCGCCGGGCGGACGCCGAGCGCCGCCAGGACCCCCGCCGCCTTGGCGTGGGTCTCGGCGACCTCGCCCGCCGGGTCGGAGTGGCGCACCAGCGTGGCCCCGACCGGCACCCGCAGCACGCCGTCCGCCGCGATGTCGGCGGTGCGGATCAGGATGGGGGAGTCGAGGGTCTGGGCCCCGGAGGCATCCAGGCCCAGCAGCGCCAGCGCGCCCGCGTAATAGCCGCGGCCCCCGGCCTCGTACCGCTCGATCACCCGGCAGGCGTTCTGCACCGGCGACCCGGTCACCGTCGCCGCGAACATCGTCTCCCGCAGCACCTCCCGCACGTCCAGGGAGGAGCGCCCGCGCAGCTCGTACTCGGTGTGGGAGAGGTGGGCCATCTCCTTCAGCCGCGGCCCGACGACGACACCGCCGCGGTCCCCGACCGTGCACATCATCTTCAGTTCCTCGTCGACGACCATCGACAGTTCCTCGGTCTCCTTGCGGTCGCCGAGGAAGGCGAGGAGCGACTCGACGGTGGGACCGCCCGCCGGATGCCGGTACGTGCCGCTGATCGGGTTCATGACGACCGTCCCGCCGGACATCCGCACGTGCACCTCCGGGCTGGCCCCGACCAGCGTCCGGTCGCCCGTGTGGACCACGTACGTCCAGTACGCGCCACGCTCGCCCTCCAGCAGCCGCCGGAACAGCGCGAGCGCGTCGGCCCGGCCGAAGCCCTCGATCCGGCCCTCGTAGGTGCGCCGGATGACGAAGTTCGCGCCCTCGCCCCGGCCGATCTCCTCCTCGATGACCCGCGCGACGGTGGCCGCGTACTCCTCGTCGCTCACGTCGAAGCCGCCGCCCTCCACCCGCACCTCGTGCGCGGGCAGCCCCTCCAGGGCCTGCGCGAGCGGGATCTCGTACGCCTCCTGCGCGACCAGCACGCTCAGCGGCGTGCCGTCGTCGCGTACGTCGAACCCGCGCTCCCGGATCTGCCGGAACGGGACGAGGGCGAGGGTGGGCAGCTCCCGTACGGGCAGGTCGGCGAGGTGTTCGGCCTCGTGGACCGGGCCGAGGAGCACCTCGACGGTGTCGTGGTCGCGGCCGGGCGTCCGCCGCCGCAGCAGGGCGAACGGCGGGCAGGAGTCGTCGAGCAGTCGGCTGATGTCCAGCGGCATGGGGTGGGCGTCCTTCCGGTGGGAGGAGCGGCCCGGGTTCCCGCAGAACGCGGAAGGCCGCCCCTCGGGGCGGCCTTCGCGTCGGTCGTGTCGTTACGTACGCGCGAGGAGTGGGCCGCCGGGAGCGGGCCACCACCAGTTCTGGTTCGAGTGCGCGTACATGCGGGGCACCTTAGCCCAGAGCGGCGTCCGGGCGCAGGATCCGTCTCATGGCGCGGGATGAACCATGGATTCCGTATCAATCGGTGTCGTCTGCCTTCGAGCCACCGCCGTCTCACCTGGTGGTCGCTGGGCCGGACGTGACCAATGACGCCGTAATGTGTACGAGGTGACCGTGAACGCTGAAACCCAAGCCCTCGCCGCCAAGGCGACCTGGCGAGACCTTCCCGCGGCGCAGCAGCCTTCGTACCCCGATGCCGAGGCTCTGCGCGCTGTCGTCGCGGACCTCGAGTCGTATCCTCCGCTCGTCTTCGCGGGCGAGTGCGACCAGCTGCGTGCCCGTCTGGGAGCCGTCGCCAAGGGCGAGGCGTTCCTGCTGCAGGGCGGCGACTGTGCCGAGGCCTTCGACGCCGTGTCCGCCGACCACATCCGCGCCAAGCTGAAGACCCTGCTCCAGATGAGCGCCGTCCTGACGTACGCGGCCTCCGTGCCCGTCGTGAAGGTCGGCCGCATCGCGGGCCAGTACTCCAAGCCGCGCTCCAAGGACACCGAGACCCGCGACGGCGTCACCCTGCCGACCTACCGCGGCGACTCCGTCAACGGCTTCGCCTTCACCGAAGAGGCCCGGATCCCGGACCCCGAGCGGCTCAAGCGCATGTACCACGCGTCGGCCTCGACGCTGAACCTGGTGCGCGCCTTCACCACCGGTGGCTACGCCGACCTGCGCCAGGTGCACGCCTGGAACCAGGACTTCGTGAAGTCCTCCCCGTCCGGGCAGCGCTACGAGCAGCTCGCGCGGGAGATCGACAACGCGCTGAACTTCATGAAGGCCTGTGGCACCGACCCGGCCGAGTTCAAGGCCGTCGAGTTCTACGCCTCCCACGAGGCGCTGCTGCTCGACTACGAGGGTGCGCTGACCCGCACCGACTCGCGGACCGGCAAGCTGTACGACACCTCCGGCCACATGGTCTGGATCGGTGAGCGTACCCGCCAGCTGGACCACGCGCACATCGAGTTCTGCTCGCAGATCGCCAACCCGATCGGCATCAAGCTCGGCCCGACCACCACGGTGGACGAGGCGCTGACGTACATCGACCGCCTGGACCCCGAGCGCGAGCCGGGCCGGCTGACCTTCGTCGTCCGCATGGGCGCCGACAAGGTCCGCGACAAGCTCCCCGAGCTGGTCGAGAAGGTCACGGCCTCGGGTGCGACCGTCGCCTGGGTCACCGACCCGATGCACGGCAACACCTTCGAGGCGGCCTCCGGCCACAAGACGCGCCGTTTCGACGACGTGCTCGACGAGGTCAAGGGCTTCTTCGAGGTCCACAAGGCGCTGGGCACCCACCCGGGCGGCATCCACGTCGAGCTCACCGGTGACGACGTCACCGAGTGCGTGGGTGGCGGCGACGAGATCTTCGTCGACGACCTGCACCAGCGCTACGAGACGGCCTGCGACCCGCGGCTCAACCGCAGCCAGTCCCTGGACCTGGCGTTCCTGGTCGCCGAGATGTACCGCGACCAGTAAGCAGCAGCCTGTGACGATGGGGCGCGGATCGATGTGATCCGCGCCCCATCGCCGTATCCGGGTCTTTTAGGGAACCCTAACTTTAGGTACGGTTAGGTAAGCCTCACCGATCTAGGGGATGGCTGGCCGAACCATTCCGCCCAGGGAGGTGAACCGCGTGTACGTCTGCTCTTGCTTCGGCATCACCGACAAGCAGGTCAAGGAGCACGCGGCGGCCGGTGCCTGCACCCCGCGCCAGATCGCCTCGGCCACCAAGGCCGGCACCGACTGCGGCTCCTGCGTGCGCACCATCCAGGGGATACTCGGCCGCGGGGCCTGCCCGCGCCGGGAACTGGTGGAGAAGGGCAACGCGGCGGCCGTGCTCGCAGCCGACCCGGGTCTGGGTTCCGCACCCGCGCCCGCGCCCTCGCCGGTGCTGACGTCCGTGCCCGCGCCCTCGCCGGTGCTGGCGGATGCCGCCTGACGCACCACGCCTGACCGCTGCTAGCTCGGCTGCTCGATCAGCTGTGCGATGTACAGCGGCTCGCCCAGGGACTCGATGAGCTCCAGCTGGGTGTCGAGGTAGTCGATGTGGTGCTCCTCGTCCTCCAGGATCTCCTCGAAGAGGCGGGCGGAGGTGATGTCGCCCTTGCCCCGCATGACCTCGATACCGCGCTTGAGGCGGTCGATCGCCTCGACCTCGACCTGCCGGTCCGCCTGGAACATCTCCGTGATCGTCTGCCCGACGCGCACGTGGAAGAGGCGCTGGTAGTTCGGCAGTCCGTCGAGCATCAGGATGCGCTCGGTGATCTTGTCCGCGTGCTTCATCTCGTCGATGGACTCTTCACGCGTGTACTTGGCGAGCTTGGTCCAGCCCTTGTTGTCCTGGATGCGGTAGTGCAGCCAGTACTGGTTGATGGCCGTCAGCTCGCCGGTCAGCTGCTCGTTCAGAAACTCAAGGACCTCGGGGTCGCCCTGCATCGCAGAGGCTCCTTCCAGGCAATGTCAGCCACGTGACGGGGTAGGTGGGCGCATCCTTGCACCGCCACCGGGGGTCGTCCAGTAAGTGCCTCCTTAGTGCGAGTTACCGTGACTTGCCCGAATCGGCCGGGAGCTGGTCATGACCACCCCGCGGCGTCTGTCACCATGGATGCATGGGTCAGCCGGAAAGCCGGGAATCTCCGGGAGCAGAGCAGCTGGAGCTTCCACCGGGGCAGCGGTTGCAGCGGGGCTGGCCGGTCACCCACTACGGTCCCGTGCCCAAGTTCAAGCCGGACCGCTGGGAGTTCCGCGTCTTCGGTGCGACGGCCGACGGTGACAAGCACTGCTGGAACCACGAGGAGTTCACGGCCCTGCCCTTCGACTCCGTCGTGGCGGACCTGCACTGCGTGACGAAGTTCAGCATGCCGGGCGCCGAATGGGGCGGTGTCCTCGCCCGTACGATCCTCGCCCTCGCGCCGCCGGCGCCGCAGGTCACGCACGTGATGGTGTGGGCCGAGTACGGCTTCAGCTCCAACATGCGGCTGGCCGACTTCTCCTCCGAGCGGACCGTCTTCGCCACCCACCAGGGCGGTGAACTGCTCACCGCCGAGCACGGGTTCCCGCTGCGGCTCGTGGTTCCCCACCTGTACGCCTGGAAGGGCCCCAAGTGGGTCCGCGGCGTCGAGTACATGACCGCCGACCGCCGCGGCTTCTGGGAGGAGCGGGGCTACCACAACATCGGCGACCCCTGGCGCGAGCAGCGCTACTCGTACCAGGAGGAGCCGGGGGACGGCCCCGAGCTGTAGCTCCTGCTCAGTGGTGGTACTGGTGGACCACCGCGTGCCCCTTGCCGCGGCCGATCATCCACTTGTTGACCGGGGTCGTGATCACGAAGGCGGCCGCCAGGGCGATCGCCAGGACGATCCAGAACAGTGCCTCCGACAGGTGCGCGTCCATCGCGCCCGGCCATAGGGCGATCACGCCGTTGTCGATCAGCTCCATGACGGCGATCGACAGGGTGTCCGCGGCGAGCGCCACCCGGATGGCCGTACGGAGGTCAACACCCGCCGCGAGGATGCCGCGCAGGGTGAGCGCGTAACCGAAGAAGAACGCGAGCACGATCGCCAGGACCATCGTGCCGGCGTTCCCCCAGCCCAGTGCGGTGCCGATGATCATGCCGAGCACCTCGCCGATGGCGCACCCGGTGAGGCAGTGGAGGGTGGCCTTGGCAGCCATGGCCCAGCTGACGGGGCCGTGGGCGTGGGCGTGGCCCTGGCCCTGGCCCTGGCCCTGGTGTTCCTGCCCGTGGTGGCCGTGATGCCCTTGATGTTCGTGGTGCTCGTGGTGCTCGTGCCCGTGTTGCTGGTGCTGCGCGTGCTGTTCGTGCTGCGCGTGGTCACCGTGGTGCTCGTGGTGGCCCTGGTGCTCTTCGTGATGCGCGTGTGCGTGGTTCATCGAAGCCCCCTGGAAACGCCGGATAACGGTCCTGCGGATAAGCAGAACCGTATACCCCCATGGGGTATTCCTCAAGGGGTCGAGTGGATCACTCCGGGCCGCGCAGCTCCTTCAGCAGCGCCACGTCCGCGGCGTGCCCCTCCTTGCCGCCGGGCGTCTCGATGATCAGCGGGACGCCGTCCATCGCCGGGTGCGTGAACAGCTCGGCGAAGGCCTCGCGGCCGATGTGACCCTGGCCGATGTTGGCGTGCCGGTCCTTGTGGGCGCCGACGCCCTCCTTGGAGTCGTTCGCGTGGACGAGTTTCAGCCGGCCCTCGCCGACCGTGTCCACCAGCAGGTCCAGCGTCTGCTTGGAGCCGCCCGGCTCCGCCAGGTCGTGACCGGCGGCGAAGATGTGACAGGTGTCGAGGCAGATCCCCAGCTTCGGGTGGTGGTCGAGCGCCTCGAAGTACGGCCCGAAGTCCCAGGTCCGCGAGCACAGCGAAGAGCCCTGGCCGGCCGTGGACTCCAGCAGCAGGAAGGGGTCGTCGTCGTGCGTCAGCTCGTCCAGCAGCGGCAGCATGTGCTCCCTGACCTGCGCGTACGCCACCTCGCGGGGGCGGCCGCCGGTGGCCGAGCCGGTGTGGACCACCACCCCGAGCGCACCGATCTCCCGGCCCCGGCGCAGCGAGTGGCGCAGGGACTCCACCGACTTCTCCACGGTCGCCTCGGTGTGCGAGCCGAAGTTGATCAGGTACGGCGCGTGCACGTACGCCGGGACGGACTCGGCCGCGCACTGCTCCCGGAAGAGGGCGTCCTGCTTCGGATTGCCGGCCGGGGTGGCCCAGCCGCGGGGATTGGCGACGAAGACCTGGACGGCCTCGGCGCCCATCTCCCGGGCGTACGTCAGCCCGACCGAGGCGAGGCCGCCCGCGACGGGGACGTGCCCGCCCACTGGATTGCGTATCACTGCTGCTTACAGTCCCTTGGTCCGGATGGTGATCGTGCTGCCCTCGGGTGCGTTCTGCCCTACGGGCACCGACTGGGCGTCCACGGTGTTGCTGAAGGAGAGGAAGGGCCGGTCCACCTTCACCTTGAAGCCCGCGGCCTCCAGGGCCTTGCGGGCCACTTCCACGTCCTGGCCGGTCACGTTCGGGACCGGGAGCTGGCGGGGACCCTTGGAGACGGTCAGCGTGACCGTGTCCCCGGTCGCGGCCTGGGTACCGGCGGCGACCGACTGGTTGGCGACCGTACCGGCCGGAGAGGGGGAGTTGACCTGCTCGGGGGCCGTGGCGACCTTCAGGCCGAGGCCCTCCAGGGCGGCCCGGGCCTGCTCGAAGGGGAACCCGGCCACGCTCGGCACCTGCACCGGGCGGCCCTTGCTGACCACGAGCGCGACGGCCGTGTCGGGGGCCCGCTTCTCGCCGCCCACCGGGTCCGAGGCGATTACCGAGCCCTGGGCGACGTCCTGGCTGAAGGCCAGGGTCACCATGCCGGGGGCCAGCCCGGCGTTCGTCAGCTCGGTCTTGGCCTCCTCCAGCGGGCGGCCCTTGAGGTTGGGCACGGCCACGACCTGGGGGCCGCGGGAGATGGTGATCTTCACCGCGCCGTTGCCGCGGATGCGCTTGCCGCCCGCCGGGTCGCTGTCCATCACCGTCCCGCGCTCGAAGGAGTCGCTGAACTTGCGGTCCACGCCCTTCACGCCGAGGCCGGCCGCGGACAGCTGGGAGCGGGCCTGCGCCTCGGTCTTGCCGAGCAGGTTGGGGACCGTCGTGAACTGGCCGGAACTGATGTACCAGACGCCGGTGCCGAGGCCGAGCGCCAGCAGCACGCCGACGACGGCCAGGAGCGTGCCGCGGCCGGGCCGGGTCCGCCGCCGGGACGCCGGGGCCGGGGGAGGCGGCGGGGTGGTCAGGCGCGAGGTGTGCTCGACGGGCTGCTGCGCGGCCACCGGGCGCGGGATCACGCCGGTGCGGTCCTCGGAGACGGACCGCTCCTCGGCCCGGGCCTGCGGAGGGACGGCGTCCAGCTCGGCGTCGCTGAGCCGCAGGCGCGCCTCGCGGGCGAGACCGAGCAGGGCGGCGGCGTCGTGGGGGCGCAGCTCCGGCTTGCGGGCGGTGGCGTGCGCGACGAGCTCGTCGAGGCCGACGGGAAGACCGGGGACCACCGCCGACGGGGGCGGGACGTCCTCGTGGAGGTGCTGGTAGAGCACCTGAGCGGGAGTGCCGCCGGTGTGCGGCTTGGCGCCGGTGAGCATCTCGTACAGCACGACACCGCAGGCGTAGACGTCCACGCGGGTGTCGGCGACGCCGTTCTCGATCTGCTCGGGGGCGAGGTAGGAGACGGTGCCGAGGACCGACCCGGTGGTGTTGGTGACGGAGTCGACGGACCGCACCAGCCCGAAATCCGCCACCTTGACCCGGCCGTCGTCGCCGATCAGGACGTTCTCGGGCTTCATGTCACGGTGGACGAACCCGGCGCGGTGCGCGGCACCGAGCGCGGCGAGGACGGGCTCGACGATGTCGAGGGCGGCCCGGGGCTGGAGCGCACCGCGCTCGCGCAGCACGTCGCGCAGGGTGCAGCCGGAGACGTACTCCATGGCGAGGTACGTGTACGGGCCGTCGGTGCCCTGGTCGAAGACGGCGACGACGTTCGGGTGCGCGAGGCGGGCCACGGACTTCGCCTCGCGGATGAACCGGTCGACGAAGGCGCCGTCGGCGGCGAGCGCGGGGTGCATCACCTTGAGGGCGAGGACCCGGTCGAGGCGGGTGTCGACGGCCCGGTAGACCGTGGCCATGCCGCCGGCCGCGATGCGGGCGTCGACGCGGTAGCGGCCGTCGAGCACGCGCCCGACGAGGGGGTCATCCAGGGTCGTATCCACCCGCCGATTCTATTGGCGCCCCACACCACCCCGACCCGACCGGGTCGCCTTGCAGCTCAGCTGTGACGTGGGGGCGGGGGGCGGGTGGGGGTCGGTAGCCGAGTGGAGGGCATCAGAGAAGGTTTGGGGGTTTCCCGTCAGTCTCATCGTCCTTCCGTGTCGGCCCGGCCTGTCAAGGGCGCTCCTCCTTCGTCGTCGCGTCGCTTCGCGATGGCCTTCGGCCACCCTTGACAGACCGGCCCGCCACGGAAAAACGAAGACTGCCGGGAAGCCCCCAAAGGAACGGGCCGGGTCAGACGCATTCACACGGGGAGCGCTAGGGAGCCAATCCCCGCTCCCGAGCCCAGCCCACCACACCAAACAGCGCCCAGAAGCCATCGGGAGGGGCGGGCGCGTCAGATCGCTACGCGCTTCTCCCATCTCAGCGTCCGCCGCCCGTCTTGGGCTGGTCCAACCCGCACCAAACAGCGGCCACAAGCACCTCGCGGGGCAGTGGGCGCATCAGATCGCTACGCGCTCCTCACATCTCAGCGTCCGACGGGCGGCCGGGGCAGGCACCCTTTCCTACTTCTTTGATACTTTGGAAGGGTGTCTGAGGCGACGTACGGCATTGGCGAGGGCCCGGCGGCCAGAGTGAGTCTCTCGTTGCCCGAAGGGACGGCTGAGGCGATTCGGTCGCGGGTGGGCAAGCGTGAGTTCTCCGCGTTCGTCACTGCGGCGGTCGAGCGGGAGCTGAGGGGCCAGATCCTTGACGAGTATCTGGCTGACTATGAGCTGCGGCGCGGACCTCTCACCCCGGAATCCCAAGAGGCAGCCCGGCGCGTATTCGACGAGATCTTCGCGGAAGGCGACGAATGGCCCGCCGCAAGCTGACCCGCGAAGGCACCCTGCTTCTGGACAGCGAGGGCTTGTCAAAGCTGCTCAACGACGAGGAGCCCGTCGTGGCCCTCGTCGCCGAAGCACGCAGCCGTGGCATGGAGGTCGTGCTCTGCGCACTCACGATCATCGAGGCAGTGCATGCGCGGACCGACAAGGCTCGTTTGAACTGGATCCTTTCCGGTGTGCGGGTGGTTTCCGTAGGTGACGAGGAGGCACGAGCAGCCTCGGCGCTCCTGATGGAGACGGGGCTCCACGGTCACAAGTACGCGATCGACGCAGCTGTCGCGGAGGCCGCACTGCGGCAACGACGCCCCGTAGTCCTCCTGACGTCGGATGTCGACGACATGACGAAACTCTGCGGCAGCCGAGTGCACATCGTCGGAGTCTGAGTCACCCGCCCCCAGCAACTCCCGACGGCCGTCGGACGCTGAGATGCGAGGAGCGCGTAGCGATCTGATGCGCCCACCGCCCCGCGAGGTGCTTGTCGCCGCTGTTTGGTGCGGGTTGGACCAGCCCCGGACGGGCGGCGGACGCTGAGACGTGAGGAGCGCGTAGCGATCTGACGCGCCCGCCGCTCCCGGGGTGGTTCTGGCGGGTGTTTGGTGTGGGTGGGCTGGGCTCGGGAGCGGGGGATTGGGTCTCTGGCGCTGCTCGTGTGGATGCGTGGGACCCGTGGACCGTTCTTTTGGGGGGTTCCCGTCGGTCTTCGTTTTTCCGTGGCGGGTCGGTCTGTCAAGGGTGGCCGTAGGCCATCGCGAAGCGACGCGACGACGAAGGAGGAGCGCCCTTGACAGGCCGGGCCGACGCGGAAGGACGATGAGACTGACGGGAAACCCCCAAACCCTCCCTGGTACCGGGTGATCGGGTCCCGAACTCCGCCGTCCCGACCTGCCGGTCGGCTTGGCTGAGCGCGATGCGGAGGTGACCGACCCCGCTCGGCAGGTGGGCAGCCGCCGCCCCGCCGAGGCGGTGAGACGGGGCGGGGGCCCCGCCCGTGCGGGAACCCGTACGCCCCCTCAGAACGCCGGTCGCTCCGGGTCCAGGGTCGCCCGGCCGTCCGTCGGGGACGAGGCGTGGGCGAAGCGGCGTTGGGGGATGCGGCCCGCGCGGTGGGCGAGGCGGCCCGCCGAGACGGCGTCGCGCATCGCCGCCGCCATCAGGACCGGCTCCTGGGCGCGGGTCACCGCCGAGGCCAGCATCACCGCCGCGCAGCCCAGTTCCATGGCCAGGGCGGCGTCCGAGGCCGTGCCGGCCCCCGCGTCGAGGATCACCGGGACCCCCGCCCGCTCCACGATCAGCTCGAAGTTGTGCGGGTTGCGGATGCCCATGCCGGAGCCGATCGGCGAGCCGAGCGGCATGATCGCCGCGCACCCGACGTCCTCCAGCTTGCGCGCGAGCACCGGGTCGTCGTTCGTGTACGGGAGGACCGTGAAGCCCTCGTCGACCAGGATCTCGGCGGCGTCCAGCAGCTCGACGCCGTCGGGCAGGAGGGTCCGCTCGTCGGCGACCACCTCCAGCTTGATCCAGTCGGTGCCGAGCGCCTCGCGGGCCAGCCGGGCCGTGAGCACGGCCTCGCCCGCCGTGAAGCAGCCCGCGGTGTTCGGGAGGACGGCGATGCCCAGCTTGGACAGGACCGACAGGACGGAGCCCTGGACCGTCGGGTCCAGGCGGCGCATCGCCACGGTGGTGAGCTCGGTGCCGGAGGTGACCAGGGCCCGTTCCAGGACGTCCAGGCTCGGCGCCCCGCCCGTGCCCATGATCAGCCGGGAGGAGAAGGTCCGGTCGCCGAGGGTGAAGAGGTCGTCTGCCATGCCGCTCAGCCTCCCTGGACCGCGGTCAGGATCTCGACCCGGTCGCCCTCGTCCACCGGCGTGGCCGGCCACTGCCTGCGCGGGACCACGGTCTCGTTGAGCGCCGCGGCCACGCCCGAGGGGGCCGTGGTCAGCGTGGCGACCACCGCGTCGAGCGTGGTGCCGTCCGCGACCTCGCGCGCCTCGCCGTTGACGGTGATGGAGACCGAGTCGGACGCGGACCCGGACCCGGACCCGGGAAAGAGGACAGTCATGCGAACGACTCCTGTCGTGCGGCGGAGAACCGGCGGGGGGTGAAGGGGCGCGCGACGTCCGGCAGTTCGCCGGTGGTCAGCAGCTCCGCCATGACCTCGCCCGTGAGCGGGGTCAGTAGCACCCCGTTGCGGTAGTGCCCGGTGGCCAGGTGCAGGCCCGGCAGGTCGGTCGGGCCCAGCAGGGGGGCGTTGTCGGGGGAGCCGGGCCGCAGTCCCGCCCGGGTTTCGGTGAGGGGGAGTTCGGTGATGCCGGGCACCAGCTCGTGGGCGTCGCGCAGGAGTTCGTAGACCCCGCCCGCGGTGACCGTGGTGTCCCAGCCGAGTTCCTCGCTGGTGGCGCCGATGACGAGTTCGCCGTTCTCGCGCGGCACCAGGTAGACGTGGCTGCCGCGCACGACCGCCCGTACCGTGCGGGACAGGAACGGCGCGTAGGCGGCGGGCACGGTGAGCCGCAGCACCTGTCCCTTGACGGGCCGTACGGGGGCCGTGACCTCCGGCGGTACGCCCGCCAGCCGGCCGCTGAGCGAGCCCGCCGCCAGGACCACCTGGTCGGCGCGCAGCTCCGTACCGTCGTCGAGGACCGCGCCGGCGGCCCGGTCGGCGGTGACGAGCAGCCGTTCCGCGGCCGCCCGGTGGAGGGTCACCCCGGCGCCCTCGCAGGCGGCCAGCAGGGCGGCCGCGAGCCGGCGGGGGTCGACCTGGTGGTCGCCGTCCACGCGCAGGCCGCCGCGGACGCCCGGGGCGAGCATCGGCTCCAGGCGGCGGCACTCGCGGCCGGTGAGCCACTCGGACTCCAGGCCGCAGCGGCGCTGCAGGGCGTGGAGCTCGCGCAGGTGGAGCCGGTCGTCGGCGTCGAGGGCGACGGCGAGGGTGCCGCAGGCGCGGTAGCCGATGTCCATGCCGCCGCTCGCGTCGGCGAGCTCGGCGGTGAACGCCGGGTAGCGCTCGGCGGAGGCGAGGCCGAGGCCCAGCAGGGACTCCTCGCCGTAGTGCAGTTCGGTGACGGGGGCGAGCATGCCGGCCGCGACCTGGGCGGCTCCGCCGCCGGGCGCCGGGTCGGCGAGTACGGTGCGCAGCCCCCGCCGCGTCGCCTGCCAGGCCGTGACCAGGCCGATGATGCCGCCCCCGATGACGAGGACGTCGGATCCGTTTCGTCCGGATCCCTTCTGGGATGAGTGCATGGGCGTCCAGCCCCTCCCTTCGCCGGCATGACCCGGATCAGGTTCGTACGGTCGGAGGCCGGCCAGCCTCCCTCTCAGCCCGGTGCGCCCGGACTCCCGCGATAGGTACGGTGGCCAGACTAACCCCGCCGCGGACGGCGGGTAAGGGGCACCTCTTCCTGACGGACCGTCAGATGATTAGGCTGTGCGGATGATCATGCATATGGAACAGACCGAGAACGGCGTGGTGATCGTCGGCGCCGGAATGGCCGGGGTGCAGACCGCGGTCGCCCTCCGGGAGCAGGGCTTCACCGGCCCCGTGACCCTCCTGGGCGCCGAGCCCCACCAGCCCTACGACCGGCCCCCGCTGTCCAAGGCGGTGCTGCTCGGCAAGGCCGAGGACTCCGCCTTCGACGTGGACTTCGAAGGGCTCGGCATCGAGCTCAGGCTCGGTACGGAGGTCACCGGCCTGCGGGCCGCCGACCGCGAGCTGGACACCGAGGCGGGCCCGGTCCCGTACGGGATCCTCGTCCTGGCGACCGGCGCCGAACCGCTCACCCTCCCCGGCACCGGCGGCGTTCCCGGCGTACACCTGCTGCGCACCCTGGACGACGCGGCGCGCCTGCGCCCGGTCCTCGCCGAGGCGCCCTCGACGGTGGTCGTCGGGGCGGGCTGGATCGGCGCCGAGTTCGCCACCGCCGCCCGCGAGGCCGGCTGCGCGGTGACCGTGGTCGAGGCCGCGGACCGGGTCCTGGCCGGGGTGATGCCCGCCGAGGTCGCCGAGTCCATGGCGGGCTGGTACGCGGAGTCCGGCGCCGAGCTGATCACCGGCGCCAAGGTCGCCGGGATCGAGGAGGGCCGGGTCCTGCTGGCCGACGGGCGCACCCTGCCCGCCGGCGCCGTGGTGGTCGGCATCGGTGCCCGCCCCGCCACCGGATGGCTGGCCGGGACCGGCGTGGAGCTCGGCCCCGACGGCGCGGTCGTCGCCGACGAGTACCTGCGCACCTCGCTGCCCGGGGTCTACGCGGTCGGCGACTGCGCCTCCTTCCCCTCCGGGCGGTACGGGAAGCGGCTGCTCGTGCACCACTGGGACAACGCGCTCCAGGGGCCCCGCGCGGTCGCCAGGAACATCCTGGCCGGAGAGCCGGTCCAGGTCTACGACCCGGTCCCGTACTTCTGGTCGGACCAGTTCGGGCGCTTCGTCCAGTACGCCGGCCACCACGCCGGCGCCGACACCATGCTCTGGCGCGGGGACCCGGCCGACCGCACCTGGTCGGTGTGCTGGCTGCGCGACGGCGCCCTGGTCGCGGTCCTGGCCGTGGGCCGCCCGCGCGACGTGGCGCAGGGCCGCAAGCTCATCGAGACGGGCGTGGCGGTGGACCCGTCGAAGGTCGCCGACCCGGCGGTCCCGCTGAAGTCGGCCGCGGCGTAGCGGCTCCGGACAGGGGGCGGGGTCGGGGGCCGCTGCGCGGAGCCGGTCCCCGCCCCGCCCCTTCTCCGTTTCCTGGGCTCTGCCCAGACCCGCGCCTCAAACGCCGGCGAGGCTGGATGCGGCTGAGCCCCAGGGCGGCCCCCGGCCCCCCGTGACCCGGACGGGGCGGCTCGGGTACCGGCGGCCGATCCGAGGTGGCAGGCTTGTGCCCGTGACCGAGATTGACGCAAAGATCGATGCCCTAGTCCCCTCCTGGCTGTACCTCCCCGACATCGCGGAGATGCTCGACATCGAGGTGACCCGGGTCCGCCAGATGGTCAAGGAAGGGCAGCTGATCGCCGTACGCAGGGGCGAGAACCGTTCCCTGCAGGTACCGGCCCCCTTCATCGACGGCGACAAGGTCGTCAAGGGACTCGTCGGTCTGCTGACCGTGCTGCGCGACGACGGCTTCTCCGACGAGGAGATCCTGGAGTGGCTCTTCACGGCGGACCCGACCCTGCCCGGCACCCCCGCCCAGGCGCTGAGCGAGAATCGCGGCACGGAGGTCAAGCGCCGCGCCCAGGCGCTCGCCCTCTGACCTGATCCGCATCCGCTCCACCGCGGTGTACGGGCCCCCGGGGTCCGTACACCGCCTCCATCACGGGGGGTACACCCATGCAGCAGCTGTCCGACGCCCGGCTCTACCTGTGCACGGACGCCCGTAAGAAGCAGGGTGACCTCTCCGAATTCCTCGACGCCGTCCTGGCCGGCGGAGTGGACATCGTCCAGCTCCGCGACAAGGGCATGGAGGCCGGCGAGGAGCTCGAACACCTCCAGGTCTTCGCCGAGGCCGCCCGCCGCCACGGCAAGCTCCTCGCCGTGAACGACCGCGCCGACGTCGCCCACGCCATCGGCTCCGACGTGCTGCACCTGGGCCAGGGCGACATCCCGGTCCCCGCCGCCCGCGCCATCCTCGGCGAGCGCGTGCTGATCGGCCGTTCCTGCCACGCGGAGGCCGAGGTCGACGCGGCCGTCGCCGAGCCCGGCGTGGACTACTTCTGCACCGGCCCCTGCTGGCCCACCCCCACCAAGCCCGGCCGCTACGCCCCCGGCCTCGGGCTGGTCCGGTACGCGGCCTCCCTGGAGCAGGACCGGCCCTGGTTCGCCATCGGCGGCATCGACGCCACGAATCTGGACGAGGTGCTGGACGCCGGAGCCACCCGCGTGGTGGTCGTCCGCGCCCTCACCGAGGCCACCGACCCCGGTGCGGCCGCCGCCGACCTGGCCAAGCGCGTCCGCGCCCGCCTCGCCTAGGACGGCGGGACGCGCCCGGACGGCGTTCGTCCGGGCGGCATCTGTCCAAAAACGTGTCCAAAAGATGGACGCCGCTTCGACGCCCGCCGACCCCCGTCTAACCTGCCCGTATGGCCCACGGCACCTCTTCCACCTGGTCGGACCGCGCACACACGGTCCGCGACCTCCTCGCGTCCGGGCGCTCGTACTCCTTCGAGTTCTGGGCCCCGAAGACCGAGAAGGGCGAGCGCAACCTCTGGAACGCGCTCCGCCGGATCGAAGCGGTGTCCCCGAGCTTCGTCTCCGTCACGTACGGGGCCGGCGGCTCCACCCGGGGCGGCACCGTCCGCGCCACCCAGCAGATCGCCGCGGACACCACGCTGACCCCCGTCGCGCACCTCACCGCCGTGGACCACTCGGTCGCCGAGCTGCGCAACGTCATCGGGCAGTTCGCCGACGCGGGCATCCGGAACATGCTCGTCCTGCGCGGAGACCCGCCGGGCGACCCCATGGGCGAGTGGATGGCGCACCCCGAGGGCGTGCACTACGCCGCGGACCTCGTCCGGCTCGTCAAGGAGTCCGGGGACTTCTGCGTGGGCGTCGCGGCCTTCCCCGAGATGCACCCGCGTTCGACGGACTGGGACACGGACATCCGGCACTTCGTGGACAAGTGCCGCGCCGGCGCCGACTACGCCATCACCCAGATGTTCTTCGATCCGGAGAATTATCTGCGGCTGCGCGACAGCGTCGAAAAGGCGGGCTGCGAGACCCCGATCATCCCCGAGGTCATGCCTGTTGTGGGCATCAAGCAGTTCGACCGGCTGCCCCAGCTCACCAACGCGGTCTTCCCCGCGGACGTGAAAGAACGCATGCTCGCGGTCAAGGACGACCCGGCCGCTGTACGCTCCATTGGCATCGAGTTCGCCACGGAGTTCTGCGCGCGGCTGCTGTCCGAGGGTGTCCCAGGGCTGCACTTCATCACGCTGAACAATTCCACGGCGACTCTCGAGATCTACGAGAACCTGGGCCTGCACCAGCGGGCCTGACCGGCCGTACCCTTGGGCGTCGGCCGTACCGAGAGGGGCCATGCATGGGTATGACGGTCCTCTACATCGCGTTCGGCTTCGTCGCGCTGTGGTTGCTTGCCGAGGTCCTGATGCAGTACAAGGCCCGGCTCCGCTGGCGCCTGCTCGCCTTCACCGGTTTCCTCGGCGTCGTCGCCGGGGTGGTCCTGCCGTCGGTGCCGGTCATCGGCGCCGGCGCGGCCGCGTTCGCCCTGGGCCAGACCCTGGTGACGCTCTCCTTCCGCAAGGGCTTTGTGGCCGGCTGGGCGCTGCGCCGCGGCGGCGAGCCCGTACGGCAGTCCCGGCGCCGCAGGTCGGGCGCTGCGCGCCCGGAGCCGGCGCTGGAGGTCACCGCGCTCGAGTACGAGCCGGAGTCCGCTGCCGATCGCGATCCGGACCCGGCGTACGCGTCCCCGTACGGGTCGAGGGACGCGGCCGCAGCGGCGGCCGAGGAGGTCTACCGCCCGGAGCCGGTGCCCGAGGAGACCGGGTCCTACGGGATCCAGAGCTTCGCCCCGCAGAGCCCCGACGCCGGCCAGACGGCGGCCTTCGCCTCGCCGTTCACCACGGCCGAGCAGGACGCCCACCAGTACGCCCCGTACTACGACCCCTCCTACCAGGCGGGTCAGGGCGGGTACGACTACTCCGCCGGCTACCCGACGGGCGACCAGCAGCAGGTCTACGCCGCCTACTCCGACCCGTACATCGGCACGGGCGGCTCCATCCCGCCCCAGCCGTACGACTACACCCCGTACGGCGGCTACGGGGCCGGGCAGGGGCAGGAGCAGTACTCCATGGACACCCCGCCCGGCGGGGTCTGGGTCCCGCAGCAGCGGTCCACCGACGAGTACGGGCGGCCCTACCCGGCGGAGGGGCAGCCCGAGGCCCCGCCGCAGTACCCGTACCCCCAGCAGGGCGAGTACGAGCAGTACCGCTACTAGGCCGTCTCTTCCGTCCGGGCGGCGACGGCCTCCAGGCTCACTGCGAGCCGCGGAACTGCCCGCCCTCCACGATCAGTCCGGCCACCAGGGCCCCGGTCATCCCGGCGTGCGGCAGCCCGCCGCCGGGATGCGCCCAACCGCCCGCCAGGTACAGGCCGGGCACGGCGCCGGTGTTGGCGGGGTACAGCAGCCGGCCCCCGGCGCCCGCGAGGGCAGGCGGGGGCACCGCGCCGCCGAGCGCGCCCGTCGCCGCCTCGACGTCGGCGGGGGTGCGGACCTCCTGCCACAGCAGCCGCTCCCGCAGCTGCGGTACGGCCCGTTCGGCGAGCCCCAGCAGCTCCTCGGGCGCCGGGGTGTCCTGCGGACCGCACACCGCGCTCACCGTCACCGCCTCGTGCTCCGCGTCGGGCCGGGTGGTGGGGTCGTCCGGGCGCAGCACGGTGACCAGGGGCCCCGGGGAGTGCACGAGGGTGCGGTGCGCGGCCCCGGCCGGGCGGCCGCCGCGCAGCGCGAGGAGGAGCGTCAGCCGGCTGGGCACGCCCATCCCGCGGGCGGGGACCGCGCCCTGCGTCCGGGGGAGTGAAGGGGCCGCCAGCAGCCGCGGGTCGATGCCACAGACGACGTGATCGGCGGCCACCTCGGTGCCGTCGGCCAGCAGCAGACCGCAGGCCCGGCCCTCCGCGGTCCGGACCTCCCGGACCTCCGCCCCGAAGACGAACTCCACCTTCCGCTCCCGGCAGCGCCCGTACACGGCGGTGGCCAGCGCCCGCATTCCGCCGCGCACGTACCAGCTGCCGAAGGTCTGCTCCATGTACGGCAGTACGGAGGCCGAGCCGGGGGCCCAGGCGGGGTCGATCCCGTACGCGCGCACCAGGCCGGTCAGCAGCTCCCCGAGGCCGCCGCCGAGTTCGCGGGCGGCCACCTCGGCGAGGGTCGGCGTGCGGCGGCGCAGCAGGCCGCTCTTGCGCAGCGCGGGGTAGGGGTCGTTGCCGAGCGCCTGCCGGTCGGGGCGCAGCGGCTCCTCCAGCAGTGGGCGGCGGGTGGCGTCCCAGGCGTCCCGGGCCCGGCCCAGCATGCCGTTCCAGCGCTCGCCGGCGCCCGCGCCGAAGGCGGTGTCGAGGGCGGCGGCGACCCCGCCGTGCGAGGCGCCGGGCAGGGCGACGTCGATGCCGTGGTGGGGGAGGACGTGGCGGACGGCCGGGTCCACCTGGACCATGTCGACGCAGTCCTCCAGGGACCGCTTGCCGGTCTTCACGAACAGGTCGCGGTAGACGGCGGGCAGGTGGAGCAGCCCCGGCCCGGTGTCGAAGGCGAACCCGTCGCGCTCGTACCGGCCGACCGCGCCGCCGTACGTCGTCCCGCGCTCGTACACCGTCACCTGGTGCCCTGCCACGGCCAGCCGGGCCGCCGTCGCCATCGCGCCCATCCCGGCGCCGATCACCGCAATTCGTGCCATGCGGCTGAGCCTATCGAGGGAGGTCAGGGGGGTGGCGCGGTGGTGTGCGCGCGGGCCTCGGCGGCGAGCCGCTTCTCCTCGTGGCGCTGGGCCCGGCGCCGCAGGAAGCGGCGGATCCGGGTCCAGAGGAAGACGAGTATGGCCAGCCCGACGGCCAGCAGGACGGCCGCGATGATCGCGGCGGCCTCGGGGTTGAACATCGCGAAGGTGACGAGGCCGGCCACGCCGAGGTCCTCGGCGATGCTCATCGCCACGTTGGTGAACGGCTCGGGCGAGGTGTTGATCGCCATCCGGGTGCCGGCCTTGACGAAGTGACTGACCAGCGCCGTGGAGCCGCCCACCGCACCGGCGGCGATGTCGGAGAGCGAGCCGCTCTGCCCGGCCAGCAGCGCGCCGATCACCGCACCGGACACGGGGCGGATCACCGTGTGGACGGCGTCCCATATCGAGTCCACGTACGGGACCTTGTCGGCGACGGCCTCGCACAGGAACAGCGCCGCCGCGACGATCAGCACGTCGGTGCGCTGCAGCGCCGTGGGGACGTCGTCGGTCAGGCCGGTCCGGCCGAAGATGCCGAGCAGGAGGACCACGGCGTAGGCGTTGATCCCACTGGCCCAGCCGCTGGTGAAGACCAGAGGGAGCACACTCATCGGATCATCATGCCGTACGCGGAGCCGCACGCAGAGCAGTGAGGGGACGGCCGCGCGGAAGCGGCCGTCCCCTCACTCACGATGTCCGGGGCTGCTACTGCCCCTGTTCGTCACGGCGGCGCTGCCACCGTTCCTCGATGCGGGTCATCATCGACCGACGCTGCCGGTTCTGGCCACGGGCCGAACCACCTGCACTTCCGGAGGCGGGCTGCTCTCCAGGCTTGGGTGCTTTGCGCCAACCGGTGACCACGAGGACCGTGCAGCCCAGCATGACGAGGAAACCCACCACGCTGATCCAGAGCACGTTCGGAATGATCACACCGGTCATGAGGAGCGCGATACCCACCACAATGCCCGCGACTGCCTGGTAGACCCGTCGCCGGGTGTACGTACGCAGTCCGCTTCCCTCAAGCGCTGTCGCGAACTTGGGATCTTCGGCGTACAGCGCTCGCTCCATCTGCTCGAGCATTCGCTGCTCGTGCTCCGAGAGCGGCACGGGAGTCCTCCTCATCCGTCGGTCGCGGGGGGTAGCGACCAGGGGTCCCCTTCAGGATAGGCGGGGAATCGCCCCCGTGACACCCGCCCTCTACGCCGCGTTCCAAAAAGCAAAACCACTGCGCAGAACCGTACCGCCGCGGGAGCGGTCACTGAGGCGCTTATTCCCCAGTGGCCCGTTCACCATGCCGGTCACTGCCCCGATCATACGGTCCCGGCCGTCGTATCGGAGGGTGTGTGGCCGACTCCGTCCGAGGAAGATCGCAGATCAGGCCTGCTTCTCGCCGAGCACGTGCAATTGCGTGGCGACCGCGTGGAAGGCGGGCAGCTCGGCGGCGGCCTCCTCCAGTCGCAGCAGCGCCTCGACCGCGCCCGGTTCGGTGTCCACCAGGACGCCCGGAACGAGGTCGGCGAAGATCCGTACGCCGTGGACGGCGCCGACCTCCAGACCGGCCCCGCCGACCAGCTCGGAGAGCTGCTCGGCGGTGAAGCGGCGCGGCACCGGGTCGCCGGATCCCCAGCGGCCGGCCGGGTCGGTCAGGGCCGTACGGGCCTCCGTGAAGTGCCCGGCCAGCGCGCGGGCGAGCACGGCCCCGCCGAGGCCGGCGGCGAGCAGGCTGAGCGTGCCGCCGGGGCGCAGGGCCGCGACGGCATTGGCCACGCCTTCGGCCGGGTCGTCCACGTATTCCAGAACGCCGTGGCACAGCACCACGTCGTACGCGTCCCGCTCGACGACATCCAGCAGGCCCTGGGCGTCGCCCTGGACGCCGCGGACGAGGTCGGCGACACCGGCCTCGGCCACCCGGCGCTCCAGCCCGAACAGCGCGTTCGGGCTGGGGTCGACCACGGTGACCCGGTGGCCCAGGCGGGCCACCGGCACGGCGAACTTGCCGGTGCCGCCACCGGTGTCGAGCACGTCCAGCACATCCCGCCCGGTCGCCTTCACCCGGCGGTCGAGGGCCTCCTTGAGGACCTCCCACACCACGGCGGTGCGGAGAGAGGCACGGGGGCGGGAAGTGTCCGACACGGCTGTTGGCTCCTCGGCGCGGTAGGGAAGGGGCGCGTGGTGCGGGCCCCCTTCCGCCCTACCCTATTGCCTTCCGTCGCCGGTCAGCTCATCCCGCGTCGGGTCGCTGCGGCCGTGGCCGGGGCCGTGGCTGCGGCAGGGTCTGCCCCGGAGTCCGGACCCCGTTCTCGTCGAGGGTCGGATGCGCCGGCGGGATGGCGAGCATCCGCTCCACCAGGCGCAGGAACATCGACACGGCCCGCACCAGATCGTCCGCCTCCCGGGCGCCGGCCGCGCCCGGTATCCCCGCCTCGGCCCGGGCCCGCCGGGCCGCGCCGGAGGCGAAGAGCGCGCTCCACTCCGTCAACTCCGGCGCTATCTCCGGCAGCACCTCCCACGCGCTGCGGATCCGGGGCCGCCGCCGCGGGTGCACCGGTTCGGGCCGCCCGCGCGCGGCGAGCACGGCCGCTGCGGTGCGCAGCGCGGCGAGGTGGGCGGTGGCGTACCGCTCGTTGGGCCGGGCCAGCCGGGCGGCCTCGGCCAGGCCGCTGTGGGCCTTGGCGAGCAGGTCGAGCGCGGCCGGCGGAGCCGACGACCTCCGCAGGACGGGGTGGACAGGGGACGGGGACGGTGTGGCCATGACGAACCTCCTGTCGATGCGTTCGTGCGTGCGGCGCGTTCGCTGAGTCGATGCGCTCCAACCATCGTGACGGCCCCCACTGACAATCGCTCTGACCTGCAGTTTTGTGCTCACGGACGAGGTAACTGCCCCCTCCTGCCCACGTGGTGCCCCGGAAGGTGCTAGTTTTTAGACTGACTGGTCAGTTCAAAAGAAGGGGGGACCGGCGTGGACAGCCCGCACGGCGCGGCCGTCAAAGCCGAGGACTTCGGACTCAAGGGCCCGCGCGGCTGGGCCTTCCGGGGAGTCGGCATCGACGCGGCGCCCGGCTCGCTCATCGCGGTCGAAGGCCCCTCCGGCAGCGGTCGCACCTGCCTGCTCCTGGCCCTCACCGGCCGGATGAAGCCCACCGAGGGCCACGCCGAGATCGGCGGCCACCGGCTGCCGAAGAAGATGGCCGCGGTCCGCCGGACCGCCGCCCTCGGCCCGGTCGCCGGGGTCAACGACCTCGACCAGGCCCTCACCGTCGCCGAACAGCTGCGCGAGGGAGCCCTGCTGGAGCGCCGCTACGAGGGCCCCGTCCGCGCCCTGCTGCGCCCCCGGGGTGAGCGCCGCACCGCAACCCAGGCCCGGATCGATGCCGCCCTCGCCGCCGCGGGACTGGACCTCGCCACCCTGCCCAAGGGCCCGCGCACCTCCGTAAGGGACCTCGAACGCCTGGAGGCCGTACGGCTGTCCGTGGCCATCGCCCTGCTGGGCTCCCCGCGGCTGCTGGCCCTCGACGACCTCGACCTCAAGCTCTCGGACGCCGAACGGGCCGAGGCCTGGGAGCTGCTCCGCTCCCTCGCCGCCGCCGGCACCACCGTGCTCGCCGTGTGCAGCAAGGCACCGGCCGACGCCCTGGTCCTGCGGACCGCAGCCGCGGACACCGAACCCGGGGACGCCGAACCCGCGGACACCGAAGACGTGAACGACGACACGAAGGGGGCGGACGATGCGCTCGCCGAAGCTGGCCGCGCTTGAGCTGAAGCGGTTCGGGCGGGGGAAGCTGCCCGCGGCCGCCCTCATCGCGCTGCTCCTGATCCCGCTGCTCTACGGAGCCCTGTACCTCTGCTCCTTCTGGGACCCGTACAAGCGCCTCGACAAGGTGCCCGTCGCCCTCGTCAACGCCGACAAGGGCACGACCGTCGACGGCAAGAGGATCGACGCCGGCGGCGAGATCACCAAGAAGCTCCACGCCAGCAAGACCTTCGACTGGCGCGAGGTGAGCGCCGCGGAGGCGGCGAAGGGCCTGGAGCAGGGCACGTACTACCTGTCCCTCACCATGCCCGCCGACTTCAGCGCGAAGATCGCCTCCAGCTCCGGCGACGACCCCACCACCGGGGCCCTCCAGGTCCGCACCAACGACGCCAACAACTACATCGTCGGCTCCATCTCGCGCACCGTCTTCTCCGAGGTCCGCGCGGCGGCCTCCACCAACGCCTCCCGCGGCTTCCTCGACAAGATCTTCGTCAGCTTCTCCGACCTGCACGACAAGACCGCCCAGGCCGCCGACGGCGCCGACCGGCTCAAGGACGGCGCGGGCAAGGCCCAGCAGGGCGCGAAGGACCTCGCCGACGGCCTCGACACGGCCAAGGAGAAGACCGGCGAACTCACCGGCGGCCTGAAGAAGCTGGACACCGCCGCCGGGCAGCTGGAAACCGGCTCGAAGCAGGTCGCGGACGGCACGCAGGCGCTCGCCGACAAGGTCAACGGCGCCGCCGCCAAGGCCCGCCCCTTCGTCAAGGACCCCAAGAACCTGGCCGACACCGCCAAGCTGGTCGCCGACACCGCCAAGGTCGTCAACAACCACCTCGACAAGTTCGCCGAGAAGGCCCCGGCCGCCGCCTCCGCCGCCAAGAAGGCCTCCACCGGCGCGGACGCGTACTACACCAAGCACTGCCTCACCCCGGGCACGGAGCCGCACCTGGCCTCCTGCCCCGAACTGAAGAAGATCAAGGACGACGCGGCCGAGGCGGCCCTCCTCTCCGGTGACGTCAACACCCTCGTCGGCAACACCAACGGCGACGTCTCCAAGCTCCGCACCCAGCTGACCGACCTGGAGAACAAGGCCCGCGAACTCGTCGACAAGGCCCCCGGCCTCGCCGGCGACCTCGACGCGGCCGTCGCCAAGGTCAACGCCCTCAACACCGGCGCCCACAAGGTCGCCGACGGCATGGTCCAGCTGCACGAGGGCATCGGCACCGCCACCGGCGGCTCCGGCGCCATCAACGCCGGCGTCGGCAAGCTCGGCGACGGCGCGCACACCCTCGACAGCGGCATGTACAAGCTCGTCGACGGCACCGGCGAACTCGCCGGCGGCCTGCACGACGGCGCCGGCAAGATCCCGGACTACGACCAGGAGCAGCGCGACACCCGTACGCAGGTCATGGCCGACCCGGTCCGGCTCGCCAACCAGTCCCTGCACAAGGCGCCCAACTACGGCACCGGCTTCGCCCCCTACTTCATCCCGCTCTCCCTCTGGGTCGGCGCGATGGTCGCCTACATGCTGATCGCCCCGATGAACCGGCGGGCCCTGGCCGCGGGCGCCTCGCCCTGGCGGATCGCCTTCGCCGGCTGGCTGCCCGTGGCGGGCATCGGCATCGCGCAGGTGGGTGCGCTGATGTCCGTACTGCACTGGGGACTGGGCCTGGAGATGGCCCGCCCGGCCCTCACCATCGGCTTCCTGATGCTGGTCACCGGCTGCTTCGCCGCGATCGTCCAGTGGCTCAACGCCAAGTTCGGGGCCGCCGGGCGCATCCTGGTCCTCGCCGTGCTGATGCTCCAGCTGACCTCGGCGGGCGGCACCTACCCCGTGCAGACCAGCCCGAGCTTCTTCAACTGGATCCACCCGTACCTGCCGATGTCGTACGTCGTCGAGAGCCTGCGCCGCCTCATCACCGGCGGCGACCTCGCCCCCGTCTGGCAGGGCTGCGCGGTCCTGGTGGCCTTCACGGCCGGCGCCCTGGCGCTCACCGCGCTCGCCGCCCGCGGCAAGCAGGTGTGGACCATGGACCGGCTGCACCCGGAACTGAGTCTGTAAGGAGCGGTTGACCTGTGAGAATCAGCGCCATGGAAAGCAGCACCGGTACGGGCACCGGCGGCGCCCGACGCCAAGCCACCCGCCAGAAGCTCTACGAAGCGGCCGTCACGCTCATCGCCGAGCAGGGCTTCTCCGCGACCACGGTCGAGGAGATCGCCGAGCGGGCGGGCGTCGCGAAGGGCACCGTCTACTACAACTTCGCGAGCAAGAACGACCTCTTCGAGGAACTGCTGCGGCACGGGGTCGGCCTGCTGACCGCCTCGCTGCGGACGGCCGCGGAGGAGACGGAGGCGCGGGGCGGCAGCCGGGTCGAGGCCCTCGACGCCATGATCCGGGCCGGGCTCGTCTTCATCGACCGGTACCCGGCCTTCACCCAGCTCTACGTCGCCGAGCTGTGGCGGACCAACCGGGCCTGGCAGTCCACGCTGATGGTCGTACGGCAGGAGGCGGTGGCCGTCGTGGAGACGGTGCTGCGGGAGGGGGTCGAGCGGGGGGAACTGAGCGCGGAGATCGACGTGCAGCTGACGGCGGCGGCGCTGGTCGGGATGGTGCTGGTGGCGGCGCTGGACTGGCAGTCCTTCCAGAGCGAGCGGTCGCTGGACGACGTGCACTCGGCGCTGTCGCTGCTGCTGCGGGGGCGGGTCAGCGGAAACCGCTGACCGGCGGCACCCCCCGGTCGGCGGTGCCGCCGGGGGCCGCGCAGGCCGTACAACTGGTGGGGCCCGCCGCGGCGACTGAGTATCCGTACCTAGGTGCGGAGATGAGTACGCGTGCGGATGGCTCCCACCTGCGCGAACGCCAGACTGGGGGCAGCGGACAGGAGACCCGGTCCGCACCGCGGACACGGGGCCGCGGAGCGGACCGGGAGCCTCCTCCGCGGTGCGGTACGCCTACGCGGCGGGGCTCGGGGGGATCGAGCCTCGCCGCGTTCGCGCGTCCGCGGGTGCGCCGAAGCTGGGGGGCTCCGCCCGAGGCCCGCGCCATGCCGGTGCGCGGTGCCGTCCCCGGGGCTCCGCCCCGGGC
>NZ_JBHUSC010000039.1:14991-68113 GCF_042673805.1 Streptomyces sp. NPDC057010 | reverse complement strand
CCCCGAGGGGTGCGCGGCCTCTTCGCGTGGTGCCGCTCAGACGGTGGTGATGACCTGGTCGAACTCCAGGCGCGGGGAGCGCGGGAACCAGGCGTTCTCGCCCGGCTTGCCGATGTTGACGACCATCAGCGGGGTGTGGTCGGCGTCCAGGAACTCCTTCTGGACGCCGCCGAAGTCCAGGCCGGTCATCGGGCCGGCGGCCAGGCCGGCGGCGCGGACGCCGATGATGAAGTAGGCGGCCTGCAGCGCGGCGTTGAGCAGCGCGGACTGCTCGCGGACCGGGCGCTCGGCGAAGAAGGCGTCCTTGGCCTGCGGGAAGTGCGGCAGCAGCTGGGGGAGCTCCTCGTGGAACTCGTTGTCCGCGGAGAGGATCGCGACCAGCGGGGCGGCGGCGGTCTTGGCCTGGTTGCCCTCGGCCATGTGCTTCACGAGGCGCTCGCGGGCCTCGGGGGAGCGGACCAGGGTGATGCGCAGCGGGGTCTGGTTGAAGGCGGTGGGGCCGAACTTCACCAGGTCGTAGATCGCCTGGACCTGCTCCTCGGTGACCGGCTCGTCCGAGAACGAGTTGGCCGTGCGGGCCTCGCGGAACAGCAGGTCCTGTGCGGCGGAGTCAAGAACGAGAGACATGCGGAAAGCCTTCTTCCATGCGAACGGAGGTGAAGCGTGAACCGATGTCTCCGACCCTACGACGAAAGTAGATGAATTTTCAACTAAATTCGGTGGTGGTGATCAACGTCACTCCTCCTCGTCGGCGGCGTCCCGTGCCGCGAGCGCCGAGTCCAGCCGGGCCCTGGCCCCCTCCAGCCAGTGCCGGCAGACCTTCGCCAGCTCCTCCCCGCGCTCCCAGAGCGCCAGCGAGTCCTCCAGCGACGTCCCGCCGGCCTCCAGCTTGCGGACGACCTCGATGAGTTCGTCGCGGGCCTGCTCATACCCCAGTGGAGTATCTGCTTCTGCCATTCCCATTTCCACCCTCCGTGTGTAATACAACGACTTGTGTGCCCGCTATTCGGGGGCGGCGACCCGTACGGGGAACTCTCCCTCGGCCACCCGCGCACGCAGCACCTCGCCTGCGGAGACCTCCTCCGGCGCGCGCACCACGTGCCCGTCGGCGCGCTGCAGTACGGCGTACCCGCGCTCCAGGGTGGCCGCCGGCGACAGCGCCACCACCCGGGCCAGGGTGTGCGCGAGTTCCGAATCGGCCCGGTCCAGCAGGTGCCCCAGCGTCCGCCGGCTGCGGGCGAGGAGGGCCTCCAGCTCGTCCTCCCGCGTCTCCACCATCCGCTGCGGGTGGACGAAGACCGGCCGGGCCAGGGCGTGCGCGAGGCCCCGCTCCTCCCGGTCGAGCAGCCCGCGCACCGCCCGCAGCCCCCGGCCCTGGAGCTGGCGCACGCGCTCCAGCTCCTCGCCGACGTCCGGGACGACCTTCTTCGCCGCATCCGTGGGCGTGGAGGCCCGCAGGTCCGCGACCAGGTCCAGCAGCGGGGAGTCCGGCTCGTGGCCGATCGCCGAGACCACCGGGGTACGGGCCGCCGCGACGGCCCGTACGACCTCCTCGTCGGAGAAGGGCAGCAGGTCCTCCACGCTGCCGCCGCCGCGCGCCACGATGATCACGTCGACCTCGTCCAGGGCGTCGAGCTCCTTGACCGCCTGGATCACCTGGGGTACCGCGTGCACCCCCTGCACGGCGACGTTGCGGACCTCGAAGCGGACCGCCGGCCAGCGGCGCCGGGCGTTCTCCAGCACGTCGCGCTCGGCCGCCGAGGCCCGCCCGACGACCAGCCCGATCAGCTGCGGCAGGAAGGGCAGCGGCTTCTTGCGCTCCAGCGCGAACAGCCCCTCGGAGGCCAGCGACCGCTTGAGCCGCTCCAGCCGGGCGAGCAGCTCGCCGATGCCGACCGGCCGTATCTCCGTGGCCCGCAGCGACAGCTGCCCGCGCGGGGCGTACCACTCGGGCTTGGCCAGCAGGACGACCCGCGAGCCCTCCGTGACGGCGTCCGCGACCTCGTCGTAGACCTGGCGGAAGCAGGTCACGCTGACCGAGATGTCGTGCGAGGGGTCGCGCAGCGTCAGGAAGACCACCCCCGCCCCCGGCCGCCGCGAGAGCTGCGTGATCTGCCCCTCCACCCACACCTGACCGAGCCGCTCGATCCAGCCCCCGATGAGCCGGGACACCTGGCCTACCGGCAGCGGCGCCTCGGCCGACGTATTCAGACCCATGCAGGCAGGCTAACGGGCTCCGCTGACAGCGTCTCAGGCTCCGGCACCGGTGTCGCGGTCCGGTCGCCGCCCGCTCAGGACGACACGCCTCGCCCGCGCTGAGCGAAGAGCACGCCCAGGCCCACCGCCAGCCACACCGCGCCCACCACCTGCGCCGTCCACGAGGCCTCGACGATCACCGCGACGGTCACCGCCGCGCCCAGCACCGGGACGACCAGGTGCTTCCACCAGTTCGGGACGCCCTCCATCCGCTTGACCACGAACCATCCCACCACCGAGGCGTGCAGCAGCGTGAACGCCACCAGAGCCCCGACGTCGACGACCGACACCAGGTGGTCCAGCCCGTCGTCGCGCCGGGCCGCCCACACCGCCGCGACCAGCGTGATGACCGCCGCCACCAGCAGCGCGGGCCGCGGGGTTCCGTCGGAGGTGCGAGCCAGCACGCGCGGCAGCCGCCCCTCCCGGGCCATCGCGAACACCAGCCGCCCGGCCGCCGCCTGCCCGGCCAGCGCCGCGAAGGCCGCCCCGATCGCCTTGCTGATGGCCACCAGGTCATGCAGCCAGAAGCCGACGGAGACCTCCAGCGCGTTGTAGAAGGCCGGGCCCTGCTGCGCCGGGTCCGCCGCCAGCTCCGCCGCCGTCACCGGGCTGAGCAGCGCCACGAGGTAGGTCTGGGCGATGAACAGCACCCCGGCCAGCCCCAGGCAGAACAGCACCGCCCGCGCCACCCGCGCCGAGCCTCCGGTCACCTCCTCCGCGAAGGAGGCGATGGCGTCGAAGCCCAGGTACGAGAGGACCGCGACCGACACCGCGCCCAGCACGGCCGCCACGCTGAACCCCAGCGAGCCGTCGCCGGTCAGCGGGGAGAGCCAGCCGCGCTGGGCCCCGTCCCGCACCAGGACGGTCACGGCCGCGACCAGGAAGACCAGGAGCACCAGGATCTCCATGGCCAGCACGGCGAAGCCCACGCGCGCGGCCGCCCGTACGCCCCACAGGTTGAGCAGGGTGGTGATCACGACGGCCAGCGCCGTCCACACCCAGCGCGAGACCTCCGGCACCAGCGCGTTCATCGCGATCCCGGAGAACAGGTACGCGACCGCCGGGATCAGCAGGTAGTCGAGCATCGCCATCCACCCGGCGATCAGGCCGGGGCCCTCGCCCAGGCCCTTGCGGGCGTAGGTGAAGACCGAGCCGGCCTGCGGGGCCACCCGCACCATCTGCGCGTACGAGAAGGCCGTGAAGGCCATCGCCACGGTCGCCACCAGGTAGACCAGGGCCACGGCGCCGTGCGACTTGGCGTCCAGGGTGCCGAAGACCCCGACCGGGGCCATGGGCGCGATGAAGAGAAGCCCGTAGACGACCAGGTCCCGGAATCCGAGGCTCCGCCGCAGCAGGCCGTCACGGCCCCGCTCCGGTACCGGCGCCGCCGTACTGGATTCCGCACCGGACGCCATCGACCCTCCGAGGGATGCTGTGGACACGCTTGCGATCAAGTGTGTGCCGTACGGGGGACGAACGGCCTGCTGGGGGCCCCCGTACGATGGAGGGCATGACTGCTGCCGCTTCCCGCCGTGTCCTGCTCGCCGCCCCTCGCGGCTACTGCGCGGGCGTCGACCGAGCCGTGATCGCTGTCGAGAAGGCTCTCGAGCAGTACGGCGCGCCGGTCTACGTCCGGCACGAGATCGTGCACAACAAGTACGTCGTCCAGACGCTGGAGAAGAAGGGCGCCATCTTCGTCGAGCGGACGGAGGAGGTGCCGCCCGGCTCCATCGTGATGTTCTCCGCTCACGGCGTGGCCCCGGTGGTCCACGAGGAGGCCGCGCGCGGCAGGCTCGCGACGATCGACGCGACGTGCCCGCTGGTCACCAAGGTCCACAAGGAAGCCATCCGCTACGCGAACGAGGACTTCGACATCCTCCTCATCGGCCACGAGGGCCACGAGGAGGTCATCGGCACCTCCGGCGAGGCCCCGGAGCACATCACGATCGTGGACGGCCCGGAGGACGTGGCCAAGGTCGAGGTGCGCGACGAGTCGAAGGTCGTCTGGCTGTCGCAGACCACCCTCTCGGTCGACGAGACGATGGAGACGGTCGACGCGCTGAAGCAGAAGTTCCCGCTGCTCGTCTCCCCGCCCAGCGACGACATCTGCTACGCCACCTCCAACCGGCAGGCCGCCGTCAAGGTGATGGGCGCCGACTCCGACCTGGTGATCGTCGTCGGTTCGAAGAACTCCTCGAACTCCATCCGGCTGGTGGAGGTCGCCCTCGACGCGGGCGCGCGCGCCGCGCACCTGGTGGACTTCGCGAGCGAGATCGACGAGGCCTGGCTGGAGGGCGTCGGCACCGTCGGCCTGACCTCGGGCGCCTCGGTGCCGGAGGTCTTGGTCGAGGAGGTCCTGGAGTGGCTGGCGGCGCGCGGCTACGAGGACGTGGAGATCGTGAAGACGGCCGAGGAGTCGATCGTCTTCTCCCTGCCGAAGGAACTGCGCCGCGACCTGCGCGCCGAAGCGGCGGAACTGGTCGCCGACGAGTAAGTCCTTTCGTACGGTATGTCCATGCAGATCATGGGTGTGGACATCGGTGGTTCCGGGATCAAGGGCGCTCCCGTGGACCTGGACCGCGGCGATCTGGCGCAGGAGCGCCACAAGGTACTGACACCGCAGCCGGCCACCCCCGAGGGGGTGGCCGGCTGCGTCGCAGAGGTGGTCGGCGCGTTCTCCTGGTCGGGCCCGGTCGGGGTCACCTTCCCGGGGGTGGTCACGAACGGCGTCACCCGCTCGGCGGCCAACGTCGACAAGGCGTGGGTCGGGGCCGACGCGGCGGCGCTGCTCTCGCGCGAGCTGGGCGGCCTGCCGGTCACGCTCCTCAACGACGCCGACGCGGCGGGGGTCGCGGAGATGACGTACGGGGCCGGGCGCGGGCGGGGCGGCACGGTCCTCATGCTCACCCTGGGCACGGGCATCGGGAGCGCCCTGTTCACGGACGGGCGGCTCGTCCCGAACACGGAGCTCGGGCACCTGGAGCTGAAGGGCCACGACGCGGAGACGCGGGCGTCGGTGAAGGCCAAGGAGGACGGGGACCTGACGTGGGAGCGCTGGGCGCACCGCGTCCAGAAGTACCTGGCCCACGTGGAGATGCTGTTCTCCCCCGACCTGTTCATCATCGGCGGCGGCGTCAGCCGCAAGCCGGAGAAGTTCCTGCCGCTGATCGAGGGCATCCGGGCGGAGATCGTCCCGGCGAAGCTCCAGAACAACGCGGGCATCGTGGGCGCGGCGATGGCGGCGAAGAAGGCGAACGGGCAGGGCGGCTAGAGCACGCGGCGGGGAAGCCTGCGCCGCCCGATGAGCACGGCCTTGCGGACGACGGCGATGAGGGCGGCGACCAGCGTTCCCGCGTACAGCCAGCCGGCGTGCAGGGACAGGACGGACACCAGCCCCATCAGCTGCCCGCCGAAGCCGCCGGAGCCGCCCGAGATGGGCCACGCTCCGGCGGCGAAGGCGATGGGGGCGGTGATCGGCGCGGTGATCAGGTCGGCGGGCCGTACCCACAGGGCGGTGGCGGCCGCCGCGGGCAGGAAGAGCAGCCCGTAGACGAAGAGCGAGGACCCGAACAGCAGCCAGGAGATCCCGCCCGCCAGCACCATGGAGGCGCACGCGAACAGCCCGCCGCCGAGCCCGGTCAGCCGGGGCCGGGGCAGCCGCCGCGCGAGCGGGGGCCGGGGCCGGCCGCCGCCCTGGGCGGGTACGGCGGAGGCCGGTGCGCCCCGCCGCTGGGCCGGGGGTCGCCGGGGGTGAGGTGCCGGTTGCGTCCTGTATTGCTCCACCCCACCAAACTAGGCGGGGAGGCCGCCGGATCCGGGCGCGGACACGCGTACATCCACTGCCACTCATCGGAAAGTAAACTGTCCGACGGCCCACTCCCGGGCCGCCGCCCCCTCCAGCTACGGGAAGTCGCCAACGTGTCGCTCACGATCGGAATCGTCGGCCTGCCGAATGTCGGCAAGTCGACCCTGTTCAACGCCCTGACCAAGAACGACGTGCTGGCGGCCAACTACCCGTTCGCCACCATCGAGCCGAACATCGGCGTCGTCGGTGTCCCGGACCCGCGTCTGGCCGTCCTGGCGGGCATCTTCGGCTCGCAGCGCGTCCTGCCGGCCACGGTCGACTTCGTCGACATCGCGGGCATCGTGCGCGGCGCCTCGGAGGGTGAGGGCCTGGGCAACAAGTTCCTGGCGAACATCCGCGAGTCCGACGCGATCTGCCAGGTCATCCGCGCCTTCAAGGACGAGAACGTCGTACACGTCGACGGCAAGGTCTCGCCGAAGGACGACATCGAGACGATCAACACCGAGCTGATCCTCGCCGACCTCCAGTCCATCGAGAAGGCCGAACCGCGCCTGGCGAAGGAGTCCCGCCTCCAGAAGGAGAAGGTCGCGGTCCTCGCGGCCGTCGTCGAGGCCAAGAAGATCCTCGAAGCGGGCGACACCCTCTTCTCCAAGGGCATCACCAAGGGCACCGAGCAGGGCGACCTCCTCCACGAGCTGCACCTCCTCACCACCAAGCCCTTCCTCTACGTCTTCAACGTGGACGAGGACGAGCTGACGGACGACGCCTTCAAGGCGGAGCAGAGCGCCCTGGTCGCCCCGGCGGAGGCGATCTTCCTGAACGCCAAGCTGGAGGCGGACCTGGCGGAGCTGGACGACGAGGAGGCCCTCGAACTCCTCCAGTCGGTCGGCCAGGACGAGCCCGGCCTGGCCACCCTCGGCCGCGTCGGCTTCGCCACCCTGGGCCTGCAGACCTACCTGACGGCCGGCCCGAAGGAAACCCGCGCCTGGACCATCAAGCAGGGCGCCACCGCCCCCGAGGCCGCCGGCGTGATCCACACCGACTTCCAGCGCGGCTTCATCAAGGCCGAGGTCATCTCCTTCGCGGACCTGGTCGAATGCGGCTCGGTCACCGAGGCCCGCGCGAAGGGCAAGGCCCGCATGGAGGGCAAGGACTACGTCATGCAGGACGGCGACGTCGTCGAATTCCGCTTCAACGTGTAGTCGTGCGCATACTGCACGTTAGGTGTTGAGTCAAACGTGCAAGTCGGAAGGGGTCGGACTCTGTCGAGTCCGACCCCTTCGTCGTCACCGTGCTGGATGGGTGCTGGATATTCTGACGTGCGGTCAGAGGCGATCAGGTGTCGTAAACGGTGGATCGGTGTCCCACGTGAACGACCCAGACCACCAGTTCCCCGTTGTCGATCGTGTAGACGACGCGGTAGTCGCCGACTCGCAGGCGGCGGCGGTCCGGCTGGGATACGAGTGCGGTGGTGTTGAAGCCGAGAGGATCGCTTTCCAACTCGGTCAGCTTGGCCAAGATGCGCAGTGCCATGTCGCGGGGGATCTTGCGAAGCTCGGCCTGCGCCTCGGGTCGGAAGACGGTTCGGTACTCACTCACCGCGCGCCAGCGTCTCCCTCATGATGTCCTCGATCGGGATGCCGGGCGCCGGGTTGGCCATGCGCTCGTCGATGATCCGATTGATTTCGCGCTCTTCCCACTCCTGGTACTTGCGTAGTACCTCGATGGAGACGACTGCGGCGACTTCCTTGCCGCGGCGCGTGATCACCGTGGGTACGTCGTCACGGTCCGCACGCTCCACGACCTCCGCCAGGTGGGCGCGCACGTCGCGGATGGACTCTATGGGCAGTGGCTGAGTCATGCGCTCAAGAGTACCGAGTGTCCCATGTGTACACAACGCGTCGCGAGCGACGGGCGTTCGTCGCGCTCGTGCGTGCTGGATGAACTCGCACCGTGCTGGATCGGTGCTGGATGAGGGCTCCGAAAATCACGTTTCCGCAGGTGGGAGCGCTGTGCTGAACGTTCCGCTTCAACGTGTAGCAGCCTCGCTACTGCACGTCAGAAGGGGTCGGATTCTGACGAGTCCGACCCCTTCGTCGTCGCCGTGATCAGGTCTCGTAAACGGTGGACCGGTGTCCCCCGTGAACGACCCAGACCACCAGCTCTCCGTTGTCGATCGTGTAGACGACGCGGTGGTCGCCGACGCGCAGACGGCGTCGTTCGGGCTGGGATACGAGTGCGGTGGTGTTGAAGCCGAGAGGGTCGGTCTCCGGCTCGGTCAGCCTGGCCAGGATGCGCAGTGCCATGTCGCGGGGGATCTTGCGAAGCTCGGCCTGTGCCTCAGGGCGGAAGGCGGTCCGGTACTCACTCACCGCGCGCCAGTGTCTCCCTCATGATGTCCTCGATCGGGATGCCGGGGGCGGGGTTGGCCATGCGCTCGTCGATGATCCGGTTGATCTCGCGCGTGTACACAACGTCGCGGGCGGCCTGCCCTCCTTCTGCATTCCCGCGCTGACTTGGTGCTGACTTCTCAGCCGCTTCGGGGCGGGGTGAGCTTGTTGAGGTCCAGGCTGACCTCGAAGGGCACGGGGCGCTGGAGGGTGCCGCGGAAGATACCGGCGGGCGCGTAGGCGCCGGTGGGCTCGTCCAGCTCGTAGACGTGGACTACGGGTGCTCCGTCCTCGTCCTCGATGCACCAGTAGTGGGGGATGCCGGCTTCCGCGTACTTGCGGAGCTTTACTGTGCGGTCGCGATGGGCGGACTCGGGGGAGACGACCTCGATGACGAGCTGCACGTCCTCCGGCGCGAACCAGGTGCGGTCGCCGTCGAAGTCGGCCGTCGTGACGAGCAGGTCCGGTTCGGGACGGTTGCGCGGGTCGAGCTTGATGGTCATCTCGCGGCCGACTCTGGTGTCGGCGGGCACCTGCTCCATGAGTGCGACCGTGAGCATGGTGACGAGGTGGCCGTGCCACCACCTCTGGGGCGACATCATGAAGACGAGGGCTCCATCGATCAGCTCGGTGTGGCGGGGTGCCTCGGGGAGGCGGTCCAGGTCCTCCGCGAACCAGCCTTCCGCGCGCGGCGGGCGCATCCAGTCGGGCAGTCCGGTCATGAGCCAACCCTAGCGATTGCGGCCGTCAGGCAGGGCGGGGTCTAGCGGGCGGCCGGGTTGAGGGTCGCGGTGATCGCAGGGGTGAGGGGTGGCCGGCCAGGACGTGGCGGATCGCGGTCAGGGGGACCGGGCGCTCGTAGTGGTCCTCGAAGTGGGCCTGGACGGCCTCGGGGGAGCGGTCGGTGAGCAGGCGGAAGAGGAAGCCGGAGCTGTCCGGGTCCTTGCTGCCCGAGGGGAAGTCGATGGCGGAGCCGGCGCGCCAGGCGGTGTCGCCGGTCTCCCGCCACAGGCAGGCCGTGACACGGGTGGCGCCCGTGTGCTCGTCGTAGAAGGCGGGCTCCTCCAGGAGCGGGCGCAGCGCCGCGGGGACTTCGTCGATGACGCCGGGCCAGACCTGCTCGTCGTCCGTCCCGTACGGACTCATCTCCGACTCGTGGTCGAAGCCGCGTATGAGGACGCCGGCCGGGGTGAAGACGACGCTGAAATCGTCCCCCGAGCCGTTCTCCATCAGGGCCGCCTCCTGGCCCGGGCCCCAGGCGGCATCGAAGGTGTAGCGGCAGAAGCGGGGATCGTCGCCCATCGTTGCGTCCAGAACGGCCAGCGCGCGCAGGTGCGCGTGGAGTTCGGCGGGGTCGGGGAGGAGGGTCGCGGTCTCGTACACAGTGCTCATGGGGTCATGGAGGCAGCCGCTGCTGACAAGCCGGCGCCGCCGCGCCTCGCGGGGCCACCCCGGACGTGGTGTCTTGTGCATCCAGTCGGCCGACGTGGGTCGTGGGGCGTGGGGGTGGTGGGGCGGGATCGCTCAGCATCGGCACCTGTAAGCCGTACGTGCCGTGCCCCGACGGGCCGACGAAAGACCAGGTGCACCTGATGAGAATCCGCCTCAGCGCAGTGCTGTCCGCCGCGCTCCTCGTGGCCGGCCTGCAGTTCGCCGCGACCACCGCCGCGCAGGGCGCCCCGCCGCCCGGTGATCTGCGGCTCGCGCCGGCCGCGACCGCCGTGCCGGACAGCTGGATCGTCGTCCTCAAGGACGGGACGGACGTGTCCGGGGCCCACGCCATGGCCTCCGGGGCGGGCGGGGAGGTCGGGCACGTCTACCGCAGCGCCCTGCGCGGCTTCTCCGTCCGGGCTTCGCAGGACCGGGCCGCCGAGCTGGCCGCCGACCCGCGCGTCGCGTACGTGGAGCAGGACGCGGAGGTGCGGGCTTCGGACACGCAGTCGAACGCGCCGTGGGGCCTCGACCGGATCGACCAGCGGGCGCTGCCGCTGTCGCAGACGTACACGTACGACTCCACGGCCTCGACCGTGACCGCGTACGTCATCGACACCGGGATCCGCACCACGCACGCCGACTTCGGCAACCGGGCGCGCGTGGGCTTCGACGCCTTCGGGGGCAACGGCCAGGACTGCAACGGGCACGGCACGCACGTCGCCGGGACGGTGGGCGGGACCACCTACGGCGTGGCGAAGGGCGCCTCCCTCGTGTCCGTGCGGGTGCTGAACTGCAGCGGCTCCGGCACCACCGCCGGGGTGATCGCGGGGGTCGACTGGGTGTCGGCCAACGCGGCCAAGCCCGCCGTGGCCAACATGAGCCTCGGCGGCGGCATCAGCTCGGCCCTGGACGGCGCCGTCGCCCGGTCGATCTCCTCGGGCGTCACCTACGCGATCGCGGCGGGCAACTCCGCTGCGAACGCCTGCAATTACTCGCCCGGCCGCACCCCGTCGGCCATCACCGTCGGCGCGACCCTCCGCTGGGACGCCCGCGCCTCCTTCTCGAACTACGGCTCGTGCCTCGACCTCTTCGCCCCGGGCGTCGGCATCACCTCGGACTGGAACACGGGCGACACCGCCACGAACAGCCTCTCCGGCACCTCGATGGC
This sequence comes from Streptomyces sp. NPDC057010, assembly GCF_042673805.1. Classification (NCBI taxonomy): domain Bacteria; kingdom Bacillati; phylum Actinomycetota; class Actinomycetes; order Kitasatosporales; family Streptomycetaceae; genus Streptomyces; species Streptomyces sp. NPDC057010. Next base: position 57,060 of record NZ_JBHUSC010000039.1, on the reverse strand, counting down.
CGCCCCGCACGTGGCGGGCACGGCGGCGCTCTACCTGGCGGCCCACCCGGCCGCGAGCCCGGTCCAGGTGAGGGACGCGGTCGTGGCCAACGCGACGGCGGGCGCCGTCGTCGTCCCGGGTCCCGGCTCCCCGAACCGGCTCCTGTACTCCCGCTTCTGACCCCCTGGCGGGTGGCTGGACGGTGAGGGGTCGGACCGCGGCGGTGAACGCTGTCCGGCCCCTTCTGCCGTGCCCCCTCCCCGCCTTCATCAGGCCTTCAGGGGTGGCCAATTGGAGTGGAGGAGGGTGAACAAGCCTGTCCCTACCGCTACTTAACGGATACGGGGGATAGCGCACGGTTTATGTGATGTCAATCGCAGTCCGATAATTTGATCATGAACCTGCTCACCTGCCATCCTCCTACTCGTTCAAGCCACTTGACCTGAAAGTGAGTTGTTGGTGAAGAAGCGCGGAATCAAGCTTGCCCTCGTGGCCGGTGCCGTCATCGCCGCCAGTGCCGCCCCGGCCCTGGCCACGACCGTGAGCGTCGGCGGCGGTACCTGGGACTACGGCGCGGGCACCGCGACCGTGTGGTCGGACTACTACCACGGCAGCAAGTGCCACGGTTCCTCCGTCCAGGGTGAGTACTACGACGCGAGCGGCAACGTCTCGGCGGGCAGCTGGGCCTTCGCCTCCGCGCCGGTGAAGCTGTCCGGCAACAAGTCGTACTACCGCACCACCTGCTGATTCGCAGACGCGGTGAGTCGCCGGGCGAGCGGGGCAACTCCGCTTTCCCGGCGGTTCGTTGACCGGACGGTCGGCGCTCCGGTCCGGTCTTCCTGCCCTCCCACCCCGCTCCCACCTACCTAGGTAATCGATTGCTTCACCGAGGTATCAAGTTCGTCCACGCCGCCGTGCTGGCCTTCTCGGCCGTGGTGGCGTTTCTGTTCGTGCGGGGACTGGACGAGGACTGGGTGCTGGGCCACTCCGCCCTGGTCTGGGTGTCCGAGTCCGACAACTCGGCCGGCGGCGAGCAAGTCGCCCAGGCCGTCGCGGCGTTCGCAGCCGACCACAAGGTCACGGTGACCCGCGAACTGCCCGACCTCAAGGACCCCTACGGACGCCGGCACCTGTACCTCGCCTCCGGCGGGCCCGGCTCCGAGGCGTCGCAGTGGCTGAGCGACGGCTACCCCGCCTTCGGCCGCGAATACCGTACGGACGTCCACCCGATCGGCCAGGTCGGCCAGTTGGACCCCCGCGGCCTCTACTACGTCTTCGGCTCGGACCACGACGCCGACGCGCTGGCCGCCGAGTTCGCCTCCCTCGGCATGCGCGCGAGCGTGAGCCACCCGCTCTCCCTCGCCGAGCTGGCCCCCCTCTACACCGGCGGCGCCCTCTACTGGTCCGTCCTCGTCGTCGCACTCGCCGCCGTGACCATGACCGGCGCGAGCGTGCTGCTGGGTGCCAAGGCCTACGGCGTCCTGCGCCTCCAGGGCAAGTCCCTCGGGGAGATCCTCCTGCGCGACCTGCGCCAGCTCGCCGTGTTCTGGGCGTGCGCGGCCGGCGTCGTCGCCGCGGCGGCCACGGCCTTCCTCGGGTTCTACAACGGCCTGGCCTGGCTCGGCTTCTTCGCCTCGGTGGCCGCCGGCATCGCCGCCCTGCTCGTCCTGCTGATGCTGGCCGCCCACGCCGGCGTGCTCGCCCTGACCTTCAAGACCGAGGTGCTGCGCGCCCTCAAGGGCGAACTGCCCGCCCGCGCCGCCTCCTTGAGCGCCTACCTCGTACGGGTCCCCGCCCTGCTGCTGGCCCTGTCCATCGCCGGATCCGTCGTCCTCGCCGGCCAGGACGTGGCCACGCGCCAGGACAGCCGCGCGGCCTACGCCAAGGTGGGCGACGCCACCGCCATCCTCCTCAACGGCAGCCTGGGCAGCGAGTCGGCGCAGATGGAGACACGGGTCGGCCAGTGGCTCCGCAAGGCCGACGGCGAGGGGAAGACCGTGCTCGCCGGGCGGCGCGAGCTGCGCTACCTCGCCCCTCCGGGCTCGGGCCTGCCCCAGGGCGAGTTCCTCATCGTCAACGAGTCCTTCCTCGCCGCGCAGCCGATCCTCGACCCCGCCGGCCGCCGCTACACCGCGGCCCCCGCCCCGCGCGACGGGAAGGTCCCCGGCATCGGCCCGAACCCGGGCACCGGCACCGGCACGGTCCGCCTCCTCGTCCCCGAGTCCCTGGCCGGTCACGCGCAGACCATCGCCGCACGGATACCCGGCGTCCTGAGCCCGACCAACCCCGAGCTCATCCGCCCCGACCAGGTGCAGACCCTCGCGGCGCGCAGCGGCCAGCGCGTGTTCACGTACAACCCCGGCGACCGGACCCGCAGCGCCGGCAGCAACCCGAACCAGGACCGGTCCCTCGTGCGCGACCCGGTGCTGCTCGTGGTCCCCAACGGCTCGACCTTCCTCACCGACAACGCCTACACCGCCTTCGCGACCCAGGGCGGGGTGGTCTTCCCCCGCCCCGACGACGTCCTCGACGGCATCGCGGCGAACAAGCTGCAGACCTACGTGAAGGCCATGCGCCCGGTCGGGCAGAACGCCGCCCTGGAACTGCGCAACGTCGTGGGCGACTTCCGCCTCCAGCTCTTCAACCTCATCGTGGCCGTCGCGGTCCTCCTCATCACCGGCGTGGGCGTCTGCATCGTCCACTCCCGCAAGAACGCCCAGGCGATCTTCGTCAAGCACATCAGCGGCTGGCGGTTCGCCGCGACCCACCGCTCGGTCCTCGCCGTCGAGGGGCTGCTCGCGCTCCTCCTCGCCGCGTGGGTGCCCTTCCACACGTGGCAGCAGAACCAGGACCTGCAGCGCTACGCGGCCCTCGGCATCCCGGCGCCCCGCCCGCCCGCCCGGATCACCTCGCTGGACCTGGGCCTGACCGCAGGACTGGTCGTCATCGAGGTCGCGGCGGTGGTCATCGCCCTAGCCGTCTTCCACCGCCGCATCGTCAGGGAAGGGGCGAGCGAGGGGTGAGCCGCGGCTCCGCCCTCGTCCCCCCGCCCGCAACCCCCCGTACGTCCCCGGCTTCAGCAGGAGCAGCGCAGTGATCGAGATCGACAACCTGTCGAAGTCCTTCGGACCCCGGACCCTGTGGTCGGGTGTCGACCTGACCGTCGGGCGCGGCGAGATGCTGGCCCTCGTCGGCCCCAGCGGCTCGGGCAAGTCCACCCTCCTCAACTGCCTCGGCCTGCTCGACACGCCCAGCGGCGGGGCGATCCGCTACGAGGGGACGGACATCACCCGCTTCGACCGGCGTGGGATCCGCCGCTTCCGGCGCGACGTGCTCGGCTACCTCTTCCAGAACTACGCCCTGATCGAGAACGCCACGGTCGCGGCCAACCTGGAGGTGGCCGTCCGGCCGAGGCGCTCGCGCGGCGGCGCCGCGCCGGCCGGGCGCGTCACCGTCGCCGAAGCCCTCGACCGCGTGGGGCTCGCCGGGCGGGAGAAGGCGAAGATCCACCACCTCAGCGGCGGCGAGCAGCAGCGGGTGGCGCTGGCGCGGCTGATGGTGAAGCAGCCGGCCCTCGTCCTCGCCGACGAGCCGACCGGCGCCCTCGACCAGGACAACGCCGCCATGGTCGTCGACATCCTCGGCGAGATGAGCGACGCCGGCTGCACCGTCGTCATCGCCACCCACAACGACTACGTGCGCGACCGGTGCGACGCCGTTTTCACCGTCGCACGGGCCGAACAGGGCGCACGCGCCGCTCAGGCCGTATAGGCCGTACAGGCCGGAGCCCGCGTCAGAGCCCGCGGACCGAGGCGACCGTGAAGGTGGTGGGGGTGCCGCCGTCCGTCCCGAGCGGGCCGCCCTTGTCGAACTGCGAGCGGACCACCAGGGTGCGGCCGCCCGGGGTGTGGGCGAGGGTCGTGGGGATCTGGAGGGACGGGTCCGTGATCGTGTGGACCAGGCGGGCGCGGGTGCCGTCCGCCGTGAGCTGCCAGCGGGTCAGCGTGTTGGTTACGTTCTGCGCCACCCGCAGGGTCCCGTCGGCGGCGAGGTCGAGGCCGTCGGCGGCCTTCAGGTCCGCCCCGGAGAGGGCGACGCGGACGACGGCGCCGCTGCGCAGGTCGACGCGGTAGAGGTCGCCGCCCGTCATGTCGACGGTGAGCAGGTAGCGGCCCGCCCGGTCCGAGACGATCCCGTTGAGGGTGAAGGTGCCCTCGGGCCGCGGGCGCAGGACCGGGTTGAGGTCGAAGGCCACGTTCAGCGTGCCGCCGCCGGCGGCCAGATCGTCCGGGGTCGCGCGGTAGACCACCCCGCGCACGCTGTCCGTCAGGTACGCGGTGCCGTCCGGGGTGACGGTCAGGTCGTTGACGAAGCGCGGGGCGGTCCCGGCCACGTCGAAGCGGGCCAGACGGGCCCCGGTCGCCGCGTCGTACACCGAGACGCCGGCGGTGGAGTCCGTCACCCACAGGCGGCCGCGGGCATCGACGCGCAGGCCGTTCGCCGTGTGGCGGCCGTCGGTGCCGGAGGGGAGGAACACCTCCGCCTCGGACCGGCCGGGGCGGGCCCGGTAGACGGTGCCGTCCGCGTACGAGCCGACGTAGACCGTGTGCGTACGGGGGTCGGTGGCTATGCCCTCCGGGTAGACCTTCGCGCCCGGTATGGAGAAGGCCGTGGATATGCGGGCATCGGTGCGGGCGGCGCCCTCGCCCGCGGCCAGGGCCGGAGTCGTCGCCCCCAGGGTCAGGGCCCCGGTCAGGGTGGTGGTCACGGCGATGGTCAGGGCTGTGGCCAGAAGCTTCATCAGGTGTCCTCTACTGTCTAGGTGTGGACGAATCTAAGTTAGAGCTCTAATGGTTGCAAGGGGCTTTAGGATGCGGGCATGACCTCCATGGCCCCCGAGGAGCGCATCGGCTCTCATCTGAAGCGCGCTGAACAGGCACTCGTCGCGGCGAAGAACGCCGCGTGCAAGCCGGCCGCAGTAACGGTTCCGCAGTACGCGGCCCTGCTCTGGCTGGCCGAGAAGCCCGGCATCTCCGCCGCCGCGCTCGCCCGGCTGTGCGGGGTGACGCCGCCGACCATGAACACCGTCCTGAAGAACCTCCAGGAGCGCGGGTTCATCGAGCGGACCCCGCACGAGTGGCACCGCAACGTGCTGGAGACCCGGCTCACGGCCGAGGGGCGGGCGGCGCTGGAGCTGGCGGACGCGGGTGCCGTACGCGTGGAGCGGGCGCTGGCCGCGGCGTTCAGCGGGGAGGAGCGGGAGTTGCTCATCGACCTGCTGGGGCGGTGCGCGGACGTGCTCGACGCCCAGCGTTAGGCCGCTGTTCCGATGAGATCCCCTGAGATCCCCGTCATGTTTTTGCCGGGATTTGGAACTGTCCGAGGTATTCGTACATCAGGACTAGGGGATGCCCAGTCGTTCTGCCCTCGGGGGCAGCCGTGAACGTTCGGAGCGAAGTTCGTGCACCAGTACCAGCAGAGCCCGCGGCCTGACCAGCCGTCGCCGTACCAGGACCGTTCGGAGCGGTACCCGCAGGAGCCCCCGTACCAGGAGCAGCAGTACCGGCAGCCCCCGCAGCGCCGGCGCTCCCGCCGCGCGATATGGATCAGCGGGGCGGTCGCCCTCGCGCTCCTGCTCGGCGGCGGCGGGTTCGCGGCCTGGAAGCTCGACTGGTTCTCCGGCAACGGCGAGAAGGTGACCTTCGGCGCGGCCACCCCGCCCCCCGCCGCGGACAAGAAGACCACCCCCAGCGAGGCCCCCAAGCCCTCCGGCGATCCGGACGTGCTCATGCCGACCGGGCCGAAGTCCGACTTCAAGCAGACCACCAAGCTCGACGACGGCACGATCATCGCCAAGACCCGCCTGGCGGGTGCGAAGTCCGGCTTCGAGGGCGACGTATGGGTGTGGGCGCCCAAGGAGTACGACGACCCGAAGTACGCCAAGAGCGGCTTCCCGGTCCTGATCGCGCTCCCCGGCGGCAACGGCTTCCCCGACAACTACTGGGCCGACCGCAGCCTCGGCCTCCAGAAGGCCATCAGCGAGGGCGTCAAGGCGGGCACCAGCCTCCCCTTCATCGTGGTCATGCCGGTCCTCAACCCGGACAACAAGTACTACTACGACGGCGCCGACATACCCGGCCAGCCCAAGATGGGCACCTGGATCGCCGAGGACATCCCGGCCTTCGCCAAGGCCAACTTCCGTACGTACAAGTCCCGCGACGGCTGGGCCTTCATGGGCTCCTCCTCCGGCGCCTTCGTCGGCATGAAGACGCTCCTGCAGTACCCCGACCGGTTCAAGGCCGTGATAGCCAGCGGCGGCGAGATCGTCCCGGACTCCCCGCTCTGGAAGGGCCACCAGGCGGAGATGGACGCGAACAACCCCGAGAAGCTCGCCCAGAAGCTGATCGACACCAAGGGCCCGGAGGTCTACATCAACTTCCAGGTCGGCACCAAGGAGAGCGGGAAGGAGCGGATGACGAAGTTCCAGCAGCAGTTCGGCAAGGGCCCGATCAAGATGACCATCCGCGACATCCAGAACGGCGAGCACAACGGCTGGCACTACGTCCGGGGCATGAAGGAAGGCTCCCTGGAGTGGATCAGCAAGGTGCTCAAGGCCCCCAAGCCCGACACCGCCGGCTGACGCCCGTACGCCCGTAAGCCCCGCACGCCCCGCACGGCGCGTGGCACTCGCCACGTCACCCCCGTCCCAGGCAACCCATCCCCTCGTTCATACCTCTGTAAAGGGTGTAAGGGGGACCGATCGGTCCGACCCGCGCTCCGACCGAGCGCCGGAGAAGGAACGGGACAATTCCGTGCAGCATGACCAGCAAGGCGACGGCAGCCCCACGACCAAGGGCGGCCGTCGCCCCAAGCGCCTGCGCATGACGCTGATCGGCGGTGGGCTCGCGCTCACCCTCGCGGCGGGCGGCGGCGCGGCAGCGTACAAATACGGGCTCTTCTCGGACATAGGGGATCCGGTCTCCTTCGGGAAGGTCCAGGAGAACGCCTCCAAGGCATCCAAGACCTCCGACGTCCGGCCGGGCGTGCTGATGCCCACCGGGCCGAAGGCCGAGTTCGTCCGCACCAGCCGGCTGCCGGACGGCACGCAGATCGCCAAGACCACCCTGACCGGCAAGAAGTCCGGGTTCACGGGCGACGTGTGGGTGTGGGTGCCCAAGGAGTACGACGACCCGAAGTACGCCAAGAGCGCCTTCCCCGTCCTGATCTCCCTGCCCGGCGGCCGCGGCTACCCCACGAACTACTGGGGAACCGGCCCCGGCCTCGGCCTCCAGAAGGCCGTCAGCGACGGGGCGAAGGCCGGCACCAGCCTGCCCTTCATCCTGATCATGCCGGTGCACAACGCCGACACCAAGCACCACTTCGACGCCTCGGACATCCCCGGGCAGCCCAAGATGGGCACCTGGATGGCCGATGACATCCCGGATTTCGCGAAGGCCAATTTCCGGACCTTCACCTCCCGCGACGGGTGGGCCTTCATGGGCTCCTCGGCGGGCGGGTTCGGCGCCTTCAAGCACCTCCTGAAGTACCCCGACCGCTTCAAGGCCGCCATCGCGAGCGGGGTCGACATCGTCCCCGACTCCCCCCTGTGGAACGGGAACACGCAGGCCATGGACGAGAACAACCCCGAGAAGCTCGCCGCGAAGCTGATCGAGGACGGCGGTCCCGACGTCTACATCAACTTCCAGATCGGCACCAGGGAGAGCGGCCGCGAAAAGGCCGAGAAGTTCATGCAGGAGTACGGCAAGGGTCCCGTGCACACCAAGCTGCAGGTGATCCAGGATGGTGAGCACAACGGAAAGTCGTACGTACGCGGAATGCGGGAGGGCGCTCTGGAGTGGATCAGCAAGGTGATGTCGGCGCCGACACCCGACCCCGACGTGCGATGAGCACGGTGGTGAAGGGGGCGTCGGCGGCCGCCGCCGCGGGGATCGCGGCGCTGTGCGCCGTGGCGTTCCTCAAGGCGCCGGGCGAGCGGCCGGTGCACCCCTTCCCCACCGTCGGCGTGCTCATGGCCAACGGGGAGCACTGGTGCACGGCCAGCGTCGTCGACAGCCCCCGGGGCAACGTCGTCGCCACCGCCGCGCACTGCGTGGCCCCCGCCGGGGAGGACGGGCGGCCGGGCGAGGTCGCCCACGACGGCCTGGCCATCGGCGAGCTCGCCTTCGCCCCCGCCTTCTCCGGCGAGGGCTCCGGCAGCCAGCCCCTCGGGGTGTGGAAGGTCAGCTCGATCCACGTGGACGAACGCTGGACGAAGTGGGGCGACGACACCGCCGACTTCGCCTTCCTCACCATCGCGCCCGACTCCGACGGGCGCAGCGTCCAGGAGGCGGCGGGCGGGCGGGCCGAGGCCCCGAAACCGGACTGGACCTCCGGCTACGAGCGGGAGGTGACCGTCGTCGGTTACCCGGAGTCCGAGCACAACCCGCAGAACAAGCCCGTCTCCTGCACGACGCAGACCCGCCACGACGACGACGACCCCGACATGCTCTACATCAGCTGCGCCGGGTTCTGGACCGGGACCAGCGGCAGCCCCTGGATCGCCGACCGGGGCGGGGCCGACCGGGCCGGACGGCTGATCGGGGTGCTGAGCGGCGGGGACACGGACGTGGACTCCACGGCCGCGCTGTTCGACGAGCGCGCGAAGGCCCTCTACGAGCGGGCGGCCCAGGGATAGGGCGCGGCCGGTGGCCGAGGGGCGGCCGGGGGCCAGGGGGTGTGCCCCCGCCTCACTTCTTGCGCTCCGTGCTGACGATCACGCCGACCGCCGCCACGACGATCGCCCCGCCGAGCAGGATCGGCCAGGTCAGGGCCTCGTCGAGGATGAGCGCGCCGAGCGCCACCGCGACGACCGGATTGACGTAGGCGTACGTGGACACCAGCGACAGCGGCGCCGCCTGGAGCAGCCACACGTACGCGGTGAAACCGACGAGCGAGCCGAAGACGACCAGGTAGCCGAGCGCCAGCCAGGAGGCGGTGGAGAAGGACGCCGGGTCCAGGCCACGGTGCTCGCCGCGCAGCAGGCCGACGAGGACGCCGGCGGCCCCGCCCGCCAGCATCTGGTACGCGCTCCCGGCGAACGGATTGCCCGGCAGGTCCAGCTTCGACGCCGAGAACGAGCCCAGCGACCACAGCACCGAGGCCCCCACCACCAGCAGCACCCCCGACAGCCGAACCGCACCGCTGAGCCCCGGGCTGGTCAGCACCGCGAGCCCGGCCAGGCCGACCAGCACCCCGCCCAGGGTGCGCCGCGGCGGCCGGTCCCCGGTGGCCCCGCGCAGCAGCACCACCCACATCGGCACGGCGGCGACCAGCAGTGCGGCGAGGCCGGAGGGCACCGAGGTCTCGGCGAGGACGACCAGGCCGTTGCCGCCGAGGATCAGCAGCAGGCCGACCAGGACCGCCGATCCGACCTGCGCACGGGTGGCCCTGAGTGCGGCCGGGCCGTAGCGCCAGGCGACGACGGCGGCCAGGAGCAGGCCGGCGGTGATGAAGCGGGCGCCGGCGGAGAGGAAGGGCGGCATGGTCTCGACGACGATCCGGATGCCGAGGTAGGTCGAGCCCCAGAGCACGTAGACGAGGGCCAGGGCGGTCCAGACGGCCCCGGTGATCCGGCGGTGCGGGGTGCCGACGGGGGCCTTCCCGGCGGCGGTTGATGTGCGCATGTCCGGATCCTAGGGTCGTTGGCCCATGCAGGCTTCTGGATATCCCCGGTGTCTCAGCCCTTGAGCAGCCCGTTCAGCTCCCCGTACGGGAGGGCGTGCGCGAGGGAGCCGTAGGTGCCGCCGGAGAGCAGTTCCTCGGTGGCGCGGCGCACCACGGCGTACGCGGCTTCGGCCACCCAGGAGCCGAGGCTGACGCGGGCGACGCCGAGGGCGCCGAGCTCGGCGACGGTGGGGGCGCCGGGGCCGACGAGGATGTTGAGCGGGGCGTCGATGCCCTTGGCGAGCTCGGTGATGACGGCCGGGTCGGTGACGCCGGGTACGAAGATGCCGGTGGCGCCGGCGCGGAGGTAGGCGGCGGCGCGGGCGAGGGTCTCGTCGAGGCGGGTGGCGGGGTCGCCGAGGCCGCGGAGGTAGGTGTCGACGCGGGCGTTGATGAACAGCGGGACCCCGGCGGCCGTCGCGGCTGCGCGGGCGGCGGCCACGCGCTCGGCGTGCTCGGCGGGGGTGCGGCTGCCGTCCTCGATGTTGATGCCGACGGCGCCGGCGGCGAGCACGCCCGCGACGGTCTCCCCGACCCCGGCGGGGTCGGCGCCGAAGCCGCCCTCGATGTCGGCGGTGACGGGCACGGAGACGGAGGCGGCCACGCGGGCGACGAGGTCGAGGGCCCGGTCGCGGGCCAGGGCGTCCCCGTCGGGCGACCCGAGCGACCAGGCGACGCCGGCGCTGGTGGTGGCCACGGCGGGCGCCCCGGCGGCCTCGACGAGGCGCGCACTGGCGACGTCCCAGGCGTTGGCGAGGGGGAGGGGGGTGGCGGGGACGTGCAGATCCGCGAACGCGCGGGCCTTTGCGGTGGGGTCAAGGTGGTTGGCCATGGCCCCAGTTCAGCAGACCGGGGGAGCCGGGGCTCGCGGATTTCCGACGTGTACCCCCGCTGCCCGTCCTCGCCCCCGGCGCCTCAATCGCCGGCGGGGCTTGGTTGTGCCTGCCGTGGCCGGCTGCCTGCGGCTTCGGGCAGCGGCCTGCCGGCCGCCCCGGGGCTCCGCCCCGGACCCCGCGCCTCAAACGCCGGCGAGGCTGGATGTGCCCCCGTGCCTCAGTTGCCCGCGGGGGTGCCCCCGTGCCTCAGTTGCCCGCGGGGCTGGTTGTGCCGCCGTGCCTCAAATGCCGGGGGCTGGCGGGGGTGTCTGCGGTTGCAGCGGACTGCCGGGCGTGAGCAAGGCGCGCCAGGCGGGCGGCGTCAGCCGGAATACAGCCCCGCCGGCGTTTGAGGCGCGGGGTCTGGGGCGGAGCCCCAGGGGGTTGGCCGCGCCGGCGTTACGGGGCCAGGCCCGATTTGGTGCCCGCGCCGCAGAGGGGGAGGACGGCGGTGCGGCCCTGCAGGGGGTCGTCGGGGGCGCCGGGGCCCACGGCCGCCCAGCACGCCGCAGCGGTCGGCTCGACGAACAGGCCGCGCCGCGCGAGGTCCCGCTGGGCCTCGCGGAGGCGGCCGTCCGGCACCGTCAGGAACGTGCCCCCGGACTTCCGCACCGCCGCCAGGATCTGGCGCCCCCGCGGCGGCGCCGGGATCGCGATCCCCTCCGCCAGGGTGGGCAGCTGCGGCACCGCCGAGGGCTCCTCCGCGCCCGCCGCGAAGGCGGAGGCCAGCGGCGACACCGCCTCCGCCTGCACGGCGATCAGCGCCGGCGCCCGCACCCCGCGCCGCCCCAGCTCCGCCACCGCCAGCGCCGCCCCCAGCAGCAGCGTGCCGTTGCCCACCGGCACGACCAGCGCCTCCGGCAGTCGACCGCCGAGCTCCTCCCACACCTCGTACACGTACGTCTTCGTCCCGTGCAGGAAGTACGGGTTGAAGACGTGGCTCGCGTAGAACACCCCCGGCTCGTCGGCGGCCCGCCGCGCCGCCTCCGCCGCGGCCTCGCGGCCGCCCGCGACCACCCGTACGACCGCCCCGTGCGCCCGCATCTGCTCGGTCTTCTTCTCCGAGGTGCCCTCGGGCACGAAAACTTCACAATCGAGCCCGGCCCGCGCGCAGTACGCCGCCACCGACGTCCCCGCGTTGCCGCTGCTGTCCGCCACCACCCGCTGCGGAGCCAGCCGCCGGGCCAGTTCTGCGAGCATCACCGCGCCCCGGTCCTTGAAGGACAGCGTCGGCATCAGGAAGTCGAGTTTGGCGTGAACCCGTTCCCCCAGCGGCACCATCGGAGTGTGCCCCTCCGCCAGCGTGACGGAGAACGCCCCCGGCAGCGGCAGCGCGGCCCCGTACCGCCACAGCGAATGGGGCCCCGCGGCCGGATCCAGCGCCGCGGCCGGATCCGGCGTGAAATCGAGGTCCCACGGGCCGCCGCAGACGGGGCAGCACCACGGGGCCGTGCGGGCGTCCGCACGCGTGTCGTCCTCTGGGCAGACATATCCGGGCAGTGCGTGCGTCATGTGCGGAGCGCCTTTGCTCAATCATGGCCGGGGTATGGCACGGATGTTACGCGTCGGCCGTCCTCTTGTGGCAGGCGGCGGCCGTGGGTCAACCTTTCGGAGGCGACAGCCCGTTGGGCCGATTGCTTTGACATGAGCATGCCTATCTCCGCCCTGTTCCTTTCACCCGGCATGCGCGTGAGTGCCCGTCAGGCCCCGCCCCACCCCCCGCAGCGCACCACCTATGAGGAGGACCCCTCACATGTCCGTGATGCGTCACACCCGCCGGAGGATCGCCGGCATCAGCGCGACCGCCGTCGCGGCCCTCGCGCTCGGCGCGGCCGCCGCGCTACCCGCCTCGGCGGCCGACACCGGCGCGCAGGGCGTCATCGAGAACGCCGGCGCCGCCGGAAGCGTCCCCGGCAGCTACATCGTGACCCTGAACGACTCCGCCGCCCGCTCCACCGCCGACAGCGGCAAGGCCGTCGCCAAGCGGTACGGCGCGAAGATCGACCGGACCTACAGCGCCGCCCTCAACGGCTACTCCATCCAGGTCTCCGAGGCGCAGGCCAGGAAGCTCGCCGCCGACCCGGCCGTCAAGTCCGTCGTGCAGAACCGTGTCTTCACCATCGACGCCGCCGACGCCGCCGCCGACGCCACCCAGCCCAACCCGCCGTCCTGGGGCCTGGACCGCATCGACCAGCGCGCGCTCCCGCTGAACCAGAGCTACACCTACCCGGACAAGGCCGGCGAGGGCGTCACCGCCTACATCATCGACACCGGCGTCCGCAAGACCCACCAGGACTTCGGCGGCCGCGCCTCCGACGGCTACGACGCCGTCGACAACGACAACACCGCCCAGGACGGCCACGGCCACGGCACGCACGTCGCCGGCACCGTCGCGGGCGGCTCGTACGGCGTGGCCAAGAAGGCCAAGATCGTCGGCGTGCGCGTGCTCGACAACAACGGCTCCGGTACGACCGCCCAGGTCGTCGCCGGCATCGACTGGGTGACGCGCAACGCCGTCAAGCCGGCCGTCGCCAACATGTCGCTCGGCGGCGGCGCGGACTCCGCGCTCGACACCGCCGTACGCAACTCCATAGCCTCCGGCATCACCTACGGCGTCGCCGCCGGCAACGAGTCCACGGACGCCTCCACCAAGTCCCCGGCGCGCGTCGCCGAGGCCATCACGGTCGGCGCCACCACCAACACCGACGCGAAGGCCAGCTACTCCAACTACGGCTCCATCCTGGACATCTTCGCGCCGGGCTCCTCCATCACCTCCTCGTGGGGTACGGGCGACACCGCCACCAACACGATCTCCGGCACCTCGATGGCCACGCCGCACGTCGTGGGCGCGGCGGCGCTGTACCTGTCGCAGAACCCGTCGAGCACCCCGGCCCAGGTGCGCGACGGCCTGGTGAACGCGGCCACCCCGAACGTCGTGACCGGCCCCGGATCCGGCTCCCCGAACCGGCTGCTCTACGTGGGCGCCGGCGGCACCACCCCGCCCGGGAAGCGCTTCGAGAACACCGCGGACTACGCGATCAACGACAACGCGACCGTCGAATCGCCGGTCACCGTCAGCGGGGTCCCCGGCAACGCGCCGGCGACGCTGAGCGTCGCGGTCGACATCAAGCACACCTACATCGGTGACCTCAAGGTCGACCTGGTCGCGCCCGACGGCACCGTCTACACCCTGCACAACCGGGCCGGCGGCAGCGCGGACAACATCATCAAGACCTTCACGGTGAACGCCTCCGCCGAGGTCGCCAACGGGGTGTGGAAGCTCCGGGTGAACGACAACGCGAACATCGACACCGGAAAGATCGACTCCTGGGCGCTCCAGTTCTGACCCTACGGGTCACGACCGTACGGTTCCGGCCGTACGAGCGCACGGCTGAGCCGCGGTGAACAGGCGGGGGCGACCGACAGGGCGGTCGCCCCCGCTGCGTACTATTCGCGCATTCGTTCGCGCCCCCTGTGATGGAGTCCGCCGCCCCGTGACCACCCCGCCGAGCCCTCCCGCAGGACCGGGCCACTCCTGGCCCCCGCCCTCCCCGCGGTCCCCGTGGGGCCCGCCGCCCGCCCAGGGACAGCTCCCGCCGGTGCTCAACGGCTTCGCGCTCGCCTCGCTCCTCGTCGGTCTGCTGTGCCTGCCGCCGCTGGGCGTCGTCTTCGGGATCGTGGCCCTCGTACAGATCGCGAACAAGCGGCAGCGCGGCAAGGTGCTGGCGATCGTGGGCCTGGCGGTGTCGGTGGTGATGACCGTCGTACTGGTCGTGACCGCGGGACGGGTCGCGTCGGCGCTCGGCGAACGGTTCCACCGGATCGGCGAAGTGACCGAGGCCGAGGGTGAGCTGACGGACATGGAGGACCTGCGCAAGGGGGACTGCTTCAACGTCCCGGGCGGGGACATGATGGACGACCGGCCCCTGACCTACCGGATCGACTGCGCGCAGCCGCACCACGGCGAGGTCACCCACTCAGCGCCGGTGGAACAGGAAGGCGTCCCCGGCTCGCGGGAGGCGAACCGCGGTACGGAGGACGCCTGCTGGCAGGCCCAGGACGCCTACGCGATGGACACCTGGGCGCTGCCCGCCACCGCCGAGATGTTCTACTTCGCGCCCTCCCGCGAGGCCTGGCGCCAGGGGGACCGGCGGCTGCTGTGCGTGATCGCGACGACCGAGGAGGAGCAGCGCGGCAGCCTGCGCCGGGGCGAGGCGGAACTGGCGCCCGCGCAGGTGGAGTTCCTGAAGGCGGCGAACGCGCTCGAATTCCTCCTGAGCCGTTCGCCGGACGAGGACGTCGAGGACGCGCTGGCGGAGCACCAGGCGTGGGCCCGGAAGGTATACGGCGCGCTGGGCGACGAGGCGAAGGTGCTGGAGGGTCACAGGGGCCGGCCCGGCATGGAGGCGGCGGCCGCGGCCGCGCTCAAGGAGATCGACGCGGCGCGCAGGCTCTGGGTGAAGGCCTCGCAGGCGCGGACGGCGGCGGAGTTCGACCGGCAGCGGGAACTGGCCGTGGGTGCGCTGTCGGTGCAGACGGAGAAGTCGCTGCGCGGGGCGTACGGGCTGGCGACCACGGTTCCGGAATGGCTGGAGGACTCTCCGGGCGGGCCGGGCGGGGGTCCCGGCAGCGGGCCCGGACGCGCTCCTTCCACCGAGGCGGCGTGACGTCGTCCCCGTAACGCGCGGTAACGGGTTTGAGTGACCTGGCTTCATCACTTCGGGTGAAACTCTGGCCCTTGCTTGCGGCGTACAACCGTCGGTTGCCAGGGTGTAGCTGTCTGTCAACCTGATGGGAGTGGCCAGTGACTTTCGGTGAGCAGCCGGCCTACCTGCGCGTGGCCGGGGATCTCCGACGGAAGATCGTCGACGGTTCCCTGCCCCCGCACGCCCGGCTCCCTTCGCAGGCCCGCATCCGCGAGGAGTACGGGGTCTCCGACACCGTGGCGCTGGAGGCGCGCAAGGTCCTCATGGCGGAGGGCCTGGTCGAGGGCCGGTCCGGGTCGGGTACGTACGTACGGGAACAGCCGGTACCGCGGCGGGTCGCCCGCTCCGGCTACCGCACGGGCGGCGCGTCCACGCCGTTCCGGCAGGAGCAGGCGGAATCGGGCGTGCGGGGCACGTGGGAGTCGAACAGCGAGCAGCGGTGCGCGCCGGCGGAGATCGCGAAGCGGCTGGGCATCGAGCCGGGGGAACGGGTGATGCGGACCAGGTACGTCTTCCGCGACGCGGGGGAGGCCATGATGCTGTCCACCTCCTGGGAGCCGCTCGCCGTGACCGGCCGGACCCCGGTGATGCTGCCGGAGGAGGGGCCGCTGGGCGGTTCCGGGGTGGTCGACCGGATGGCTGCGATCGACGTCGTCGTGGACAACGTGGTGGAAGAGGTCGGCGCGAGACCGGGCCTGGCGGAGGAACTGGTGCTGCTGGGCGGGGTGCCGGGGCACGTGGTGCTGGTGATCGGCCGCACGTACTTCGCCTCCGGCCGCGCCGTCGAAACCGCCGACGTCGTGGTCCCGGCGGACCGCTACCGCCTGTCGTACCACCTGCCGGTCCGCTGACGGCCCCGCTCCCGGGGCTCCCCCTCCGCGGGCGCGGAGCCCCGGCAGCGGACCGTACCGGTGAGCGGACAAACCAGGGCTGACGGGCCGTCATGACGCGTCGTCATGACGGGCCTGCGTTCCGTCGGGACCGGGCCCGCCGGCACCCACGGGTTCAACCCGGTGGGTTTCGGCGCGATCGTGGTCGCCTCCACCCTCCTGATGCTCGCATTCTCCGGGCTGCCCGGCATCTGCGCCGAGGCCTTCTCGCCTTCATCGCGCGCCCGGACTCGCCCTTCTCCTGTGCCCGTTGACCGCCCGGATGACCAGGGCGAAGTGCCACCGGGCAGGCCCGAACCGCGTGTACGCCCGCGCCCACCGCGCGCCGGTTCTGAACCGGCGCGCACGGCCCGCTCGTACACGTGGCCGGATGCGTACGCCCCCTAGGTACCTCTTTGTGAAAAACCGTATCCGGTGCGTAAAGGTCGGGCGTAAGCTCAGGCATATGCGCAATGCGGTTTCCCGGGCAGGTACGTCGGCGGAGGGTGAAACGCGATGAACGACAGCGGTGCCCTGCTCCCGTGGCTGGTCATACGTCAGGACGACAACGGCAACCGCTACCGGGTGGGCCGGTACGCCACCCGGGCCGAGGCCCAGAAGGTCGTCGACAGCCTCGACGACCGAGGACACAAGCAGCTCTACTGGGTCGAGCGGATCGGTCAGACCGCCACGATGAACTGAGCATCAGCGTTGACATAGGCTCCGCCCATGACGGTACGAGTGGTCGTGGGCGGAGCCCTTTGTCATGAGGGGCGCCTGCTGGCCGCCCGCCGCAGCGCACCCCCGGAACTGGCCGGGCGCTGGGAGCTTCCGGGCGGCAAGGCCGAGCCGGGTGAATCCGTCCCCGACGCGCTGGTGCGCGAACTGCGCGAGGAGCTCGGCGTCGAGACCGAGCCGCTGGAGCGGATCCCGGGGGAGTGGCCGCTGAAGCCCGGCCTCGTGCTGCACGTGTGGACCGCCCGGCTGCTCTCCGGAGTGCCCGCCCCGCTGGAGGACCACGACGAGCTGCGCTGGCTCGGGCCCGAGGACCTGGAGTCGGTGGACTGGCTCGACCAGGACCGGCCCGCCGTCGCCGAGGCCGGGCGCCGGCTGCGCGCAGCCGCCGGGGGCGCGTGACGCTCTCGCTGTAGGCCGTCTGCGCCACAGTGCGCCGGTGCCGGGGGATCGAGTGGTACGACGCCTCGAATATCGGGTATGTCGCTATTAATCCCTATCTCGTCCCCCTTTCGTCACAGACGAACCGGACTGGGGTCGCTGCTGGCCCGGGAAGTGATCGGCGTGATCGACACAGACGGTGAATGCGCCGAGTGGGCCTTCCCCGCCGAGCCCGGTGCCGTCCGCACCGCCCGACACGCCGTCCGCGGCACCCTCCGCGCCTGGGGCCTGGACTCCGTCGGAGATGTGACCGTCCTGCTGGTCAGCGAGCTCGTCACCAACTCCCTGAGGTACGCGTCCGGCCCCATCGGGGTCCGGCTGGAACGGCGGAATCCAGCCGCCGACGGCACACAGGGCGGGCCCGCGCTGCTCGTGGAGGTTTCCGATCCGCTTCCGGATCCGCCCCGTGAACGCGTCGCGAAGCCCAGCGACGAGGGCGGTCGCGGACTGCACCTCGTCGCCGTCTCCTCTCAGCGCTGGGGGACCCGGCACGGGAAGTCGGGCAAGACTGTGTGGTTCGAGTTGGCACTTCCTGGTGAGTAACAAGGGGAAGGGTGGCCGTCCGTCGCACGAGGTGGCTAAAAACTAACGGGACCTTTTTGTGATCGTGAACGCCGTGCCGTCAGGGGCCGTGGTGCTGAATACTGCGGTCATGGCCGGTCCGGTTGCGGTGAGCTGGAGGGGACGGTCGCGTGAGCGAGATACCTGCGCAGGCACATCAGGCCGACGTGCCTCGGGAGACATGGCACGACTCCCTGTGGCACAGCAGTCCGCCTGGCTCGATATATGACTACATAAAGGTCGCATCGTTCTCGATCGGGCCTGACGGGCTCATCGACCAGTGGAGCCTGCGGGCCGAGGAGCTCTTCGGACTGACGGCCGCGCAGGCCGTGGGACGCGATCCGGTCGACGCCTTCATGCCGTCCGAGCTGCGCGCCGACGCCCACCGCAGAGTCGCCGAGATTCTCGACGGCAAGGAGTGGACGGGCCTGATCCCCTTCCGGATCCCGGGCGGGAACGGCGCGCACGGCGTGGCCGAGATCTACGTGATGCCCACCCAGACCGAAACCGCCGAGCGGGCCGCGCTGTGCGTCGTCGTCGACGTACGCGCGCTGCGCCGGATCGAATCCGATCTCGCGGCCTCGCAGGCCATATTCGGCCAATCCCCCTTCGGCTTCCTGCTCTTCGGCACGGACCTCACCGTGCAGCGGGCGAACCGCCGCTTCGCCACCGTCTTCGGCGGAGCCGCCGAGGAGCACCGGGGCCGCACCGTCCACGACTACCTGCCGCCGCACGAGGCCGACCGCATGGCCGAGGCCCTGCGCCGCGTGCTGGAGACCGGGGACTCGGTCACCGACCTGCGGATCACCGGAGCCGCCCCCGGGAGCCGGGAGGACCGCCACTGGTCCATCAACCTCTACCGGGTGCACGGCGGCACCGGCCGCCCCGTCGGCATCGCCGGCATCGGCACCGACGTCACCCGCCGCCACCTCGCCGCCCGCGAGGCCGCCGGGGTCCGCCGCAACCTCGCCCTCCTCAACGCCGCCGGCCACCGCATCGGCAACTCCCTCGACCTGGAGACCACGGCCCGCGAACTCCTCGACGTCACCGTCCCGGGCTTCTGCGACCTGGCCGCCGTCGACCTCTACCAGGGGCTGCTGCTCGGCGACGACGACCGGCCCGCCCGGCCGCAGGGCCCCGGGGTGCCGTCACTGCCCGGACAGGGCCCCGGGCGGGCCCCCTCCGCGCCGCTGCGCAGGGTCGCCTTCGCCTCGGCGGTGTCGGACGCCCCGCTGTCGGGGCCGGGCGCGCCGGTCGCCGTGGGGGACGTCCACCGCTATCCGGCGGCCTCGCCCGGCGCGCTCGCGCTGCGGACGGCGCGGCCGCGGCTGATCGAGGGCGGCGGACCGGAAGGCCTCGTCCAGTCCACGCTGGTCGTGCCGATGGTCGCCCACGACACCGTGGTCGGGCTCGCGCAGTTCTCCCGTACGAAGGGCAGCGAGCCCTTCGGCGAACGCGACCGGGCCGTCGCCGTCGAACTGGTCGCCCGGGCCGCCGTCTGCATCGACAACGCCCGCCTCTACCGGCGCGAGCACGAGCGGGCGCTGATCCTGCAGCGCAGCCTGCTGCCGCCCGGCGACCCCGAGGCCGCCGGCCTGGACATCGCCTGCCGCTACCTGCCGGGGAACGCGGCCACCGAGGTCGGCGGGGACTGGTTCGACGTCATCGAGCTGCCCGGGCACCGCACGGCGCTGGTCGTCGGCGACGTGATGGGGCGCGGACTGCGGGCCGCCGTCGCGATGGGCGAACTGCGCACCGCCGTACGGACCCTGGCGCTGCTGGACCTCGAACCGGCGGAGGTACTGGGCGCGCTGGACGAGATCGCCCGCGGGCTGGGCGCCCCCGGCGGCTCCCAGCAGGCCTCCCGCGCGGCCCTGCACTCGCGGGACGCGGACCGCTCGGAGGTGTACCTCGCCACCTGCGTGTACGCCGTGTACGACCCGGTGACCCGGCGCTGCACGATCGCCAACGCCGGCCACATGCCGCCGGTGCTGGTGGAACCCCCCGACGAGGGCGGCGCGCCCCGGCCGGCGCTGCTGCTGGAGGTGCCGCCCGGGATGCCGCTGGGGGTGGGCGGGGAACCCTTCGAGGAGGTCGAGGTGGAACTGCCGGAGGGCGCGCTCCTCGCCCTGTACACCGACGGGCTGGTCGAATCCCGCGACCACCCCCTGGAGGAGGGCCTGCGCGGGCTGCGGGAGGCCCTCGCCGACCCGGTCCGCCCGCTGGAGGACGTGTGCGACCACGTCCTGAACACCCTGGACACCCGGCACGGGGAGGACGACATCGCGCTGCTGATGGCGCGGGTGCAGGGCCTGCCGGTGGACGCCGTCGGCGACTGGCAGCTGCCACGCGAGGCCCGCTCGGTGGGCCGGGCACGGGAGCTGGCGCGGGCGAAGCTGCCGGCGTGGGGCCTGGAGGGGCTGCTGGACACGACGGAACTCCTGGTCAGCGAGCTCGTCACCAACGCCCTGCGGTACGGGGAGGGCGAGATCCGGCTCCGCCTCCTGCTCGACCGGACCCTCGTCTGCGAGGTGTGGGACGGCAACCTGGTCCAGCCGAGGCGCCGGCGCGCCCGGGACACGGACGAGGGCGGGCGCGGCCTGCAGCTGGTCGGCCTCCTCTCGGCGGGCTGGGGCACGCGCCGCACCCACCGGGGGAAGACGGTCTGGTTCGAGCTCCCGCTCCCGGGCGCGACGGCGGAGGCCGTCTCCGAGCTCTCGGCGGAGCAGCTGCTGAACATGTACGGCTGAGCGCCGCTGCCGGGGCTCCGCCCCGGACCCCGCGCCTCAAACGCCGGCGGGGCTGGATTCGGCTCCCGCCGCAGCGCGTTCAGCTGCACTTGCCGAGCGCGGACGCGGGTCAGGCGGCCCTGCCGGACTTCAGGGCCGCCAGACGGGTCTCGATCTCCGAGGTCTTGGCCATGTCGTCCAGGGACTCGAACTGCGCGTCCAGGGAGGAGGCGGCCAGCTCCTCCCTGCCCAGGGCCCTGGCCTCCTCGCGGCGGACCTTGTCCTCGAAGCGCGACAGTTCACTCGTCGGGTCCATGACGTCGATGTTCTTCACCGCGTCCAGCATCGTGTTCTGCGCCTGCGCGGTCTTCGCACGGGCCACCAGCTCGTCGCGCTTCGACTGGAGTTCCACGAGCTTCGACTTCATCGACTCCAGGCCCGACTTCAGCTTGTCGACCACCTCCGTCTGGGCGGCGATCGCCGGCTCCGCCGTGCTCGCCTCCTTCTCCGACTGGATCTGGCGGCCCAGCGCCACCTTCGCCAGGTTGTCGAACCTGTCCGCGTCCGCCGCCGAGCCCGCCGCCCGCAGTTCGTCCGCCTTCCGGCTCGCCGCGAACGCCTTGGCGCCCCATTCCGCGGCCGCCTCCACGTCCTCCTTGTGGTCCGCCTCCAGCAGCCGCAGGTTGCCGATCGTCGTGGCGACCGCCTGCTCCGCCGCCGAGATGTTGTTCGTGAAGTCGCGGATCAGCTGGTCCAGCATCTTCTGCGGGTCCTCCGCCTGGTCCAGCAGGGCGTTGATGTTGGCCTTGGCGAGCTGGGTGACGCGGCCGAGGATGGTCTGCTTGCTCATCTGGGCTCTCCTGATCAGGGGATGGATGTGCCGAGCGGGGTTCAGAAGCGGCCGCCGCCGCCCATCCGGCCGCGGGTCCCGGCGCCGCCGAAGGATCCCGGGCCGCGGGTCCCGCCCCCGCCGAAGCCGCCGCCGAAGCCACCCCCGCCGAGGCCGCCGCCCCCGCCGAGGCCGCCGCCCCCGCCGAGGCCGCCGCCCCGCAGGATCTCGCCGAGGATGATCCCGCCGAGCACCGCACCGCCCCGCCCGCCCCCCGCCGAGCGCCCGCCTCCGTACGGATCCCGGTAGCCCCGTACGTCCTGCTCCGCCAGCTGCTGCGCCTGCCGCGCCAGCGCGTCCGCCCGCTGCGCCTCCGCCAGCGCGCCCGACGGGTCCGACCCGGCCAGCGACACCGATCGCTCCAGGTGCCGCTGCGCCTCCGCCAGCCGGGTCCGGGCCTGACTGCCGACCGCGCCCCGGCTGGTGGTGACGTAGTCCGCGGCCGCGCCGATCGCACTGCGCGCCGCGAGCGTGGCCTGGTCGAGCAGGGCCGCCGCCCGCTGCCGTCCCGACTCCCGCTCCCGCGCCCCGGCCAGGGCCTCGTCGAGGGCCGCGTCCGCCTCCTCGACGCGCCGCAGGGCGTCGATCGGGTCGTACCGGCCGGCCTCCTGCTCCCTGCGCACCTCGGCCAGCACCGCCTCCGCCCGGCCGATCCGGCCCCGCAGATCGGCCGTGGACACCTCGGCCGACGTGCCGCTCAGCAGACCGGCCGCGTCGGCCAGGTCGGTCTCCGTCTCGGTGACGGCGCCCGGCAGCTTCCCGGCCGCCTCCGCCAGCTCCTGCGCCCGCCGCTCGACCGCGTCGACCAGGGTCGCCGCCTGGTCCACCGCGCCCTCGGCGGCCCGTACGTGCACGGCCGCCCTGCCGTTGTCGCCGCCGTCCACCGCCGCGTGGGCCTCGCCGAGGTGGGTGGTGACGAACAGCAGCCGGTCCTTGGCCTGTTCCGGGTTGGAGGCGACCGGCGCGGAAGCGGAGTCCGAGTACCGCCGGGCCAGCGCGGTCAGGGTCGCCTCGGCCGTCGTGGTGCGCCCGGTCAGCACCCGGAAGCGTTCCTCGACGGTCGCCAGGGCCTGCGGGGCGTTCTTCTCCAGGTCCCGCAGCCGGTCGAAGTCAGCCGACTCCGCATCCAGCCGCCGCATCGCCTCCGTGCACCGGGCGACGATCTCGTCCAGCATCCGGCGCCGCGTCGCATCGTCCTCCGGGTAGGCGTCGTCGAGCTGCTGGCGCAGCCGGAAGGCCAGCGTCAGCTCGCCCTTCGCGTACTCCACGGCCTCCGTGAAGGGGACGACCGCCCCGTCGCCGAACTGCGCCGACGCGAAGCCGAGTTCCTCGGTGCTCGTACGGACGGAGTCGTCGGTCTCCACCAGCAGCTCCTTGGCCCTGGCGTCCAGCTCCGGGAGAGGGACCCGGTCCGGGGCCCCTTCGGGCCAGCCCGGGCCGGTCTGCGTGGCCCGTCCGCCCGAGGAGATCCACCGCTTGCGGCGGGTGTACGCGTACGCCCCCAGCACCCCGGCCGCGCCGACCGCGATCACCGGCAGCACGAAGTCCCCGGCGCCGCTCTCGCCGCCCGCCCCGCCGCCGGGGTCGGCCGGGCCGGGGGTGATGGCGGGTACCGGTACGGGCTTCCCGCCGAGCACCGCGTCGTAGCCGTCGGCCGCGCCGATGGCGGCCCCCGCCCAGTCGTTCTGCTTCAGGGCCGGCTCGATGGCGGTCCGCGCCACCTCCGCCAGCTGCTCCTCGGTGAATCCGGAGTCGACGGCGGCCGAGTAGGCGTACTGCCGGGCCCCGGTGGCCACGGCCAGCAGGACGTCGTCCTGGCCGAGACCGTTCTTCTCGGCCGTGGCATCGGCCCAGCTCTGGGCCGAGCGCCCGGAGAAGTCGCGTACGTACGCCACGAAGAGCTGGATCTTCCGGTCGGCGTACAGCCTGTCGAGCGCGGCGGTGACGGCCCCCTGCCGGCCGCCCAGCGCCCCGACCCGGTCGGTGATCTGCCCCTGCTGCGAAAGGGTGACGGGATCATCGGCCCGCACGGCCGGCGCCCCGCCCACCCCCCACCCGCCGAGCGCCAGCAACGCGGCTGCCAGGAGGAGCCCGGCCCGTACGGATATCGCGCTGCGCGACTTGCTCTTCGGCGGGATCACATTTGGGAGGGTATGGGCGGTTCCTGCCCGCCGCACCCGGAGCCGCCGCCCGGCCTCACGGCAAGGGGATCGAGGCGAGCTCGGGCTGAGCCAGTACGACGCGGTCCCCGTACAGGAGCGCGCCGTGGCTGCCGATGCCGCGCTGGGCCCAGTACCAGTGCCTCGCACCGGTGGCGACGTGCAGGGCGGTCAGGAACGGGGTCCCGGACCGGCGGCGGAACACACCGGGGTTGCCCCTCGCGGACTTCACGTAGAGCAGACCCGCGCGGGTGCCGAGCAGTTCGAGCACGCAGTCCGCGGAGTCGGCCTGCTCCGTGACGCGCCGACGCCACAGCTCCCGGCCCGACTTCCCGTCGATGGCCACCACTGCGTTCGCCCCCGTCCGCGGATCCGCCCCCGCCGCGTACACCACTCCGCCCTCGGCCAGGACGCCCGGGGCGGGGACACCCAGCTCGACGCTCCACAGCGGCCGGCCCTCGCGCTGGTGCAGCGCACGCAGCTCGGTTCCCTCCAGCACGTGGACGGGGCCGACGGGCACGCTCGGAGCGTTGTGCGCCCTGCGGTGTCGGGCACCGCCCCGCGACCAGAGGAGAGCGCCGGTCAGCAGGTGCAGGCCCGTCAGCCCTTCCCGGTCCGTCAGGACGAGGCAGTCCGGGCCGGGCGTCATGGCCGGCGGGTCGTCGTAGCGGCCCGGATGCCGCCAGACCTCCTCTCCAGTGGCCGCGTCGAAGGCCCTCACCGCCTCCCGGCCCGCGTACAGCACCAGGTCCCCGGCCACCGTGAACCGCGCGGTGTCCCGTGCGTCCGTGGCCGTCTCGCCGGGCAGATCCCGCCACCAGCGCACCCAGCCGTCCCGCGGCTCCCGGGCCAGCAGCCGAACCCCCGGCCCGCCCCGCCGCTCCACCGCCACGAAGACGGCCATCCCCGCCGGGTCCGCCGCGCAGGCCACGGACGTCGGCCCGGCCGGCGGCGGCCCCGGGACCCCCGTGTCGCCGGCCGCCGTCCAGCGGCGCGTCCCGGTGTCGGCCCATACGGAGCCCACCTCGTCCCCCGCCGCCCAGGCCACGCTGTCCCCGGCCCGGCGGAGCGAAGCGGGCTTCACCGCCGCGCGCCACCGGCGCCGGGAGCCCGGACGGGCGGCGGATTCCGGGGCCGGCGCCCCGGGGTGGTCCGGAGGGAGTCCGGGATCGGCCCTCAGCTCCGGGTGCCAGGGGCCCTCCTCCCCGCATTGCGAGGCGATCCGGGCCAGCGCGAGCGCACGCTCGGGCCCCTCCGGGTGCGCGGCCCGCGCCGCGGCGGCCCGCTCCCGCGCCGTCGCCAGATCCACGAAGGGCGCCGTGCCCCGCGTGATCCGCCGGCCGGCCTCGGCCACCGCGGCCACGACCGCGTCGGTCTGCGCGTCCCCGGAGCCCTCGAAGCCCGCCGACAGCATGTTCTCCACCCGCGCCGAATCCTCCGCGTCCATGAGGTCCCCGTGGGCCTGAGCCAGGAGGAGCCAGGCCAGCGCGCGTGCGCTCCCGTGCTCGATCAGCTCGGTGCGGCGGAGCCCGGCGGCCAGGTCCTTGGCCGCGATCACCCCGGCGAGCTGCGCTTCGGTGACCGCGCGCACACCGGCGTCGCCGATCCGGGGCAGGTACTCCTCGGCGAGCCCGGGGTCGGTGGGGGCGGTGGCGAGCACGATGCGGGCCCAGACCCGGTCGGCCCTCGGATGGCCGGCGAAGAGGCGCGGCGCCAGCTGGGCGGCACGCGCGGGGGAGACCACGGCCAGCTCCTCCACGACCCAGCACAGCGAGAGGTCGCCGTACCACGCGGGCACCGTGAACAGTGCCTGCTGGGCATCCGTGAGCAACCGTTCCGTGCGCGCCGGGGCGTACGGGGAGGTGTGCCGGGCCAGCAGGGTCAGCAGCTCGGCGGTCTGGGACCGGTGGCGCTTGCCTTGGATCCAGGCGCAGCGCTCGGCATCGGCCAGCAGCCGTCGCGCGAGCCCCGTGTCGAAGTGGGCCGCCGCGCCCGCGGCGGTCGCCAGGGCCAGCACGCGATCGTCGGCGCCGGGGATGTCGCGTGACGCCTCCGCCGCGACCTCCAGTACCAGTCCCCGCAGGAACTCGTCGTAGGACTGCGGCACGGCGGGAGCCCGTCGGAACGCGTCGTAGGACGGTGGTACAGCGGGTGCCGGATCGGCCGTCGCGCCCGCCTCGCCTCCGGCGCCCGGTACGGCCCCGAGGCCTGCCCCTGCCCCTTGGGCCGCGATGGGCCCGGGCCCTGGGGCCGCGCCGCCCTGCCCCAGCAGCCCCCGCAGGGTCTTGGTCACCAGCTCCGACGATTCCGGCCGGTCCGCCGGGTCCTTCGCCAGGAGCGCCAGCACCAGCCGCTGCAGCCCGGGCGAAACGGCCAGCGGGCGCGGTGCCTCCGTGAGGTGCCGGTGCATCAGTGCGTATGCCGGACCGGCCGTACCGAACGGCGGCTGCCCACTCAGCAGGGCGTACAGCACGCACCCCAATGCGTACAGATCGGACCGGGCGTCCACGCGCTCGCCCCGCACCTGCTCCGGGGCCATGAACGCGGGCGTGCCGAACGGCTCGCCCGGGGGCGTCAGGCCCAGCGTCGCGTCGGAGGAGTGCGCGATGCCGAAATCGCAGATCTTGACCCGGCCCCCCGGCAGGAGGAAGAGGTTGGCCGGTTTCAAGTCCCGGTGCACCACCGCCTGTTCGTGTGCGGCCGCCAGGGCCTCTGCGGTCTGGGCCGCCAGCCCGAGCGCGGTGTCGACCGGCAGCCCGCCGCGTTCACGGGTCAGCAGCGACCTCAGGTCCTCGCCCGCGAGGAGCTCCATCACGATGAACAGCCGGCCGTCGTGCTGCCCCACGTCGTGGACCACCGTGATTCCCGGGTGCTGGAGCCGGGCCCCGATGGTGGCCTCGCGCCGGAAGCGGGCGACGGCCTCGTGGTGCGTCGGCGCCCCCAGCAGCACCTTCACCGCCACGGACCGGTCCAGCTTCAGGTCGTGCCCGCGCCACACCTCGCCCATGCCGCCGTGCCCGAGCCGCCGGTCCAGGCGGTACCGGCCGTCCAGCACATCCCCCGTCTGCACGCGAAGCCCCCTGACGTCACGTCAATCGGCGTTCCTTCAGGGGGCATTGTGTACCGCTCCCGTACTACTGCGGGTCGGAACGCCGCCGGATCCTGCTTCCGAGCCACACCAGCGGGTCGTACTTGCGGTCCACCGCCCGCTCCTTCAGCGGGATCAGGGCGTTGTCGGTGATCTTGATCCCCTCGGGGCAGACCTCCGTACAGCACTTGGTGATGTTGCAGTAGCCGAGCCCGTGCTCCTCCTGGGCCGTGCGCTTGCGGTCCAGGCCCGATTCGGCCGCCGCGTCCAGGGGGTGCATGTCCAGCTCCGCCACCCGCATCAGGAACCGCGGGCCCGCGAAGGCGGTCTTGTTCTCCTCGTGGTCACGCACCACGTGGCAGGTGTCCTGGCACAGGAAGCACTCGATGCACTTGCGGAACTCCTGCGAGCGCTCCACGTCCATCTGCTGCATCCGGTACGCGCCGGGGGCCACCCCCTCCGGCGGGACGAAGGCCGGCACCTCCCGCGCCTTCACGTAGTTGAAGGACACGTCCGTGACCAGGTCCCGGACGACCGGGAAGGCACGCAGCGGGGTCACCGTGATCGTTTCCTCGCGAGTGAAGGTGGACATGCGCGTCATGCACATCAGCCGCGGCCGCCCGTTGACCTCGGCGCTGCACGAGCCGCACTTGCCGGCCTTGCAGTTCCAGCGCACCGCGAGGTCCGAGGCCTGGGTGGCCTGGAGCCGGTGGACGATGTCCAGGACCACCTCCCCGTCGTGCACCTCGACCGTGAAGTCCCGCAGTTCCCCGCCCTCGGCGTCGCCCCGCCAGATCCGGAAGTGGGCGTCGTAGGTGGCCATCAGAAGAGCTCCTCTTCGGCGAGGTACTTGACCAGCTCTTCCTTTTCGAACAGCGCGAGCAGGTCCGGGCGGATGGGATCGGTGCGGGTGCGGACCAGGGAGATCCGGTCGGCCGCCGGGTCCGCCGGGGGCGGGTCGACCGGGCGGCACAGCAGGTTCACCGGGCGCCAGCTCCGCTCCATCGACGGGCAGTCCTCGCGGGTGTGCCCGCCCCGGCTCTCGGTGCGTTCCAGGGCGGCGCGGGCCACGCACTCGCTGACCAGCAGCATGTTGCGCAGGTCCAGCGCCAGGTGCCAGCCCGGGTTGAACTGCCGGTGCCCTTCGACCCCGGCGCGCGCGGCCCGTTTGCGCAGGCCCGCGAGCTTCTCCAGGGCCTCGGCCATCTCGCCCTCCCGGCGGATGATGCCGACCAGGTCGTTCATGGTCGTCTGGAGCTCCTGGTGGAGGGTGTACGGGTTCTCCGCGCCGTCCTCCGCGTGGAACGGGGCCAGCGCCTCGGCCGCCGCCGCGTCGATCTCGGACTGGGTGACCGCGGGGCGGTCGCCGGCCCCGGAGGCGTACTGCGCCGCGTGCAGGCCGGCCCGGCGGCCGAAGACCAGCAGGTCGGAGAGGGAGTTCCCGCCGAGGCGGTTCGAGCCGTGCATCCCGCCCGC
Source organism: Streptomyces sp. NPDC057010 (assembly GCF_042673805.1). Taxonomy (NCBI): domain Bacteria; kingdom Bacillati; phylum Actinomycetota; class Actinomycetes; order Kitasatosporales; family Streptomycetaceae; genus Streptomyces; species Streptomyces sp. NPDC057010. The sequence continues at coordinate 28,829 of NZ_JBHUSC010000039.1, read as the reverse complement.
GACCTCGCCCGCGGCGAAGAGCCCCGGGACGCCGACCGTGGCGGCGGTGTCCGAGTCGACCGCGATCCCGCCCATCACGTAGTGGCAGGTCGGGCCGACCTCCATCGGCTCCGCCGTGATGTCCACGTCCGCCAGCTCCTTGAACTGGTGGTACATGGAGGGGAGCCGCCGCTTGATCTTCTCCGCCGGCATGCGCGTGGAGACGTCCAGGAAGACCCCGCCGTGCGGGGACCCGCGGCCCGCCTTGACCTCGGAGTTGATGGCCCGGGCCACCTCGTCGCGCGGCAGCAGCTCGGGCGGACGCCGGTTGTGGTCCGGATCCTCGTACCAGCGGTCGCCCTCCTCCTCGGACTCCGCGTACTTCTCCTTGAAGACGTCCGGGATGTAGTCGAACATGAACCGCTTGCCCTCGGAGTTGCGCAGCACCCCGCCGTCGCCGCGGACGGATTCCGTGACGAGGATGCCCTTCACCGACGGCGGCCAGACCATGCCGGTCGGGTGGAACTGCACGAACTCCATGTTCAGCAGGGGCGCGCCCGCGAGCAGGGCCAGCGCGTGGCCGTCGCCCGTGTACTCCCAGGAGTTCGAGGTGGTCTTGAAGGACTTGCCGATCCCGCCGGTGGCCAGGACCACCGCCGGGGCCTCCAGCACGAAGAAGCGGCCGGTCTCGCGCTCGTAGCAGAAGGTCCCCGAGACCCGCTGCCCGTCTTTGAGCACCCGCGTGACCGTGCATTCCTGGAAGACCTTGAGCCGGGCCTCGTAGTCCCCGTACTCCTTGAAGTCCTCCTGCTGGAGCTGGACGATCTTCTGCTGGAGGGTGCGGATCAGCTCCAGGCCGGTGCGGTCGCCCACGTGCGCGAGGCGCGGGTATTCGTGCCCGCCGAAGTTGCGCTGCGAGATCCTCCCGTCCGGGGTGCGGTCGAAGAGCGCGCCCCAGGTCTCCAGCTCCCAGACCCGGTCCGGCGCCTCCTTCGCGTGCAGCTCCGCCATCCGCCACTGATTGAGGAACTTGCCCCCGCGCATGGTGTCGCGGAAGTGCACCTGCCAGTTGTCGCCCTCGTTGACGTTGCCCATGGAGGCGGCGATCCCGCCCTCCGCCATCACCGTGTGGGCCTTGCCGAAGAGGGACTTGCAGATCACGGCCGTACGGGCACCCCGTTCGCGGGCCTCGATCGCGGCCCGCAGCCCCGCGCCGCCCGCGCCGACCACGACCACGTCCCACTGCTGCCGTTCCACTTGAGCCATCTCAGAACAACCTCGGATCGTTGAAGGCGCCACTGGCCACCAGGTACACGTAGAAGTCGCAGAGGGCGACGCTGATCAGCGAGGCCCACGCCAGCTGCATGTGGCGGGAGTTGAGCCTGCTGACCCAGCCCCACAGCCGGTAGCGCACCGGGTGCTTCGAGAAGTGCTTGAGCCGGCCGCCCATGATGTGCCGGCAGGAGTGGCAGGAGAGGGTGTAGGCCCAGATCAGCGCGATGTTGGCGACGAACAGCAGGGTCCCGAGGCCCATGTGGCCCCACTCGTAGTGCGCGTCGCGGAAGGTCAGCACCGTGTCGTAGGTGAGGATGCCCGCGACCGGGACCGCCGCGTAGAAGAAGTACCGGTGCATGTTCTGGAAGACCAGCGGGAAGCGGGTCTCGCCGGTGTACGCCGTGTGCGGCTCGGCGACGGCGCAGGCGGGCGGCGAGGCCCAGAAGCCCCGGTAGTAGGCCTTGCGGTAGTAGTAGCAGGTCAGCCGGAAGCCGAGCGGGAAGATCAGGATCAGCAGGGCGGGGGAGAGGCCCCACCAGCTGCCGAAGATCTCCCAGTTGGGCCCGCCCCGCATCGGAACGCAGTTCTCCGCGAGACACGGGGAGTAGAAGGGGGAGACGTACGGGGCCGCGTAGTAGTCGGCGTTCGCGAAGGCCCGCCAGGTCGAGTAGACGATGAAGGCGAGCAGCCCGGCCGCGGTGCCGGCGGGGGCCAGCCACCACCGGTCGGTCCGAAGGTGCCGGGCAGCGATCGCGGCCCGGGAGGCGTCGTGGACGCCGCCGGGCCGCTGTTGTGGTGGTTGGGTGCCTGTGGCCAAAGGGGACTCCGGGTGGAGTGATGAGGGGTGGCCCAGGAGGCCCGGCCGACTGCGAGGGCTCGCGGACGGCCGGGCCAGATGGGTTCAGCGGGGTCGGATGGCTGCGCCGAGGGCGGCGGCCGGGGTCAGGGGGCGCGGCGGTCGCGTGCGCCCAGGCCCTCGTCGTCGGTGTCCGTCCACAGCGCGTTGTCGTACGGGGTGTCCGGGATGGTGACCATCCGGGACGGGTCCGGCGGCGCGGCCGGCGCCTGCTTCTGGCGCATGGCCTGCTGTTCCAGCCGCTCGACCTTGCGAGTCAGCTCGTCCAGGTTGCGCCGTACGGCACTCAGGTCGTCTTGCAGGGACATGATTTGCCCTCACTTCCGCGGGTGCGGTGGCAACGCTCATGTGCGCCTGCGAGTGTCGCGCTTCCCGTCCCCGGTTGTGAAGGGACGTGCAGCGATTGCGGGCGCGCAGGCGTGAACTGTGCGCCCCTCCCTGCCCCCCATTCTCATCCCTCTCCCGGGGGAACGCCCCTCGGCGTGCAAGTGGGATTGGTCCGCACGGGTGGGGTTCGCGGCGTGGCGTGAGGCGGCTGCGGAGGGTGTGGCCGGGCGTCGATTTCAGTGGGTTCCGGCAACCGGTGTGATCAGCTCCATATACCGCCGAACGTGATCATGCTTCCCCCACGCCCGCCCCGGAGGTACCACCCATGTCCCAGAGAAGGCGCAGGTCCTTGGCGCTCCTGACCTCGGGAGTCCTCGCACTGCCGCTCCTCACGGGCTGCGGCGCGGGTGACGACGAGGGCGGTCCGGTCGCCGCCGGGCAGGACATCGCGACGACGGCCCGCGACAAGGTGGCCGACGGCGGTGTGCTGCGCTGGGCGGTGGACACCCTTCCGGAGACCCTGAACACCTTCCAGGCCGATGCGGACGCGGCCACCAACCGGATCGCCGGGGCCGTGCTGCCGCAGTTGTTCGTGCTGGACGCCAAGGGGCGGCCGGTGGCCAATCCCGACTACCTGGAGAAGGCGGAGGTCGTCGAGCGGGAGCCCAAGCAGGTCGTCCTGTACAAGCTGAACCAGCAGGCGGTGTGGAGCGACGGCCGGGAGATCGGCGCCGCCGACTTCGTCGCCCAGTGGCGGGCCCTGAACGGCAAGGACTCGGCGTACTGGACGGCCCGCAACGCCGGCTACGAGCGCATCGAGAAGATCGAGCGGGGCAAGACCGACCTGGAGGTCAAGGTCACCTTCGCCAAGCCGTACGCGGACTGGCGCTCGCTCTTCACCCCGCTCTACCCCAAGCAGGTCATGGGCACCCCGGACGCCTTCAACGAGGGCGCCCGGGGCGCCCTCAAGGTCACCGCCGGCCCCTTCGGTCTCGGGGCGATCGACAAGAAGACCGGCACTGCCGCCCTGAACCGCAATCCGCGCTGGTGGGGACGGCCGGCCAAGCTGGACTCGCTGGTGCTGACGGCGGTGCCGAGGGCCGAGCGGCCGGCCGCGCTGGCCGCGGGGAAGCTGGACCTGGCGGAGATCGACCGCGCGGGCGCCGACCGGATCGCGCTGGCCCACCGGGACGCGGCCCCCCGGGGCGGAGCGGGCTCGGGCGGGGCCCCGGCGCACGGCCCGGGCGCGGCGATGACCCCGGCCCAGGCCACCCTGTCGTGGGCGATCGCCTTCGGCGCCGACGAGGCCAAGGCGGCGACGGAGAAGGAGACCCGGCAGAAGCAGGCCGAGGCGGTGAAACGGTACGCCTCCGAGCAGGACGCCCTGCGGGGCTTCACCGTGCGCAAGTCCCTGGAGCCGGCCTACACCCAGCTCGCCCTGAACGGGGCCTCCGGCCCGCTGTCCGACGAGCGGGTGCGCCGGGCGGTGGCCCGGGCCCTGGACCGCAAGGCGCTGGCCGAGATCGTACTGAAGCCCCTCGGCCTGCCCGCGAAGCCGGTCGGCAGCCACCTGGCGCTGGCCGGGCAGCAGGCGTACGCCGACAACAGCGAGGCCCTCGGCGGCCAGGACACCCAGGCGGCCCAGGCCCTCCTCGCGGACGCGGGCTGGCGGCGCGGCGGCAAGCTCACCGAGCCGCCGGGCGCCAAGGCCGGGCCGGAGAGCGAGAGCCAGGACGACTCGAAGACCCCCACGGGCCCCGGCACCGGCAACGACGGCCTGTACATCGTCGGCCAGGACGACGGCCGCAACGGCGAGCTCCGCTCGGCGACGGCCGACCTGCGGGCGGCCGTGGGCAAGGCGGGCCGGGCCAAGGCGGGCCCCGGCGCCCGGCAGGGCACGCTCGGCAGCCGCCCCGAGGGCCCCGAGGGGCACAGCGGCGACGGAGTGCTCGGCGGGATCCCGGTGAGCGGACCCGACGGCGAGATCGTGGACGCCGACGCGTTCGCCGCGGGGGCGGCGGACCGCGACCGGACCTCCCCGGTGCTGGCCCCCGCCCCCTTCGCGGCCGAGCAGCGGGCCTCCCTGCTGGCCCAGGCCGCGGCCGCGGGCAAGGCGGCCGCAGCCGACCCGAAGGCCGCGCCGGACGCCGCGGACCCGGCGGCCGCGGCCGGCGCCGTGGACGACGGCAAGCGCAGCCCGGCCCGCGACGGGGACGGGCCCGCCAAGGGCTCCCCGGCCCCGGCCAAGCAGGCGGTCCGCACCTCCGGATCCATGCTCGCCAAGGACGGCAAGGCGCTCAGCCTGCGCTTCGTCCTCCCGTCGGGCCCCGGCTCGGAGGCCCTGCGCGCCGTCGGCGAGCGGATCGCGCAGATGCTCCACAAGATCGGGGTGAACACCGAGATCACCAAGGTGGCCGACGACAGCTTCTTCAAGGACCACATCGCCTCGGGCCAGTACGACCTGGCCCTCTACTCCTGGCCGGCGACGGCCTACCCGGCCACCGACGCCCGGCCGATCTTCGCCAAGCCGGAGCCGGCCGCGGACGGCTCGCTCCTCGTCGAACAGAACTACACCCGGGTCGGCACCGACCACATCGACCAGCTCTTCGACCAGGCCGTCGGCGAGCTGGACGAGGAGCAGTCCCGGGAGCTGATGCGCAAGGCGGACGCCCGGATCTGGGCCGCCGCGGGCTCCATCCCCCTCTACCAGCGCCCGGAGCTGGTGGCGGTCAAGCCGGCCCTGGCCAACGCGGGAGCCTTCGGCCTCGGCGCCCCCCGCTACCAGGACATCGGCTGGAAGAAGCCGCCGACCGCCAAGGACGGCAAGAAGAAGTAGTCCGGCGGAAGAAGTGGTGACATACGGGTGCCTGTCCGGTTGACCGGAGGGTCACAACCTCAGATGTGACTCAATTTCCTTGCCCGCCGGACCCCCGGCGGGCAAGGTCGTGGATACCCATTGACCCGCATGATTACCGGCAGAACCCGCGGTCCGCGCACCCCACCCCGCACGGGCCCGCACTCATTCGTACGGCCTCTTGACAGACCCCCCGGCAGGCGGTTCCCGCTGCGCGACGTACCATGGGGTAAGGCCGTGGCAGGTTTTCGCCCGGTCGAGGCGCGCGTGCCGGACCGTACGCGACGCCATCCACGATCCCGGGAGAAGCGCCGAAGTGCCCACGCGCCACGACATCCGTAACGTCGCCATCGTCGCCCACGTCGACCATGGCAAGACGACCATCGTCGATGCCATGCTCAAGCAGGCCGGTGCCTTCGCCGCCCACCAGCAGCTCGACGACCGCATGATGGACTCGAACGACCTGGAGCGTGAGAAGGGCATCACGATCCTCGCCAAGAACACGGCGGTGAAGTACCACCCCAAGGACGGCGGGGCGCCCATCACGATCAACATCATCGACACCCCCGGCCACGCCGACTTCGGTGGTGAGGTCGAGCGCGGTCTGTCGATGGTGGACGCCGTCGTCCTGCTGGTCGACGCCTCCGAGGGTCCGCTGCCCCAGACCCGCTTCGTCCTGCGCAAGGCCCTGCAGGCGAAGATGCCGGTCATCCTCTGCATCAACAAGACCGACCGTCCGGACTCCCGGATCGACGAGGTCGTCAACGAGACGTACGACCTCTTCCTCGACCTGGACGCCGACGAGGACCAGATCGAGTTCCCGATCGTCTACGCCTGCGGCCGTGACGGCGTCGCCTCGCTGACCAAGCCGGAGGACGGCACCGTCCCCGCGGACAGCGACAACCTGGAGCCGTTCTTCTCCACCATCCTGGAGCACGTTCCGGCCCCGGTCTACGACGACGAGGCCCCCCTCCAGGCGCACGTCACCAACCTGGACGCCGACAACTTCCTCGGCCGCATCGCGCTGCTCCGCGTCGAGCAGGGCGAGCTGCGCAAGGGCCAGACGGTCGCGTGGATCAAGCGTGACGGTTCGATCTCCAACGTCCGCATCACCGAGCTGATGATGACCGAGGCGCTCACCCGCAAGCCGGCCGAGGTGGCGGGCCCGGGTGACATCTGCGCGGTCGCCGGTATCCCCGACATCATGATCGGCGAGACCCTGGCCGACCCGGAGAACCCGATCGCGCTGCCGCTGATCTCGGTCGACGAGCCGGCGATCTCCATGACCATCGGTACGAACACCTCCCCGATGGTCGGCCGCGGCGGCACCGGCAAGGGCGCGGACGCCAAGGCCGCGGTCAAGGACCGCAAGGTCACCGCCCGCCAGGTCAAGGACCGTCTGGACCGTGAGCTGATCGGTAACGTCTCGCTGCGCGTCCTGGACACCGACCGTCCGGACGCCTGGGAGGTCCAGGGCCGTGGTGAGCTCGCGCTCGCCATCCTGGTCGAGCAGATGCGCCGCGAGGGCTTCGAGCTGACCATCGGCAAGCCGCAGGTCGTCACGCAGGAGATCGACGGCAAGACCCACGAGCCGGTCGAGCGCATGACGATCGACGTCCCCGAGGAGCACATGGGTGCGGTCACGCAGCTCATGGGCGTCCGCAAGGGCCGCATGGACAACATGTCGAACCACGGCTCCGGCTGGGTCCGCATGGAGTTCGTCGTCCCGTCGCGCGGTCTGATCGGCTTCCGTACGGAGTTCCTGACGAACACCCGCGGTACGGGTATCGCCCACTCCATCCACGAGGGCCACGAGCCGTGGTTCGGCCAGCTGGTCACCCGCAACAACGGTTCGCTGGTCGCGGACCGCGCGGGTGCGGTCACGCCGTTCGCGATGATCAACCTGCAGGAGCGCGGCGTCCTGTTCACCGAGCCCGGCACCGAGGTGTACGAGGGCATGATCGTCGGCGAGAACTCGCGCTCCGACGACATGGACGTGAACATCACCAAGGAGAAGAAGCTCACCAACATGCGAGCGGCTTCCGCGGACAACACGGAGAACGTGATTCCGCCCCGCAAGCTCTCCCTGGAGCAGTCCCTGGAGTTCTGCCGCGACGACGAGTGCGTCGAGGTCACGCCGGAGGCCGTCCGCATCCGCAAGGTCGTCCTGGACCAGAAGGAGCGCTCGCGCACCGCGTCGCGCGCCAAGTCCGCGAAGTAGTACCCGGCTTGGGCCCAGTCGCCGCTAGGGCGGCGGCTGGGTTGGCCGAAACCTCTCAGAGCACAGCAGCCCCTCCCGTCACGGAGTCCGTGACCGGAGGGGCTGTTCGCTTTTGTCAAGCGGATTGTTGCGTTCTGGTGTCCGCATACCGACCGTGACGCACCGGAAGTTGAGCTAACCGTCCGTTTCGCACGTGTCTGTCTCCTATCCGTTTGTCCGGATTTCGGGTTTTCGGCATGGGGTGATGTTGTGAAAACGAGACCACTTAAGTGTGGTTTACGGTCTGGGCGTCCCTGAGGATGGCTCCATTGAGCTCGGGTCAATGGGTCACGCGCTGTGGGGAGCGCCGACTCACGAGCACACACGATGGGGCCGGAATTCGCTGTCAGGGGTGTCAGCGGGCGCCGGGCCCTTCACGTATCGACAGTGACTCCTGAGGAGGCAAATACCCATGCGCGGAGCAACGAGCGCCAAGTGGGTCGCGGGTGCCGTCATCGTGGCGATGGCCGCCACGGCCTGTGGTACCGGCAAGGACGACGCCAAGAGCGGCGGCGGCAACATCACCGTGCAGCTCGGTGAGCCCCAGCACGGCCTGGTGGGTCAGAACACCGCCGAGTCCGAGGGCGCCGAGGTCCTGAACGCGGTCTTCACCGCGCTGGTCTCGTACGACAACAAGACCAACGAGGTCCAGCTGGCGGCCGCCGAGTCGATCAACACGACCGACTCGAAGACCTGGACCATCAAGGTCAAGGACGGCTTCACCTTCCACAACGGCGAGAAGGTCGACGCGCAGTCGTTCGTCCGCGCCTGGAACTGGGGTGCCAACCAGGAGAACGCGGCCGAGGGCATGCCGTTCTTCTCGAAGATCGAGGGCTCCGAGGAGCTGGCGCCGGGCAAGGACAAGAAGCCCACCGCCAAGGAGCTCAAGGGCCTCAAGATCGTCGACGAGATGACCTTCACCGTCACGCTGAAGGAAGCCTTCTCGCAGTTCAAGACGATGCTCGGCTACAACGCCTTCTACCCGCTGCCGAAGGCGTTCGAGGCGGACCCGAAGGCGTTCGGCGAGAAGCCGATCGGTAACGGCCCCTTCCAGATGGACGGTGCCTGGGAGCACAACAAGCAGATCAAGGTCAAGCGGTACGACAAGTACCCGGCCGAGGGTCGCGCCAAGCTCGAGGGCGTCACCTTCCGGATCTACGACAACCTGGACACGGCGTACAACGACCTGCGCGCCGACACCATCCAGATCACGGACAAGCTCCCCGTCTCCGCGATGGCCAGCGTCTCGCAGGAGTTCGGCGACCGCTACATCTACAAGCCCGAGTCCGGCGTCGGCTACATCGGCCTGCCGCTCGCGCAGAACCCCGAGGCGTTCGGCAAGGTCGAGATCCGCAAGGCGATCTCGATGGCCATCGACCGGGACGCCATCACGAAGACCATCTTCAACAACACCCGCAAGCCGGCCGACGACTTCGTCAGCCCGATCATCCCGGGCTACCGCAAGGGTGCGCTCGGCGACTCCGGCCAGTACAACCCGACCAAGGCGAAGGAACTCTTCACCCAGGCGGGCGGCGTCCCCGGCAACAAGATCGAGCTCGGCTACAACGCCGACGGCGGCCACAAGGAGTGGATCGAGGCCGTCGCCAACCAGCTGAAGACGAACCTCGGCGTCGAGGTCACCGCCAAGCCGTTCACCAAGTTCGGCGAGATGCTCGACGACCTGGGTGCCTCGAAGTACAAGGGCGCCTTCCGTATGGGCTGGGTCATGGACTACCCGGCCATGGAGAACTACCTCCGTCCGATCTTCTCGAAGGTCGCGATCGAGCAGGGCTCCAACTACGGCCACTACGTGAACGAGGACTTCGAGGCGCTCCTCGCCAAGGCCGACCAGGCCCCCGACGCGGCCGAGGGCCTGAAGCTGTACCAGCAGGCCGACGACATCCTCGTCAAGGACCTGCCGTACATCCCCGTCTTCACCTACATGTCTTCTTCGGCCTACTCCAAGTCCGTGAAGAACGTCGAGGTCGACGCCCAGGGCCGCATGGACCTGGCCAAGGTCGAGCTCAACTAACACCCCTCTTCACTTAAGGGGAACCCGGGGGCGGGCAGACGGAATCAGGTTTCCGTCTGCCTGCCCTTTCCCCCTGCTCTTGCTGGAGGTCTGATGGGCCGCTACCTCATCCGCCGACTCATACAGGCGATCCCTGTTCTGATCGGTGCCACGTTCCTTATCTACTGGCTGTCCTTCAAGCTCCCCGGTGACCCGATTCAGGCACTGGCCGGCGAGAAGAAGGCCGACCCGCTCGTCGCGGCGATGCTGCGCGAGAAGTACCACCTCGACGACTCCTTCCTCGCGCAGTACTGGAACTACATCACCAACCTGTTCCAGGGGAACTTCGGCGAGACCCTGACCGGGCGCTCCGTCTGGGACAAGATCACCGAGGCCTTCCCGTACACGGTGAACCTCGCCCTCATGTCCTTCCTGATCGAGGCCGTCATCGGCGTGGTGGCCGGCATCATGGCCGCGCTGCGCAGGGGCAAGTTCCTCGACCAGCTCGTCCTCCTCTCGACGCTGCTGGTCATCTCCATCCCCGTCTTCGTCAGCGGCTTCGTGCTCCAGCTGGCCCTCGGCGTGAAGTTGAAGACCGAGTGGGGCATCGACTGGTTCCCGGTCTCCTTCAACGAGAACGACGGGCTCATCGCCTACCTCATCCCCGCGCTGGTGCTCGCCTCGACCTCGCTCGCGTACGTGGCACGACTGACCCGTACCAGCCTGATGGAGACCATGCGCTCCGACTACGTGCGCACCGCGACCGCCAAGGGCCTGCCGCGCCGCCGCGTCGTCGTGAACCACGCGCTGCGCAACGCGCTCATCCCGATCGTCACCTTCCTCGGCGCCGACCTCGGCTCGCTGATGGGCGGCGCGGTCATCACGGAGAAGATCTTCAACATCCACGGGATCGGCGGCCTGCTGGCCGAGTCGGTCTACCGCAAGGAAGGCACCGTGATCGTGGGCGTCGTCTCGCTCCTGATCATCGTGTATCTCGTCGCCAACCTGATCGTGGACATGCTCTACGCCGTGCTCGACCCGAGGATCCGCTATGCGTGACACAACTACGGTGGGGGATGAGTTGACCGACACCCAGACCGCCGGAGCTCCCTCCGCGAGCGGCACGGTCGCCCAGGGCGGGGGCAAGAAGCCCAAGAAGGACCGCGAGGCCAGCCTCTGGTCGGACGCCGTCTCGGACCTGCGCCGCAATCCCATCTTCCTGATCGGCGCCGCAGTGGTGCTGTTCCTGCTCGTCCTGTCGGCCGTACCCGGCTGGTTCACCTCCGGGAGCCCGTTCGCGGCCGGCGCCTGTCAGCTCCAGGACTCCCTGAAGGCGCCGAGCGGCGACCACTGGTTCGGCTTCGACATCCAGGGCTGCGACGTCTACACCCGTACCATCTGGGCCGCCCGCAACTCGGTCATCGTCGGTACGGTCACCACCAGCCTGGTGCTGATCGTCGGCGGTCTGCTCGGCCTGCTGGCCGGCTGGGCCGGAGGCTTCGTGGACAGCGTCCTGTCCCGCTTCACCGAGATCTTCTTCGCCATCCCGCTGCTCCTCGGCGGCATGCTGATCATGTCGGGCCTCGGCAAGGGCAACGCCTGGACCGTCGCGGTCGTGCTGGCCACCCTCGGCTGGCCGCAGATCTTCCGCATCATGCGGTCCTCGGTGCTGCAGAACAAGAACAACGACTACGTGGTCGCCGCCCGCGCCCTCGGCGCCGGCACCCTGCGCATCACCCTGCGGCACATCCTGCCGAACGCCGTCGCCCCCGTCATCGTGGTCGGCGCGATCAGCCTCGGTGTGTACATCTCCGCCGAGGCGGCCCTGTCGTTCCTCGGCATCGGCGTCCAGGCGCCGGAGATCTCCTGGGGCCTCATGGTCAGCGATGCCAAGGACCGCTGGCTCCAGGCACCCCACGTGCTCCTCTTCCCGGCCGCCGCGCTGAGCATCACCGTGCTCGCGTTCATCATGGTCGGCGACGCGGTGCGCGACGCCCTCGACCCGAAGCTGCGCTGAGGAAGGGCGTACGTTGACCATCATCGACAAGACCTCGACCGTCCCCGCGCCCCGCTCGGCGCCCGAGGGGACCCCCCTGCTCGAAGTGCGCGACCTGCACGTCGAGTTCCACACCCGCGACGGTGTCGCCAAGGCCGTCAACGGCGTCTCGTACTCCGTGAACGCCGGCGAGACCCTCGCCGTCCTCGGCGAGTCCGGCTCGGGCAAGTCCGTCACGGCGCAGGCCATCATGGGCATCCTCGACATGCCCCCGGGCAAGATCCCGTCCGGCGAGATCCTGTTCCAGGGCACCGACCTGCTCAAGCTCCCGGCCGAGGAGTTCCGCAAGGTCCGCGGCCAGAAGATCGCCATGATCTTCCAGGACGCGCTGTCCTCGCTGAACCCCGTGCACACGGTGGGCGCCCAGCTCGGCGAGATGTTCCGCGTGCACCGCGGCATGTCGAAGAAGGACGCCACGGCCAAGGCCGTCGAGCTCATGGACCGGGTGAAGATCCCCGCCGCCAAGGCGCGCGTGGGCGACTACCCGCACCAGTTCTCCGGCGGTATGCGCCAGCGCATCATGATCGCCATGGCGATGGCCCTGGAGCCCGACCTGATCATCGCCGACGAGCCCACCACGGCTCTCGACGTGACGGTCCAGGCCCAGGTCATGGACCTCCTCGCGGAGCTCCAGCGCGAGATGAACATGGGCCTGATCCTGATCACCCACGACCTCGGCGTCGTCGCCGACGTCGCGGACAAGATCGCCGTCATGTACGGCGGCCGGATCGTCGAGAACGCCCCGGTTCACGAGATCTACAAGCGCCCCGCGCACCCGTACACCCGCGGCCTGCTCGACTCGATCCCGCGCCTGGACCAGAAGGGCCAGGAGCTCTACGCGATCAAGGGCCTGCCGCCCAACCTGCTCAACATCCCCTCGGGCTGCGCCTTCAACCCGCGCTGTCCCAAGGCGCAGGACATCTGCCGCACGGACGTTCCCGTCCTGCACCAGGTGACCGAGCAGGACGGCACCGAGCTGCCCGGCCGCGGCAGCGCGTGCCACTTCTGGAAGGAGCAGATCCATGGCTGAGCTCACCAAGCCCAAGGGCGAGCCGATCCTCCAGGTGCGCAACCTGGTCAAGCACTTCCCGCTGACCCAGGGAATCCTGTTCAAGAAGCAGGTCGGCGCGGTCAAGGCCGTCGACGGGGTCTCCTTCGACCTCTACCAGGGCGAGACCCTCGGCATCGTCGGCGAGTCCGGCTGTGGCAAGTCCACCGTCGCCAAGCTGCTGATGAGCCTGGAGAAGGCCACCGCCGGCGAGGTCTTCTACAAGGGCCAGGACATCACCAAGCTGTCCGGCAAGGCCCTCAAGGCCGTCCGCCGCAACATCCAGATGGTGTTCCAGGACCCGTACACCTCGCTGAACCCGCGCATGACGGTCGGCGACATCATCGGGGAGCCCTTCGAGATCCACCCCGAGGTGGCTCCCAAGGGCGACCGGCGCCGCAAGGTCCAGGAACTCCTGGACGTCGTGGGCCTCAACCCCGAGTACATCAACCGCTACCCGCACCAGTTCTCCGGCGGCCAGCGCCAGCGCATCGGCATCGCCCGCGGCCTCGCGCTCAACCCGGAGATCATCATCTGCGACGAGCCGGTCTCCGCGCTCGACGTGTCGGTGCAGGCGCAGGTCATCAACCTGATGGGGAAGCTGCAGGACGAGTTCAACCTGTCCTACGTCTTCATCGCGCACGACCTCTCGATCGTCCGGCACATCTCGGACCGCGTGGGCGTCATGTACCTGGGCAAGATGGCCGAGATCGGCTCCGACGCCGAGATCTACGACCACCCGACCCACCCGTACACGCAGGCACTGCTCTCCGCCGTGCCGGTGCCGGACCCGGAGGTTCGGGAAGGGCGCGAGCGCATCATCCTCACCGGTGACGTGCCCTCGCCGGCCAACCCGCCGTCGGGCTGCCGGTTCCGCACCCGGTGCTGGAAGGCGCAGGACAAGTGCGCCACGGAGGAGCCGGTGCTGGCGATCCCGACGCGGTTCCAGGGCGTGAGCAGCCCGGCCGCGCACGAGTCGGCGTGCCACTTCGCGGAGGAGAAGGCCGTTCTGGCGGTCTGATCCCCCCTCGCCGTACGGCGTTCAGGGCGCCCGGCACCGGAATCCTCCGGTGCCGGGCGCCCTGCCGTTTCCCGCGGGGACCGTGGACGTGTGCGGCGCCGCTGCGGGGGGGGGGGGGGCGGGGCCCCGCGCCCCCCCCCCGGCGGGGGGC
>NZ_JBHUSC010000039.1:0-14981 GCF_042673805.1 Streptomyces sp. NPDC057010 | reverse complement strand
CGTGTGCGGCGCCGCTGCGGGGGCTCCGCCCCCGAGCCCCCGCGCCTCAAACGCCGGCGGGGCTGGTTTTTGCCGGCCTGAGTGGGCGGGTGCGGCTGGGAGGAAAGGGAGTTGCGTGCGAACGCCGCGCCCCACGACAGTGGCCGGATGACCGACAGGCAATCGCTGATCGTTCGGCCCGCCGGGCCCGGGGACGCGGAGGACATCTGCGGCCTGCTCAACGCCGTCGACGTGATCGAGATCGGGCGGCCCGAGACCGACCTCGGTACCGTCGAGGCCGACCTCAACCACCCCGACGTCGACCTGGCCACCGACTCCTGGCTCGCCTTCCAGGACGGCCGGCTCGTCGCCTACGCCTTCGTCTGGAACGACTCCGGGCCGGGCCGTGTCGACGGCGACCACTACGTGCTGCCCGGCCATCCCGAGGCCGCCGTCCGGCTGCTGGAGCTCATGGAGGCCCGGGCCCGCGAGCTGGACGGCGGGGTCCCGCAGGGCCGGCTGCGGCTGCAGCTCAACGTCAAGCCCACCCTCGACCTTTCGCTGCTGACCGGCCGCGGCTACCGCAGCGTGCGCCGCTACCAGGTCATGACCCGTGCCCTCGCCCCGGCCGCCGACCTGCCGCCGGCCCCGCCGGAAGGGCTCGCGCTGCGCCACTGCGGCACCGACGAGGCCGACCGGCGCCGGGCCCACGCCCTGGTCGAGGAGACCTTCGCGGCCCACTTCGGCCACGTGGAGCGCGCGTACGAGCCCTGGCTCGACCACCTCGACGCCCGCGGCCTCGACTGGTCGCTCGTCTGGATCGCCTCCCTGCCCGGCGAGGGCGACGTGGCCGTGCTCCTGACCCGGGACGACCGTACGAGCATGGGCTGGTTCAGCCACCTCGGCGTACGGGGGGACCTGCGCGGCCGCGGCATCGGCGGTTTCCTGCTGCGCCACGGCTTCGCCGCCTACGCGGCGCGCGGCCGCGACACGGTGGGCCTGGGCGTGGACACCCACAACGAAACCGGCGCACTCGCGCTCTACGAGGCGCACGGCATGCGCCTGCACTACGCCGTCGACACCTGGGAGCTGCCTTTGCACTCGGAGGGGTGACAGGCGCGTGACGCGAGGGTGCAATTGGGCCAACCGGGAGTGTGCGATCCCTCACATGGGGTGACAGTGACCCCAAGCAAGTCTCGGGATCCCTAGGAGGCACTCCATGCGCGGAGCCACCCACGCCAAGTGGGCCGCATGTGCGGTGGCCGTCGCCCTCGCGGCGACGGCCTGCGGCGGCGGAAGCGACAGCGGCGGGGGCGGTGGCGGCGGCGCGGGAATCGTCAGCTCCTCGTGGGGTGACCCGCAGAACCCGCTGGAGCCGGCCAACACCAACGAGGTGCAGGGCGGCAAGGTGCTCGACATGCTCTTCCGGGGGCTCAAGCGCTACGACCCCAAGACCGGCGAGGCGAAGAACTTCCTCGCGGAGAAGATCGACACGACCGACAGCCAGAACTTCACCATCACGCTGAAGGACGGCTGGAAGTTCAGCAACGACGAGCCCGTCACCGCCCAGTCCTTCGTGGACGCCTGGAACTACGCGGCGGACGTGCGCAACAAGCAGAACAACGCCCCGTTCTTCTCGGACATCGTCGGCTACGCGGACCTGCACCCGGCCTCCGGCGAGCCCAAGTCCAAGACGATGACCGGCCTGGTCGTCAAGGACCCCAAGACGTTCACGGTCGCGCTGAAGTCGAAGTTCTCCACCTGGCCCGAGACCCTCGGCTACCAGGCCTTCTCCCCCCTGCCCAAGGCCTTCTTCACCGACCACGCCGGCTGGCTCAACAAGCCCATCGGCAACGGCCCGTACACGGTGGACTCGTACACCAAGGGCACCGGCATGAAGCTGCGCAAGTGGGACGCGTACCCCGGTGAGGACAAGGCCCAGAACAGCGGCGTGGACCTCAAGGTCTACACGGACAACAACACCGCCTACACCGACCTGATCTCCGGCAACCTCGACCTCGTCGACGACGTGCCCGCGCAGCAGCTGAAGAACGTGCAGAACGACCTCGGCGACCGCTACATCAACCAGCCGGCCCTCATCATCCAGACCCTCACGTTCCCGCTGTACGACCCCCAGTGGAACAAGGAGGGCATGGAGAAGGTCCGGCGCGGCATCTCCATGGCGATCAACCGCGACGAGATCACCAAGCAGATCTTCCGCGACACCCGCACCCCGGCCAAGGACTGGACCTCGCCCGCCCTCGGCGACAAGGGCGGCTTCAACTCCACGCTGTGCGGCGACGCCTGCAAGTTCGACCCCGCCGCGGCCAAGAAGCTCATCCAGGAGGCCGGCGGGCTGCCCGGCGGCAAGGTCACCCTGACCTCCAACGTGGACACCGGCTCGCACCGCGACTGGATGGACGCCGTCTGCAACAGCATCAACAACGCGATCGGCGAGGGCCCGGTCTGCACGGTCAACCCCATCGGCACCTTCGCGGACTTCCGCAACCAGCAGAGCGCCTTCAAGCTGACCGGCCCCTTCCGCTCCGGCTGGCAGGCCGACTACCCGCTGATCCAGAACTTCCTGGAGCCGCTGTACTACACCGGCGCCTCCTCCAACTACGGCAAGTTCAGCAATCCGGACTTCGACAAGCTCGTCGACGAGGCCAACCAGGAGAGCGACGCCGCCAAGGCCATCGGGAAGTTCCAGGACGCCGAGAAGATCCTCGCCGAGCAGATGCCGTCCATCCCCCTCTGGTACCAGAACGGCAGCGCCGGCCACTCCGAGCGGATCTCGGACGTCGCCCTGAACCAGTTCAGCGTCCCGGTCTACAACGAGATCAAGGTCAGCTGACCCGCCCGACGGATCGATCCTGGAGCAGTCCATGGGACGTTATGTGATCCGGCGGCTGCTCCAGATGATCCCGGTGTTCATCGGCAGCACGTTCCTGATCTTCTTCATGGTGTACGCGCTCGGCGACCCGGTCGCGGCCCTCTTCGGAGACAAGGCCCCCGACCCCGCCACCGCCGCCCGCATCCGCAAGGACCTCTACCTCGACCGGCCCCTGTGGGAGCAGTACCTCCACTACATGGGCCAGATCTTCCAGGGCGACTTCGGGACCGCCTTCAACGGGCAGAAGGTCACCGAACTGATGGCCTCGGCCTTCCCCGTCACCCTGCGCCTGACCATCGTCGCGATCCTCATCGAGATCCTGGTCGGCATCACCCTCGGCGTGATCAGCGGACTGCGCCGCGGCAAGGCCATCGACACCTCCGTGCTGGTCCTGACGCTCGTGGTCATCTCCGTCCCCGTCTTCGTGACGGGCTACGTGCTCCAGTTCGTCTTCGCCGTCAAATGGCACTGGGTCGAGCGGGCCAGCGTCTCCGAGGGCGCCCCCCTCGACGAGCTGATCCTGCCCGGCGTCGTGCTCGCGCTCGTCTCCCTCGCCTACGTCACCCGGCTCACCCGCACGTCCATCGCCGAGAACGTCAAGGCCGACTACGTCCGCACGGCCGTCGCCAAGGGCCTGCCGCGCCGCCGGGTCATCACCCGCCACCTGCTGCGCAACTCCCTGATCCCGGTGGTCACCTTCATCGGCACCGACATCGGCGCCCTGATGGGCGGCGCCATCGTCACCGAGCGGATCTTCAACATCCACGGCGTCGGCTACCAGCTCTACCAGGGCATCCTGCGCAACAACTCGCCCACGGTGGTCGGCTTCGTGACCATCCTCGTCATCGTCTTCCTGGTGGCCAACCTGCTCGTCGACCTGCTCTACGCGGTCCTGGACCCGAGGATCCGTTATGCCTGAGCCCGACCCCGAGCGCCCCGAAGCACCCGCCGGCTACGACCCCGTCGGTCCCCGCCCGCGCGAGGCGATGTCCCCCACCGGTCAGGGAGGAGCCATGGACCTCGCCCTGGAGGAGGCCGAGAGCGTCGAGGGCGTAGAGAAGGTCCACGGCGGGACCGGCGGCCCCGGCCCGTCCGGCAAGGCCCGCTCGCTGTGGTCGGACGCCTGGCACCAGCTGCGCCGAAACCCCGTCTTCATCATCTCCTCGCTGATGATCCTCTTCCTCGTGATCATCGCCATCTGGCCGCAGGCCATCGCGAGCGGCGACCCCCTGCACTGCGAGCTGTCCAAGTCCCAGCAGGGCCCCGCCCCCGGCCACCCCTTCGGCTACGACACCCAGGGCTGCGACGTGTACACCCGTACCGTCTACGGCGCCCGCGCCTCCATCACCGTCGGCGTCTGCGCCACCCTCGGCGTCGCCCTGCTCGGTTCCGCGCTCGGCGGGCTCGCCGGCTTCTTCGGAGGGTGGGGCGACGCACTCCTGTCCCGGGTCGCCGACATCTTCTTCGGCATCCCGGTCATCCTCGGCGGCCTGGTCTTCCTGTCCGTCGTCACCAGCACCACCGTCTGGCCCGTGGTCGGCTTCATCGTGCTGCTCGGCTGGCCGCAGCTCGCCCGCATCGCCCGCGGCTCGGTGATCACCGCCAAACAGAACGACTACGTCCAGGCCGCCCGGGCGCTCGGCGCCGGCAACGGCCGGATGCTGCTGCGGCACGTCGCCCCGAACGCCATCGCCCCCGTCATCGTCGTCGCCACCATCGCGCTCGGCACCTACATCGCCCTGGAGGCCACGCTGTCCTTCCTCGGCGTGGGCCTGCGACCGCCCACCGTCTCCTGGGGCATCGACATCTCCAACGCGGCCACGCAGATCCGCAACGCCCCGCACATGCTGCTCTATCCGGCGGGCGCGCTCAGCCTGACCGTGCTCGCCTTCATCATGCTCGGCGACGCGGTGCGCGACGCCCTCGACCCCAAGCTGCGCTGAGGAGCCCCGCACATGCTGCTCGAAGTCCGCGACCTGCACGTGGAATTCAAGACGCGCGACGGAGTCGCGAAGGCGGTCAACGGCGTCGACTACGCGGTGGACGAGGGCGAAACCCTCGCCGTGCTCGGCGAGTCGGGCTCCGGCAAGTCGGTGACCGCCCAGGCGGTGATGGGCATCCTCGACATGCCGCCCGGCCGGATCGCGGGCGGCGAGATCCTCTTCAAGGGCCGCGACCTGCTGAAGATGAAGGAGGACGAGCGGCGCAGGATCCGCGGCGCCGACATGGCCATGATCTTCCAGGACGCGCTCTCCTCCCTGAACCCCGTGCTGAGCGTGGGCGCGCAGCTCGGCGAGATGTACGAGGTCCACCGCGGGATGTCCCGCAAGGAGGGCAGGGCCAGGGCCGTCGAGCTGATGGACCGGGTGAAGATCCCGGCCGCGAAGCAGCGGGTGGGGGACTACCCGCACCAGTTCTCGGGCGGCATGCGCCAGCGCATCATGATCGCGATGGCGCTGGCCCTGGAACCCTCGCTGATCATCGCGGACGAACCGACGACGGCCCTGGACGTCACCGTCCAGGCCCAGGTGATGGACCTGCTGGCCGAGCTCCAGCGGGAACTCAACATGGGCCTCATCCTGATCACCCACGACCTGGGTGTGGTCGCCGACGTCGCCGACAAGATCGCCGTGATGTACGCGGGCCGGATCGTCGAGGCGGCCCCCGTCCACGAGATCTACAAGGCACCCGCGCACCCGTACACGCGCGGCCTGCTGGACTCCATCCCGCGCCTCGACCAGAAGGGCCAGGAGCTGTACGCCATCAAGGGCCTGCCGCCGAACCTCCTCGCCATCCCGCCCGGCTGCGCCTTCAACCCGCGCTGCCCGATGGCCCAGGCCGTCTGCCGCACGGACGTGCCGCCGCTCTACGAGGTGACCGAGTCGCCCGTGCCCCGGACCAGCGCCTGCCACTTCTGGAAGGAGTGCCTCCATGCCTGAGTCCCTTCTCGAAGTGAAGGACCTGGTCAAGCACTACCCGCTCACCCAGGGGATCCTGTTCAAGAAGCAGGTCGGCGCGGTCAAGGCCGTCGACGGGGTCTCCTTCGAGCTGCGCGCCGGCGAGACGCTGGGCATCGTCGGCGAGTCCGGCTGCGGGAAGTCCACCGTGGCCAAGATGCTGGTCAACCTGGAACGGCCGACCGCGGGCGCGATCTCGTACAAGGGCGAGGACATCACCAAGCTGTCCGGGCGCGCCCTGAAGGCCGTCCGCCGCAACATCCAGATGGTCTTCCAGGACCCGTACACCTCGCTGAACCCGCGCATGACCGTCGGCGACATCATCGGGGAGCCGTACGAGATCCACCCCGAAGTCGCCCCGAAGGGCGACCGGCGGCGCAAGGTCCAGGAGCTGCTGGACGTGGTCGGCCTCAACCCCGAGTACATCAACCGCTATCCGCACCAGTTCTCCGGCGGCCAGCGCCAGCGCATCGGCATCGCCCGCGGCCTGGCCCTGCGGCCCGAGGTCATCGTGGCCGACGAGCCGGTCTCCGCCCTGGACGTCTCCGTCCAGGCCCAGGTGATCAACCTGCTGGAGCGGCTGCAGGACGAGTTCCACCTGTCCTACGTCTTCATCGCGCACGACCTCTCGATCGTCCGGCACATCTCCGACCGGGTGGGGGTCATGTACCTGGGCCGGATCGTCGAGATCGGATCGGACACGCAGATCTACGACCACCCCACCCACCCGTACACACAGGCACTGCTTTCGGCCGTGCCGGTGCCCGACCCGGAGGCCCGCGCCCACCGCGAGCGGATCATCCTCTCCGGCGACGTGCCCTCCCCGGCCAACCCGCCCTCGGGCTGCCCCTTCCGCACGCGCTGCTGGAAGGCGCAGGAGCGGTGCGTGGTGGAGGTGCCGCTGCTGACGGTCCCGCCGGTGTTCCCCTCGGGTCCGGCGGCGCACCCCTCCGCCTGTCACTTCGCGGCGGAGAAGCAGGTCGTGCCGCCCTCGGAGCCGCCGCCGGCCCCGCTCACCAAGCGCTGACGGATCGATCATTTTTCGCCACCCGCGGATATGCCAGCCAACACCGTTTACGCGGGGGCAACTTGACCGTTTCTGCCCCGAGATCTGGGGCATGCAGCCTGGGTGACGTACGGCCGTGCGGGTGCCGACAGCCGGCCGGAGGGGCGTACGGGCCTCCGGCCGGCCTCCCCCGTGACCCTGCCCATGCGCGGCGTGCGCCCCTTGTGCTGCCGGATTTCGACCGATGCGCTGGCACGGAAAGTTATGATCCGTAGCGCACGGTGGGTATGACTCTCGCCGAGCACGAATACGCGTACCGATGTCCGCTCGACGTGGAGGTGAAACGCCGTGGCACTCTCGATCTCGGCCGTGGTGCTGCTGGCGATCGTCGTCTTCCTGCTGGTCCGGAGGTCGGGCCTGAAGGCGGGACACGCGGTGGTCTGTGTGCTCCTCGGTTTCTACCTGGCGAGTTCCACCATCGCCCCCACCCTGAGCCAGCTGACGTCCAACGTGGCCAGCATGATCAGTGGGCTCAAGTTCTGAGCCGTGCCTCGTAGGCTGGCCCCATGAACGGTCTCCCCGCCCGTCGTCTGCTCCTCGTGCACGCGCACCCGGACGACGAGTCGATCAACAACGGCGTCACCATGGCCAAGTACGCGGCCGAGGGCGCCCATGTCACGCTGGTGACCTGCACCCTCGGTGAGGAGGGGGAGGTCATCCCGCCCGGCCTCGCCCACCTCGCGGCCGACCGCGACGACGCGCTCGGCGCCCACCGCGTCGGCGAGCTCGCCGCCGCCATGGCCGAACTGGGCGTCACCGACCACCGGTTCCTCGGCGGCCCCGGCCGCTTCCGGGACTCCGGGATGATGGGCGCCCCGCAGAACGACCGCCCCGAGGCCTTCTGGTCCGCCGACGTGGACGAGGCCGCCGCCCACCTCGTGGAGGTGATCCGGGAGGTGCGCCCGCAGGTGCTCGTCACCTACGACCCGGACGGCGGCTACGGCCACCCCGACCACATCCAGGCCCACCGCGTCGCCATGCGCGCCGCCGAACTCGCCTCGGAATCCGCATACCGGCGCGACCTCGGAGAGCCGCACGCGATCGGGAAGATCTACTGGAACCGCGTGCCCCGCTCGGTGGTCGAGGAGGGCTTCGCCGGGCTCCGCGCGGCCGGAGCGGCCTTCCCCGGACTGGCCTCGCCGCAGGACGTGCCCGGGGTCGTCGCCGACGAGCGGATCACGGCCGAGATCGACGCCCCCGAGGAGTTCGTGGCGGCGAAGGCGGCCGCCATGCGGGCCCACGCCACCCAGATCGCCGTGGACGGGCCCTTCTTCGCCCTCTCCAACGACCTGGCGCAGCCGCTGTTCACCCGGGAGTACTACGAACTCGTCGCGGGCCTCCCGGGCGTACCGGCCGGCGAACGCGAGCACGACCTCTTCGCGGGGGTGGGTGCGTGAGCACGCCGATCACCCCCGGGCGGATCGCCGCCTGCCTCGGTCTGCTGATCGCGGGCGGACTGACCGGTGCGGCCGGCTGGCTGGTGGTGGACCTGTGGTTCCCCGGCGGCCTGGTGCTCGCTCTGCTCGCCGTCCTCGGCCTGTTCCTCGGCGGGCGGATCGCCCTCGGGGTCGGGCTCGGAGTGGGCGGCGCGGCGGCCGGCTGGTTCCTCTCGTACGTGGTGCTCAGCCTCCCGCGCCCCGAGGGGGACTTCCTGCTCACTTCGTCCGGAATCGGTACGTACGCCTACCTTTTGGGGGGAACGGTCTTCGCTGTGATCTGCGCCACGATGCGCGGCCCGCTGGACCGGCCGGTTTCGGCCGCCCGGCCCGTCAAGTGACGTGGTGTCGGACCCCGTCGGGGGACCGGCCGAGGGGGGCGCGCGGGGGGCTCGCGGGGCGCTCGGGCCCCATCGGGCGGGGGCTATGAGGAACCCCTGATTCCCGGGGGTCAGTTGCGTACGGGCGGCGGCCAGTATGGTGGACGGGCCGCCGAGCTGCCCGCGCACGGTATGACGGGCGGCGGAGCCAACCGGGAGAACCTGCCTTGAGTCGTGAAACTGACAGTTCGTCCTCCGGGCCCCAGGGGCGCGGTGGAACCGCGTACCCCTCGGGTACGCCGCCGTACGGAACCGGCCAGTACCCGTCCACGGCTGTGCCGACCGGCCCGGGCGCGGCGAACACCCCGGAGGAGAACTCTGTGACCTCGAAGCCGTCTACGCCCGATGCCGACGGGCCCAAGACCGAGACCACCCTGACGACCCGGATCCGGATCAACATCCCGGGTTCGCGGCCGATCCCGCCGGTGGTCGTCCGCAAGGCCATGGGCGCCGGCTCCGACTCGGCGGGTGCCGAGCCCGAGGCGGGCCCGACGGCCCCGCAAGGGCCCGAGCCGACGCCCGGAGCCGCGTACGGCGGCCCGGGGCAGGCGTCCGCCCCGGCGCTCGCGCAGCGGCCGAAGCAGCCGCTGCCGACGCGTATCCAGGCCGAGGCGGAGCCCGCCCGGGAGCAGGGCGGCCCGGCCGGGGCCGAGGGGCCCGCCAGCAACTGGTTCGCCCCGCGCAAGGCGCCCGCGCCGGCTCCGACGCCGCCGGCCGCTTCCCCGGCTCCGGGCACGGGCCCGGGCCCGGGAGCGGGCCCTGCCGGGCCTCCGGCCCCCGTCCCCGGCGCCCGGGTGGGCGCCCCGCAGCCGCCGGCCGGGCCGGGCGCGGGCTTCCCGCCGCCCGTACACACGCCCGCCCCGCCGGTCTCCGACTTCAGCCAGGGCTTCGCCCAGGCCGCGGCCCCCGCGGGACCGCGCCCCGGCGTGCCCGGCGGCCCCGGTGTCGGGGCGACCCAGGGCTTCCCGGTGTACGGGGCCGGCCAGGACGACACCGGCCCCGTCACCGAGGCCTTCCCCGTCTACGGCACCCCGGGCGACGGCACCCCTGCGGGCCCGGCGGGCCCCGCGGGCCCCACGGGCGGCCCCGGCTACGGGGCCGGCCCGCTCGGCGCCCCCCGCCCCGACGAGGCGCCGCGCTGGCCCGGCCCCGAGGTGCCCGGACCGAACGCGCTGCGGCCGTCCGTGTCCGACGCCGACCGGCCCGAGCCCGCGGCCCCCCGCCCCGTGCCGGCGCAGCAGAAGGCCACCTCCGCCAAGCCCGTCAAGAAGGGCCGCTCCAAGCTGGTCCTCCTCGGCGGCGGCCTCGTGGCCCTCGTCGCCGTGGCCTACGGCGCGGGCCTGCTCCTCAACCACTCCGACGTCCCCAAGGGCACCACCGTGCTCGACGTCGACATCAGCGGCAGCCGCGACGAGGCCGTGGCCAAGCTCCAGACGGCCTTCGGCACCCGCGCCGCCGCCCCGCTGCAGCTCAGCGTCGGCGGCAAGCAGGTGGAGCTGAAGCCGGAGAAGGCCGGCCTGACCCTGGACAGCCAGACCACCGTCCGCAACGCCGCCGGCAGCGACTACAACCCGGTCACCGTCATCGGCTCCCTCCTCGGCAACGAGCGCAGGGCCGACGCCGTCATGCCCGTCGACGAGGAGAAGCTCCAGGTCGCGCTCCAGGAGCTCGCGGGCACCGCCGGCACCGCCACCGAGGGCACGATCAAGTTCGACACGGGCAAGCCCGTGGCCGTCCCGGGCACCCCCGGCACCACCCTCGACGCCGACGCCTCCGTCGAGAAGGTCACCCAGGCCTTCCGCGACATGGTCGCCACCGGCAAGTCCGCCGTGGTCGAACTGCCGGTCACCACCAAGTCGCCGGCCATCGACGAGGCCGAACTGAACCGGGCCATGAAGGAGTTCGCCGAGCCCGCGATGTCCGCCAACGCGGTCGTCAAGGTCGGCAGCAAGTCGATCGCCTTCGGCAGCAAGTCCCTGCCGAAGATCCTCAGCATGCAGGCGGTGGACGGTCACCTCGTCGAGAAGTTCGACCTGGAGGCCCTGAAGGAGACCTACGGGAACACCTTCGACGGGATCACCATCACCCGCGGCACCGGCGCCAAGACCGCGGTCACCCCGCAGGACATCGCCGGCGCCCTCGGCAAGGCCCTGCGCGGCAAGACCACCGCCGAGCGCACGGTGGTCGTGGACACGAACGCCGCCTAGCCGCGGCGCCGCCGCCGCACGGGGCTCCGCCCCGGACCCCGCGCCTCAAACGCCGGCGGGGCTGGGATTTGCTGCGCAAATCCAGCCCGCCCGGCGTTTGAGGGTACGGGCGCGGAGCGCACGTACGCAGCGGCTACCGCCAGATGACAGTCGCAGCCCCCGCCGCATGACATCTGTCATCCGGCACCCACGACGGCCGACACTGCCGCCCAACCCCCCGGCCAGGGGAATCTTGGGCCATGACGACAACCACCGCGCCCCGCACCGCGACGGAGCCCACCACCCACCCAGTGGTCCGCTTCGAGAACGTGACCAAGAGCTACGGCACGGTCCGCGCGGTCGACGGCCTCTCCCTCGAACTCCACCCGGGCGAGACCGTCGCGCTCCTCGGCCCCAACGGCGCCGGCAAGTCCTCCACGCTCGACCTCCTCCTCGGCCTGCGCCCCGCGGACTCCGGCTCCGTCCGCCTCTTCGGCACCAGCCCCCGCGACGCCGTCGCCGCCGGCCGCGTCGGCGCGATGCTGCAGAGCGGCGGCCTCATGGAGGACGTGACCGTACGCGAACTGGTCGCGCTCGGCTGCTCCCTGCACCCCCGCCCGCTCCCCGTGGACGAGGTGCTGGCCCGCGCCGGAGTCACCGAGATCGCCGGCCGCATGGTCAACAAGCTCTCCGGAGGCCAGGAGCAGCGCGTCCGCTTCGCCCTCGCCACCGCAGGGCGGGGCGACCTGATCGTGCTCGACGAGCCGACCACCGGCATGGACGTGACCGCCCGCCAGGCCTTCTGGGCCACGATGCGCGAACACGCCGCCCAGGGCCGCACCGTGCTCTTCGCGACGCACTACCTGGAGGAGGCGGACGCCATCGCCGACCGGGTGCTGGTCCTCAACAAGGGCCGGCTCCTCGCCGATGGCACCGCCGCCGAGATCAAGGCCAGGGCCGGCGCCCGGAAGGTCTCCTTCGACCTGGACGGCCAGGACGCCGTCGACGAGCAGGTGCTCCGCGCCCTGCCCGCCCTCACCGCCTACGAGCGGCACGGCGCGACCGTACGGCTCCAGACCGCCGACGCCGACGCGACCGTCCACGCCGTCTACGCGCTCGGGCTCTACCCCCGCAACCTGGAGGTCGCGGGCCTCGGCCTCGAACAGGCCTTCATCGCCCTCACCGAGGAGGCCGCCAAGTGAACACGCTCATCAAGCTCGAAATCACCCGGGCCCTGCGCAACAAGAAGTACCTCTTCTTCACCGTGATGTACCCGGCCGCCCTCTTCCTGATGCTCGGCGGCACCCTCGACGGCACCACCAAGGTCATGGGCACCGAACTGACCATGCCCGCCTTCTACATGGTCGCCATGGCCTCCTTCGGCGCCCTGACCGCCGTCCTCATGGGCAACAGCGAACGCATCGCCAAGGAGCGCGAGAAGGGCTGGGTCCGCCAGCTGCGCCTGACCGCCCTCCCCGGCCGCGGCTACGTCCTCGCCAAGACCGCCAGCGCGGGCGTCCTCTCCCTCCCCTCCATCCTCGTCGTCTTCGCGGTGGCGGCCGCCGTGAAGGACGTACGGTTCGACGCCTGGCAGTGGCTCGCCCTCACCGGCGCCATCTGGGCCGGCAGCCTGGTCTTCGCCGCGCTCGGCGTGGCCATCGGATACCTGGCCAGCGGCGACAACGTCCGCCCCATCACCATGCTGTTCTACTTCGGCCTGTCCATCCTCGGCGGCCTGTGGATGCCCACCGCGAACTTCCCGCAGTGGCTGCGGAACATCTGCGAGTGGCTGCCGACCCACGCCTACGCGGGCCTCGGCCAGGCCATCGAGCTGGGCGGCGCGCCGCACCTCAAGGACGTGGCGATCCTCGCCGTGTACTTCGTACTGTTCACCGGTGCCGCCGCCTGGCTGTACCGCAAGGACTCTCTGAAGGCATGAACCCGTGGCGCTGAACCAGGAAGACGAAGACCGGGCGGACCTGGGCTTCCCCGAGATCGCCAAACGGCCGGAGAACCGCCGCCAGAAGGTGGTGAAGGCCTGCTGGATCAGCATCTGGCTCTTCTACCTGAGCGCACCCGTCACCGACCTGATCAGCGGCGGACACAGCCTCGGGGCCCGGCTGCTCGGCGGCCTGGGCCTCGCCGCCTTCGTCTCCTGGTACCTGGTGCTGGTCTTCCGCACCGTCCGGCAGATGGCCGTCCCCCAGGTCCTGGTCTCGGTCGCGGTGCTCTCCGCGCAGGCCACGATCCTGTCGCTGACCCTGGGCCGCGAATGGCTCGTCCTCTTCGTCTACGTGGCCATCTCCTCCGGGGCCGCGCTGCCCCCGGAGATCTCCCGCTGGACGGTGCCGGGCGCGACCGCGCTCATGACGGTCACGGCCCTGGCGGTCCCGGGCGGGGACGCCTATCTCGCGGGGCTGCTGATCCCGGCCCTGATGGGCGGCTTCGCGATGGTCGGCGTCGCCGCGCTGCTGCGGACCACCATCCAACTGCGCGAGGCCCGGGCCACGGTGGCGCAGCTCGCCGCCAACGAGGAACGGCTGCGGATGGCCCGGGACCTGCACGACCTGCTCGGGCACTCGCTGTCGCTGATCACGCTCAAGAGCGAGCTGGCGGGCCGGATGCTGCCCGGGCAGCCGGAGGCCGCCGCCCAGCAGGTGGCGGACATCGAGCGGGTCAGCCGGCAGGCGCTGGTCGACGTACGGGAGGCGGTGAGCGGGTACCGGCGGCCCACCCTGCCCGGTGAACTCGCCGGTGCCCGGACGGCACTGGCGGCGGCGGGCGTCGTGGCCGTCCTGCCGCCCGAGCCGGCGGACGAGCTCCCGGAGGAACTCTCCGAGGAGGCGGAATCGGCGCTGGCCTGGTCCCTGCGCGAGGCGGTCACGAACGTGGTCCGGCACAGCGGCGCCAAGCGGTGCACGGTCACGCTGACCGACCGGCAGACCCTGGCGGGCCGGTTCGTGGAACTGACCGTGGCGGACGACGGATGCGGTGACGCGGCGGCGCCGCCCGGCAACGGCCTGACGGGCCTGACGGAACGCCTGGAAGCGGTCGGCGGCACCCTGTCGGCGGGCCCGGCGGGCAAGACCGGCTTCCGGCTGGTCGCGCGCATCCCCCTAGGATCGGACTCATGACGGCAGCAGCCCCCATCCGCATCCTCCTGGCGGAGGACCAGTCGATGGTCCGCGAGGCCCTCGCCGCACTGCTCGGCCTGGAGCCGGACATCGAGGTCCTGGCGCAGGTCGCGCGCGGTGACGAGGTGGTGGCGGCGGCGCGGACGCACGACGTGAACGTGGCCCTGCTGGACATCGAGATGCCGGGCATGACGGGCATCGAGGCGGCGGCGGCCCTCCGGGCGGCGCTCCCGTCCATCCGGATCGTCATCCTGACCACCTTCGGCCGGCCCGGCTACCTGCGCGGCGCGATGGAGGCGGGCGCCTCCGCGTTCCTGGTGAAGGACGCCCCGGCCGCGCAGCTGGCGGCCGCGGTGCGCAAGGTCCTGGCGGGGGAGCGGGTCATCGACCCCACCCTGGCGGCGGCGGCCCTCGCGGAGGGCGCGAACCCGCTGACCGACCGCGAACGGGAGGTGCTCCGGGCGGCGGAGTCCGGCGCCACGAACGCCGAACTGGCGGCGCGGCTGCACCTTTCCCCGGGGACGGTCCGCAATTACCTCTCGACGGCGATCCAGAAACTGGCGGCACGCAACCGCGCCGAGGCCATACGGGTGGCCCGCGACAAGGGCTGGCTCTAGCCCGCCCCTGGGGCTCCGCCCCACCCCCGCCCCGTTGACCGGGCGCGCCACCGCTCCCGGGGGCCCGCCCCCGGACCCCCGCTCCTCAAACGCCGGAGGGGCTGACTGCCTCCGGCGGCGCCTCAATCGCCGGCGGGGCTGGATTGTGCCCGGCGAGGCTGGATTGTGCCCGGCGGGGCCGGATGGTGCGCCTGGGCGCAAGGTGGCGCTACGCGCACTTGACGGCTGAGGCCGGCCAAATCCAGCCCCTCCGGCGTTTGAGGAGCGGGGTGCGGGGCGGAGCCCCGGCTCCTGGAGCCGCACTGGCGCGCTCAGGCGGCCACCTCTCGCCCC
>NZ_JBHUSC010000038.1:0-71887 GCF_042673805.1 Streptomyces sp. NPDC057010 | reverse complement strand
GTCGCAGCCATCAACGACTGGCTGGGACCAGCATTTTCCCAACAGGCCCTAGCCCCAGCCTGCGCAGAAGGCCCACCCGGTGTCCGGGTGGGCCTTCTGCGTACCGGTTGCGGTGTTCGAGACGACGAACACCGCAACCATCAATTGAGCAGCCGAAGCGGCGAGCAACCACGTCCGCGAGAGCGGCGCCGGTTTAGGCGCATTAAACAGTGCGGAACGCCAGGGTGACGTTGTGGCCGCCGAAGCCGAAGGAGTTGTTGATCGCGGAGATCGGGCCGTCGGCCGGCAGCTTGCGCGGCTCGCCCCGGACGATGTCCGCGTCGATGTCCTCGTCGATGTCGTCGAGGTTGATCGTCGGCGGCGCCAGCCGGTTGTACAGCGCCAGCACGGTCGCGACGGTCTCGATGCCGCCCGCGCCGCCCAGCAGGTGACCGGTCATCGACTTCGTCGCGGAGATCGCGATGTGGTCGAGGTCGTCGCCCAGCACCTTGCGCAGGGCCTTCAGCTCGGCCGTGTCACCCTGCGGGGTGGACGTGGCGTGCGCGTTCAGGTGGACCAGCTCGGCCGGGTCGAGACCCGTGTTGTCGAGCAGGTTCTGCACCGCGGCCGCGACACCGCGGCCCGTCGGCTCCGGCTGCGCGATGTGGTGGCTGTCCGCGGACAGACCCTGGCCCAGCACCTCGCAGTAGACCCGGGCACCGCGCGCGGCGGCGTGCTCGGCGGACTCCAGGACGACGACGCCCGCGCCCTCGCCCAGGACGAAGCCGTCACGGGCCTTGTCGTAGGGGCGCGAGGCCGTCTCGGGGTTCTCGTTGTTCTTGGACATCGCCATCATGTTGGCGAACGCGGCGATCGGCAGCGGGTGGATCGCCGCCTCGGTGCCGCCGGCGACGACCACGTCGGCGCGGCCGGTACGGATCATCTCGACGGCGTAGCCGATGGCCTCGGCGCCGGACGCGCAGGCGCTGACCGGAGTGTGCACGCCCGCCTGGGCGTTGACCTCCAGGCCGACGTTGGCCGACGGGCCGTTCGGCATGAGCATGGGAACGGTGTGCGGGGAGACCCGGCGCACACCCTTCTCCTTCAGTACGTCGTACTGGTCGAGCAGGGTGGTGACACCGCCGATGCCGGAGGCGATCACGGTGCCCAGGCGCTCGGGGGCGATCGCGTCGTCCTCGCCGGCCGGGGCGGTGTAGCCGGCATCGGCCCACGCCTCGCGGGCGGCGATGAGCGCGAACTGCGCCGAGCGGTCGAGCTTGCGGGCCAGCGGCCGCGGCAGGACCTCGTTCGGGTCCACGGCGGCCAGAGCGGCGATACGGACCGGGAGTTCGGCGAAGCGCTCGCCCTCCAGGGGCTTCACGCCGGAGCGACCGGCGAGCAGACCTTCCCAGGTCGAAGCGCTGTCGCCACCCAGCGGAGTGGTTGCGCCGATACCGGTGACGACCACGGTGCGATTGGTCGGGCTCACAGGAATTCTTTCTCCACGTCTCAGGGGGTGCTGAATTGTCACGGCGCCACCGCCGGGTGGCGACAAACGCTCGTCAGGCTCAGGCCTGGTGCTTCAGGATGTAGCCGGCGGCGTCGCCGACCGTCTTGAGGTTCTTGACGTCCTCGTCCGGGATCTTGACGTCGAAGCGCTCTTCGGCGGCGACGACGACCTCGACCATGGACAGCGAGTCGACGTCCAGGTCGTCGGTGAAGGACTTGTCGATCTCGACGTCCTCAACGGGGATACCGGCGATCTCGTTGACGATCTCCGCGAGACCCTCGACGATCTCTTCCTGCGTGGCGGCCATGTGGCGCTCCTTCTCTGGGTAACTGATATGCGGACCGGGAAAGCGGAATCCGGTCCTAGGGGAGGGTAACGACCGTCGCGGCGTAGACGAGCCCCGCCCCGAAGCCGATGACGAGCGCGGTGTCGCCGCTCTTCGCCGCACCGGTCGCCAGGAGCCGCTCCATAGCGAGCGGGATCGAGGCGGCCGAGGTGTTGCCGGTGGTCTCCACGTCACGGGCGACCGTGACGTGCTCCGGCAGCTTCAGAGTCTTCACCATCGAGTCGATGATCCGCATGTTTGCCTGGTGCGGGATGAAGACGTCCAGGTCGTCCGCGGTGATCCCGGCGGCGTCGAGCGCCTGCTGGGCCACCTTGGCCATCTCGAAGACGGCCCAGCGGAAGACCGCCTGACCCTCCTGCGTGATGGCCGGGAACTTCTGACCACTGTCGTCCGTGCGGTACTCGTCCCACGGCACGGTCTGCTTGATGGTCTCGGACTTGTCGCCCTCCGAACCCCACACCGTGGGGCCGATGGCCGGCTCGTCCGAGGGGCCGACGACCACGGCGCCGGCGCCGTCGCCGAACAGGAAGGCCGTCGCGCGGTCCTCCAGGTCGGTGAGGTCCGAAAGCCGCTCCACGCCGATGACGAGGACGTACTCCGCGGACCCCTCCACCACCATGCCCTTGGCCAGGGTCAGGCCGTAGCCGAAACCGGCACAGCCCGCGGAGATGTCGAAGGCCGCGGGCTTGCCCGCGCCGATCCGGTGCGCGATCTCGGTCGCGACGGCCGGGGTCTGCTTGAAGTGCGAGACCGTCGAGACGATCACCGCACCGATCTGCTCGGGGGCGACACCGGCATCGGCCAGCGCCTTGCCCGAGGCCTCCACCGACATCGCGGCGACGGTCTCCTGGGGCGAGGCCCAGTGCCGGGTCGCGATACCGGAGCGGGAACGGATCCACTCGTCGGACGAGTCGATCGTCTCGAGGATGACCTCGTTGGGCACCACGCGCGTCGGACGGTAGCCGCCGACGCCGAGAATGCGGGCGTACGGGGAGCCCTTGGCCGGCTTGATCTTGGACATGCTCTGTGGGCTCCTTCTCTCAGGCCGTCTGCTCGGCGACGAGCGCCGCGGCCTTCTCGAGATCGTCCGGGGTCTTCAGAGCCACGTTCGGTACGCCCTTCAGCGCCCGCTTGGCCAGACCCGTCAGGGTGCCGCCGGGGGAGAGTTCGATGATCCCCGTGACGCCCAGCTCGGCGAACGTCTCCATGCACAGGTCCCAGCGGACCGGGTTCGCGACCTGGCCGACCAGGCGGGCGACGACGTCGGCGCCCGTGGTGACGACGAGGCCGTCCTTGTTCGACACGTACTTCAGCGCCGGGTCCGTCAGGGACAGGTCCGCGGCGGCCTTCTCCAGCGTGGCGACCGCGGGGGCCATGTGGTGCGTGTGGAAGGCGCCCGCGACCTTGAGGGCGACGACCTTCATGGAGCCTTCGGGCTTGTCGGCCTCCAGGGCAGCGATCTGCTCCATGGTGCCGGCGGCCACGATCTGGCCCGCGCCGTTGATGTTGGCGGGGGTCAGACCCAGCTTCTCCAGGTGTGCGACGACCACGTCGCGGTCGCCGCCGAGGACCGCGGCCATGCCGGTCTCGGTGACGGCGGAGGCCTCGGCCATGGCCAGACCGCGCGTACGGACGAACTTCAGCGCGTCGGTCTCGGAGAGCACGCCCGCGTACGCGGCGGCGGTGATCTCACCGACGCTGTGGCCGGCGACGGCGCCGAACGCAGCGCGGGAGCCGAGAGCCTCGGCGGACAGGAGACCTGCGGCGACCAGCAGCGGCTGGGCCACGGCCGTGTCGCGGATCTCGTCCGCGTCGGCCTTCGTGCCGTAGTGGGCAAGGTCGAGCCCGATGGCGTCCGACCAGCCCTGGACGCGCTCAAGGGCGCCGGGGAGGTCGAGCCAGGGAGTCAGGAAGCCGGGCGTCTGAGCGCCTTGGCCGGGAGCGACGAGTACGAGCACCCTCACACTCTCTCTTGTGGATGGGCCCTGCCACCCGTGGGGACAGGGACCAAGAACGGTCGGGGTAATTGTTGATGTCCGACAAAAGTCTAGGACTGGGGATCGCCGTCGGCCAGACGCCCGAGAATCAGGGCGATCCGCAGGGTGAACGCAGAACGGACATCGGAGGGTGACCAGCCGGTGACGTCGGTCACACGTCGCAGCCGGTAGCGCACCGTGTTCGGGTGTACGAAGAGCATCCGGGCCGCGCCTTCGAGGCTGCTCGCCTGCTCCAGATAGACGCTCAGCGTCTCCAGCAGCGCGGAGCCCGCCTCCTCGAGCGGTCTGTAGATCTCCTCCACCAGCTGTTCTCTGGCGGCGGGATCCGACGCGATGGCCCGCTCCGGCAGGAGGTCGTCCGCCAGCACCGGCCGAGGGGCGTCCTGCCAGGCCGTGCAGGCCTTCAGCCCGGCCGCCGCGGCCTGCGCCGACTTCGTCGCGTTCAGCAGGTCGGGCACCACCGGGCCGGCCACCACCGGGCCGGCCGCGAACGGCCCGATCAGGGATTTCGCCACCTGCATCGGGTTGTCGCTGCCGCCCGCGATGACGACGAGGCGGTCCCCGAGCACCCCCGTGAGGACCTGGAGCTTGTGGTGGCGGGCCGCGCGCCGGATCGCCTCGACCGTCAGCTCGCTGTCCCCCTCGGGCGCGGTGCCCAGCACCACGCACACGTGCTCCGGGGAGTTCCAGCCGAGGGCCGCCGCCCGCGACAGGGCGCCCTCGTCGGCCTCGCCGGAGAGCACCGCGTTCACCACCAGGGACTCCAGCCGGGCGTCCCACGCGCCGCGCGCCTCGGCGGCCTGCGCGTACACCTGGGCCGTCGCGAAGGCGATCTCCCGCGCGTACACCAGCAGGGCCTCGCGCAGGATCTGCTCGTCGCCCGGGGCCGCGACCTCCTCGATCGCGGCCTCCATGACCTCGATCGTGGTGCGGACCATCTCCACGGTCTGGCGCAGGGTGATCGCCCGGGTCAGCTCGCGCGGAGCCGTTCCGAAGACGTCGGTGGAGATCGCCTGCGGGGTCTCCGGGTGCCGGAACCACTCCGTGAACGCGGCGATACCGGCCTGCGCGACCAGGCCGATCCAGGACCGGTTCTCCGGGGGCATCGCCCGGTACCACGGCAGGGTCTCGTCCATCCGCGCGATCGCGTTGGCGGCGAGCCGGCCGGAGGACTTCTCCAGCCGCCGCAGCGTCGCGGTGTGCGGGTGGGCGATCACGGGATGCGCGGCGTGTGTCGCGGGGGAATGCTCACGTTCGGGTTGGGGCACGGGACAAGACTGCCTTATCGGGAAGCCCGCGCGGAGTCCGGTCCCGCGTCCGGCCCGTGCGCGGCGGCTACGGTGGCCCCCATGATTGATGTACGCCGTGGCGCCGACCGGTACGAGGGCGGGGACCCGGCCGCCGGGATCACCACCCGGCACGCCTTC
The DNA here is from genome assembly GCF_042673805.1 of Streptomyces sp. NPDC057010. Classification (NCBI taxonomy): domain Bacteria; kingdom Bacillati; phylum Actinomycetota; class Actinomycetes; order Kitasatosporales; family Streptomycetaceae; genus Streptomyces; species Streptomyces sp. NPDC057010. The sequence goes on along the minus strand of NZ_JBHUSC010000038.1, from coordinate 66,628 downwards.
TCCTTCGGGTCCTTCTACGACCCCGACAACCTGCGCTTCGGCCCGGTCCTGGCCTGCAACGAGGAGTTCCTGCGGCCGGGTGCCGGATTCGACGAGCACCCGCACAGCCACACCGAGATCGTGACCTGGGTCACCGAGGGCGAACTCACCCATCAGGACAGCACCGGGGAGAAGGGCCTGGTCCGGCCCGGCGACGTACAGCGGCTCAGCGCCGGATCCGGCGCGCGGCACGTGGAGCGCAACGACGGGGAGGTGCCGCTGCGCTTCGTGCAGATGTGGCTCGCGCCGCTCGCCGCCGGCGGCGATCCCTCGTACGAGGTGGTCAGGAGCGTCTCCGACGACGCGCGCTACGAGATCCCCGGTGCCGGCGCCGTGCTGCACGTGCGGCGGCCGGGCGCGGGCGAGCGGGTCCCCGTACCTGCGGCGCCGTACGTGTACCTGCACGTCGTGCGCGGGGACCTGCGCCTGGACGGGCAGGAGCTGGGCCCCGGGGACTCGGTGCGGATCACCGCCGAGCGGGACCTGGAGATCACCGCCGGATCCCCGGGGGAGCTGCTGATCTGGGAGTTCCCGGGCTAGCGGGTCCGGAGTTCGGCCAGGACCGCGTCGGTGAACGGGGTCCACGCCTCCACGGCCCACGGGCCGAAGGCGCGGTCCGTCAGGGCCACGCACGCGGCGCGCGCGTCGGGATCCACCCACAGGAAGGTGCCGGACTGCCCGAAGTGCCCGAAGGTGCGGGGCGAGGACGAGGTGCCCGTCCAGTGCGGGGACTTGCCGTCGCGGATCTCCATCCCGAGCCCCCAGTCGTTGGGGGACTGGTGCCCGTAGCCGGGCAGGACGCCCTTGAGGCCCGGGTGGACGACGGAGGTGGCCTCGGCGACCGTGCGGACGTCGAGCAGCCGGGGCGCCTGGAGCTCGGCCGCGAACCGGACGAGGTCGGCGACGGTCGAGACGCCGTCCTTGGCGGGCGAGCCCTCCAGGGCGCTCGCGGTCATGCCGAGCGGCTCGAAGACCGCCTGGTGCAGGTACTCCGCGAAGGGGATGCCGGTGGCCTTGGCGATGTGGTCGCCCAGCACCTCGAAACCGGCGTTCGAGTACAGCCGGCGCTGCCCGGGCGGGGCGCTCGCGCGGTGCTCGTCGAAGGCCAGGCCGCTGGTGTGCGCGAGGAGGTGACGGACCGTCGACCCCTCGGGGCCGGCCGGCTCGTCGAGCTCGATCGCCCCCTCCTCGTACGCCACGAGGGCCGCGTACGCGGCGAGCGGCTTGGTCACCGAGGCGAGGGGGAAGCGGTGGCCGACGGGCCCGTGGGAGCCGGCCAGGCTCCCGTCGGCGCGCACGACGGCCGCCGCGGCGGTCGGCACCGGCCAGTTCTCGATGGTCCGCAGGCTGTGCAGGGTCTCCACGCTGTCCATGCCGCCGAGCCTACTTGCTTGGAGTGCACTCAAGGGTTTTAGCGTGGGGCCCATGAGCCAGAGCCTGAGCCTGACGCAGACGCGGTACACGATCAGCGAGGTGGAGGCCCGGACCGGTCTGACCCAGCACACGCTGCGCTGGTACGAGCGGATCGGCCTGATGCCGCACGTGGACCGCTCCCACTCGGGCCAGCGGCGGTTCACGGACCAGGACCTCCACTGGCTGGCGTTCGTGGGCAAGCTGCGCGCCACGGGGATGTCGGTGGCGGACATGGTCCGCTACGCCGAGCTGGTCCGCGAGGGCGAGCACACGGTGGACGAGCGGCGCGAACTGCTGGAGCGGACACGGCGCGAGGTGCGGGCGCGGATCACTGAGCTGACGGACGCGCTCGCGGTACTGGACTACAAAATCGGGATGTATTCGGGGAAGGCACGTCAATGACGGAGCACGGCACGGTCATCGAGCAGGTCGAACTGGGCAAGGGCGGCCCGCTGGTCGGGGTCCAGGGCCTCGGCTGCATGGGCATGAGCGAGTTCTACGGGGACACCGACGAGGCGGAGGCCCGCGCGACCCTGGACGCGGCGCTGGCCGCCGGGGTCACCCTCCTCGACACCGCGGACGTCTACGGGCGGGGGCGGAACGAGGAGTTCCTCGCCCCCTTCGTGGCCGCGCACCGGGACGAGATCACCCTGGCGACGAAGTTCGCCATAGAGCGCAACGACGACCCGCAGTACCGGGGCATCCGCAACGACCGCGCCTACATCCGCCGGGCGGTGGAGGACAGCCTGCGGCGGCTCGGCGTGGACGTCATCGACCTCTACTACATGCACCGGCGAGACCCGGCCGTGCCGTTCGCCGAGTCGGTGGGCGCGATGGCCGAGCTGGTGCAGGAGGGGAAGGTGCGGCACCTGGGGCTCAGCGAGGTGACGGGGGCCGAGCTGCGCGAGGCGCACGCCGTGCACCCGATCGCGGCGCTCCAGTCGGAGTGGTCGCTGTTCAGCCGGGACGTGGAGCGCAGTGCGGTGGGGGCGGCGGCGGAGCTGGGCGTGGCCTTCGTGCCGTACTCCCCGCTGGGGCGGGGCTTCCTGACCGGGTCCTTCGCCGACGCGTCGACGGAGCTCTCGGAGGGGGACTTCCGGCGCCACCAGCCGCGGTTCAGCGGCGACAACGCGAAGGCGAACGCGGAGCTGCTGGCTCCGGTGCGGGAGATCGCCGGGGCGCACGGGGCGAGCCCGGCGCAGATCGCGCTGGCGTGGGTGCAGCAGCGGGCGGCCGTGCACGGGCTGACCGTGATCCCGATCCCGGGCACCCGCAAGGCCGCGCGCCTCGCGGAGAACGCCGCCGCGACGCGGATCACCCTGACGGGGCCGGAGCTGGCCCTCCTGGAGCCGATCGCGTCCCGCGTGGCCGGCGACCGCTACCCCGACATGACGTTCACGTCGGCGGCCCGCGAGTCCTGACCCCGCGGGCCCCGGCCCGCGGCGGTCACAGCGGTCCGGCCGCGCAGCGGTCGCGCAGGGCCGTGTACTCGGCGTCCGTGAGGAGGCCCGCCGAGTGGAGCTCGTTCAGGTGGCGCAGGCGTTCGTCGCCCGAGCGGGCCCGGGGGATCGAGGCCACCGGTGTGCGGGCGCGCAGGGCGGCGAGGACCGATGCCGCGAACGGCAGGGACTCGTGCACCGCCCCGTAGCCCACGCCGAAGACGGCCGCGGCCAGGTCGTGGTCCGGGCGCGGGTCGGTGGCGGTGTCCCGTACGAGGAGCCGCAGGTGGCCGCCCGGCCGTTCCGGGGAGCTCCACTCGATCCCGGTCAGCGCGGACAGCGCGTACCGCTGGTCGCCCGCCTTCCACTTGGTGCTGGTGGCGCCCGTACGGGACCAGTGGAAGGTGACGGCCGAGCCGTCGAAGCCGACGCGCGCGTCGTACGCCTTCAGCTGGACCGGCGGCTGCGGCGCGTCGACCAGGAAGCGCTCCGCCGGCTCGGCGGCATCGGCCCCCAGCCGGGACCGCAGCGCGTCCGCGAAGGCGGCGGCCCGCGGCGCCCGTTCGCCCGGCAGCACCAGCCGGTACGGGTCGCAGGCTTCCTTCAGCTGGCCCGCCGCGGCCTCCATCAGCGGATCCGCGCCCGGCCTCGGCACGGCGCGCAGCACCACCGTGTCCCGCCTGCCGGCGGTCACGGTCACCCCGGACACCGCTTCCAGGGGGATCCGGCGCGTTCCGAGGGCGTGCAGGAGTCTCGGCGTCCTCGGCGTTCTGATCCCCCGTGCGAAGCGGATGAGCACCGAGTCCGAGTCGAACTCCCAGACGGCATGGTTTCCGGCCAGTACGTCACCCATGCGGCACATGGTAAAGGGAGGCGGCCCCGTGCGTCCCCCTCGTTGCGGGGACCGATTTCCGGGCCTCTACGCGCGTCAGTCCTGCTCTGCCCCGGAAATTCCACCTCGGCAGGTGTCGTCCCCGGTCGCGCAGACAACGGAACCGAACGCGCCGGTTCCGATCTTGGCGAAGTTGTCCACCGAGTCGGTGCCTGGCGCGAAATAGCCGGTGTGGCTCTTGGCCGTCGCCGAGGACAGCAGCCGCGCGCCGAACTCCGGGGACACCGGATCGGCCCCGTGGCCCAGCCCGCCGACCTCCAGGTGCGGGACGTCCGCGATCCAGTCGCCCTCGTCCCGCGTGGCCCACACCCGGGCCGAGGTGTGCAGTCCGGCGACGTTCTCCGCGCGCATCCCGGGGCTGCCCGCGACCACCACGTCCGTGACCCGGGCGGGCAGTTCGTGCGCGGCGACCCCGCACACCACCGATCCGTAGCTGTGGCAGAACAGCGCCACGGTCGAGCCCCCGGGCAGGGCGCCGGCCAGCGCCTTCAGCCGGACGGCTCCGTCGACGGCCATGTGGCCGGTGGCCGCGTCCATGCCGACCCCGGTGGGCGCCGTGTAGCCGGCCCAGGCGATGACGGCCGTGTCCGCGTCCGGCGCGGCCGCGCGCTGGGCCTCGTACAGGGACTCGGCCATGCCGACGGGGGCGGTGAAACGGCGCTGGGTGCGCTCGAAGGTGAGCAGGTCGGTGTCGACTCCGGGGACGATCACCGAGACCCGGCGGGCCCGGTCCAGGTCGCCGAAGACCTCGGCGACCAGGCCGCCGCCGGTGGGGTCGAAGGCGAGGATCTGCCGGCCCGGCTCGGCGAGCGAGGCGAAGCGGTGGGCGCGGCGCGTGGCGTTGGCCCGGTCGGCCGGGGTCAGCGCGACATCGCGGCCACGGGCCTCCTCGACCTCGCCGGCCTGCTGGAGGCCCCGCAGGTTGGCCCGGTAGCGGGTGGTGGCGGGGGCCCCGTCGAGGTTGCCCACGACGAGGGGGTAGCCGTCGGCGAGCCGGGCCCGCTGGGCGCCGTCGAGGCTGCCGAAGAACCGGGCCACCGTACGGGCGGGCGCGTTCGCGGGCGGTACGGGGCGGCCGTCGATCCGGGCCTGCGCCCACGCGGCGAGCGCGGCGGCCCGCATCGGGGCACCGCTGTCGGGGCGGTGCACGGCCGTCCAGCCGGTGGTGGCCAGCATGATGAAGACCACCGCGAGCGCGAGCAGGGCGCGCAGGGCGGCAGGACGCGGGTCGGCGGCGGGAGCGGTGGAGTGGGCGAGGCCGGGCAGGTTCACTGGGACCAGCGTAGGAGACCCCCTCCGGCCGTGGCGCGCCGGGTGACCGGGCTCACGGCCGATCGTGGGACCCGCGACCGCCGCCCCGCCGCCCCGGTCATGCGCGGCCCGCGGCGGGCGCGCGGCTCCAATCGGCGGCCAGGGACGGGGAGATCTGGTCGAGGTACGTCTCCGTCATCCGCCGGATCGCGGCCACGCTGGTGTCCTGGCCCTGCCCCCACAGCCGCCCGGTGACCCTCATCACGCCCGAGAACGCGGCGACGGCCACCCGCGGCCGCGGATCGGCGTCCACGTCCAGGCCCTCGCGGTCGGCGACCAGCCGCGCGATGCGCTCCTCCAGGTCCGTGGAGCGCCGCAGGTGCACGGCGAGCAGGGCCGGGGTGGATTCGATCAGCCGGTAGCTGCGCATGTAGAGGTCGACGGGGACCACCTCGGAGAGTGCCTCCTCGACGGTGTCCCAGGCGGCGAGCACCGCGCCCCGTATGGCCGCGAGGGGGCCCTCGGCGGCGGGCCGGGCCTCCAGCTCGGCGAAGAAGTGCGACTCGACCAGCTCCTGGACGGCGAAGGCGACCTCTTCCTTGTTGGCGAAGTAGCGGAAGAAGGTGCGCTGGGACACGTCCACGGCGTCGGTGATCTCGTCGACGGTGGTCCGCTCGTACCCCTGGGAGATGAAGAGCAGCAGGGCGGCGCGCAGCAGCGCGTCCCGGGTGCGCCGCTTCTTGCGCTCGCGCAGCCCGCCCGCCGGCTCGGGCCGCTCGTCGGTCGTCACTGCGGGGTCCTTTCCGAGGCCGAATCTGACGCTCAGTGAGCGGTCAGGGTACCCGTGACGGCCGTGAAGGTGGCTGCGGCGTTGGGCCGTTGGTGAACGGCCGCCGCCGTCCTCGGCACGCTCGCTCCGGCCGCGGCCGGCAACTCTTTCGGGGTGCCCCCCGCTGTGCCCCCACCGGCGCGGCCCGTGCCGGAGGCGTCAACTCCGTACGTACGACAGCCCCTGCGGACGGTTCCCGCGGGGCTGTCGCCTATCAGGGTGGACCGGCCCGCGGCCCCTTCCGCCCGGCCGTCGGCCCAGGTCAGCGTGGTGTCGGCGGAGCTCAGGAAACGGTCCGGGGCCCGCCCGTCCACAAGGAGTTGACCCGTCATGCGTACGTGGAGCACCACTCTCGCCGTTGTCGGTCTGGCCCTCGCCGCCCTCATCCCGAGCAGCAACGGCGCGGCGCACGCCGCCGGGCCGGCCGCGCTCGGGGCCTGCGCCACCGGGCAGCTGTGCCTGTGGGCGAAGCCGGATTTCAAGGGCGCCCGGCAGACCCACGAGCTCAGCACCCTGGAGATCAACAGCTGCACCGCCCTGCCCGCCGGGACCACCGCCCAGTCCCTCGCCAACCGGACCGGCCGCCCGGTGACCACCTACCAGTCGGCGGTGTGCCAGGAGACCGGCGAGTTCCAGACCTACCCGGGCGACGGGGTCTGGCTGCCGCAGTCGCCCTACCAGGTGAGGGCGTTCAAGGTGTGGGAGACGTAGCCTCGCGCGGCGCGGGGGCGGCCGGCTGCCCGTCCGGGGCGGCCGGCCCGCCGCCCAGCGCCGCCACCTCGGTGCGCAGCGCCCGTACCTCGGCCTGGAGTTCCAGGATGGCCGCCAGCTGGAGCCGTTCCACCTGGTCGTCGCGCTCGAAGCGGGCGATGAACCAGGCGGCGATGTTCGCGGTCACCACACCGAGCAGGGCGATCCCCGACAGCATCAGGCCGACGGCCAGGACGCGTCCCAGGCCGGTGGTGGGGGAGTGGTCGCCGTACCCGACGGTGGTCATGGTGGTGAAGGACCACCACACCGCGTCGCCCAGGTTCTTGATGTTCCCGTTGGGCGCGTCGCGCTCCACGCTCAGCACGGCGAGGGAGCCGAACATCAGCAGGCCCACGACGGCGCCGGCCACGTAGGTCGTGAGCCGGATCTGCGGAGCCATCCGGGCCCGCCTGCCCACCAGCAGCAGGGTGGCGACCAGCCGGAGCAGCCGCAGCGGCTGTACGAGGGGCAGCACCACGGCGGCCAGGTCCAGCCAGTGGGTCCGTACGAAGACCTTGCGGTCCGTCGAGAGCCCCAGCCGCATCAGGTAGTCGGCGGCGAAGGCCCCCCACACCACCCACTCCGCGTGCGTGCACGCGCGGTGCACCGCAGGGTCCGCGTCGGGCGCGACGATGGGCACGGCGTAGGCCACCGCGAAGGTCACGGCGAGCACCAGCAGGGGAGCCTGCGTGAGGCGCTCCCAGCGAGCCTGGGGGGAGGGTTCCTTCATGCCGAGCATCGTAAGGAACCCATAAAGGGGTGCGGGCCCCGGCAGCTGCCGGGGCCCGCACGGGTCGCGCTCGTGGCCTGGTCAGGCGTCGCCGCCCGCCGCGCCCGGGTCGGCGGCCGTCACGTCCAGGAGCTGGTAGCGGTCGACCGCCTGCTTCAGGACCGAGCGGTCGATCTTGCCCTCCTTGGCGAGCTCGGTGAGCGTCGCCAGGACCACCGACTGGGCGTCGATGTGGAAGAAGCGGCGGGCCGCGCCGCGCGTGTCCGCGAAACCGAAACCGTCCGCACCCAGCGAGGTGTACGCGCCGGGCACCCACCGCGAGATCTGGTCCGGGACGGAGCGCATCCAGTCGGAGACCGCCACGAACGGCCCCTCCGCGCCGGACAGCTTGCGCGTCACGTACGGGACGCGCTGCTCCTCCTCCGGGTGGAGCAGGTTGTGCTCCTCCACCTCGACGGCCTCGCGGCGCAGCTCGTTCCAGGAGGTCGCCGACCAGACGTCCGCCCGTACGTTCCACTCGGCCGCCAGGATCCGCTGCGCCTCCAGCGCCCACGGCACCGCCACGCCCGAGGCCATGAGCTGCGCGCCGATGGTGCCCGAAGTGCCCTGCGACACCCGGTGGATGCCCTTGAGGATGCCGTCCACGTCGACGCCGGCCGGCTCGGCCGGGTGCTGGATCGGCTCGTTGTAGACCGTCAGGTAGTAGAAGACGTCCTCCGCCTCCGGCCCGTACATGCGCCGCAGACCGTCCTGGACGATGTGCGCGATCTCGTAGCCGTAGGCCGGGTCGTACGCGATGCAGCCCGGGTTCGTCGACGCCAGCAGCTGGGAGTGACCGTCGGCGTGCTGGAGGCCCTCACCCGTCAGGGTGGTCCGGCCGGCGGTCGCGCCGAGGACGAAACCGCGCGCCAACTGGTCGGCCATCTGCCAGAACTGGTCACCCGTGCGCTGGAAACCGAACATCGAGTAGAAGACGTAGACCGGGATCAGCGGCTCGCCGTGCGTGGCGTACGCCGAACCCGCGGCGATCAGCGAGGCCGTGCAGCCCGCCTCCGAGATGCCGTCGTGCAGCATCTGGCCGGTCGGGGACTCCTTGTACGCGAGCAGCAGGTCGCGGTCGACCGCCTCGTACTGCTGCCCCAGCGGGTTGTAGATCTTGGCGCTCGGGAAGAAGGCGTCCATGCCGAAGGTGCGGTACTCGTCGGGCGCGATCAGCACGAAGCGCTTGCCGATCTCCTTGTCCCGCATCAGGTCCTTCAGGATGCGGACGAAGGCCATCGTGGTGGCGATCGACTGCTGGCCCGAGCCCTTCCTGGCCGCCGCGTAGGCCTTGTCGTCCGGCAGCTGCAGCGGCTTCGCGCGCACCACGCGGGTCGGCACGTAGCCGCCGTGGGCGCTGCGCTGGTCGTGCATGTACTGGATCTCGGGCGAGTTGCGGCCCGGGTGGTAGTACGGCGGCGCGCCGCTCTCCAGCTGCTGGTCGGTGATCGGGATGTGCAGGCGGTCGCGGAAGCGCTTGAGGTCGTCGACCGTCAGCTTCTTCATCTGGTGCGTCGCGTTGCGGCCCTCGAAGTTCGGGCCGAGGGTCCAGCCCTTGACCGTCTGGGCCAGGATCACCGTCGGCTGGCCCTTGTGCGCCTTGGCCGCCGCGTACGCCGCGTACACCTTCTTGTGGTCGTGGCCGCCGCGGCCCAGGTGCTGGATCTGGTAGTCGGTCATGTTCTCGACCATCGCGCGCAGCCGCTGGTCGCCGCCGAAGAAGTGCTCACGGATGTACGCACCCGATTCGGTGGCGTACGTCTGGAACTGCCCGTCCGGCGTGGAGTTCATCTTGTTGACCAGGATGCCGTCGCGGTCCTGGGCCAGCAGCGGGTCCCAGGAGCGGTCCCAGATCAGCTTGATGACGTTCCAGCCGGCGCCGCGGAACTGCGACTCCAGCTCCTGGATGATCTTGCCGTTGCCGCGCACCGGGCCGTCGAGGCGCTGGAGGTTGCAGTTGACGACGAAGGTCAGGTTGTCGAGGCCCTCGCGGGCCGCGATCGACAGCTGGCCGAGCGACTCCGGCTCGTCCATCTCGCCGTCGCCGAGATACGCCCAGACGTGGGACTTGGAGGTGTCCGCGATCCCGCGCGCCTCCATGTACCGGTTCATCCGGGCCTGGTAGATCGCACCGAGCGGGCCGAGGCCCATCGACACGGTCGGGAACTCCCAGAAGTCCGGCATCAGCCGCGGGTGCGGGTAGCTCGACAGGCCGTACGGGGCCTTCGACTTCTCCTGGCGGAACGCGTCGAGCTGCTGCTCGGTCAGCCGGTCCAGGAGGTAGGCGCGGGCGTAGATGCCGGGGGAGGCGTGGCCCTGGAAGAAGATCTGGTCGCCGCCGTCGCCCTCGTCCTTGCCGCGGAAGAAGTGGTTGAAGCCCACGTCGTACAGGGAGGCGGAGGAGGCGAAGGTGGCGATGTGGCCGCCGACGCCGATACCGGGGCGCTGGGCGCGCGAGACCATGACGGCCGCGTTCCACCGCGTGGCGTTGAGGACCTTGCGCTCGATCTCCTCGTTGCCGGGGAAGAACGGCTCGTCCTTGGTGGCGATCGTGTTGACGTAGTCCGTGGAGCGCATCTCGGGCACGGCCACGCGCTTCTCGCGGGCCCGCTCGATCAGGCGCAGCATCAGGTAGCGGGCACGTTCACGGCCCCGCTCGTCGACGGCGGCGTCCAGGGAGTCGAGCCACTCCTGCGTCTCCTCCGGATCGAAGTCCGGGACCTGACTCGGCAGGCCGCCAATGATGATCGGATTGCGATCGGATGCGGAAGCCACGCTGTTCCTTCGCTGTCGGGGGAGTCGTGCTGATGCCGTAACTGGGCGGCGCCGCCTCCCATGGTCTTACGCTCGGCCGAAATCGTCATCTTTACCGCTGGGTATTCCCTGGAGTCGGCAGGGGAGCCCGGGGGACGGGAGGATCGGAGGCGGTCCGGCCAAACGGCAACCCTACGCCCAGACCGGTCAACTAGTTCGTAAGGCCGTTCGTCCCTCAAACAGGTAGGAAAGTCCTCAACCGATGCCGAATGAGCTGCAATGGTGTGGGATGCATCACCAGACGTGTACGCGGGAAGGCTGAAAGTTGCGACGAGACGGCCGTAATCGTCACCGTTTCGACGGTCTCGGCGGCCGGGTACTTGCGCGATCCGCCGCGCCCGTGTGGACTACGCCCAATGCTGCGCGTACGCGCGCCGCCGAAGACATTCACCGAACATGAGCAGGAGGCACCCCGTGAGCGCGACCGCGGACCACGCGGAGAACCTGGCCGCCCGGCTGGGTTTCCAGTCCGAACAGGTGGTCCAGGAGATCGGCTACGACGACGACGTCGATCAGGAATTCCGTGACGTCGTCGAGGAGCTCGTCGGCGAGCTCGTCGACGAGGACTACGACGACGTCGCGGACGCCGTACTGCTGTGGTTCCGGGAGGACGACGGCGATCTGGCGGACTCACTGGTCGATGCCACCGAGCTGATCGAGGACGGCGCACTGATCCTGCTGCTGACCCCCAAGACGGGCCGCCCCGGCTACGTCGAGGCCAGCGACATCAAGGAAGCCGCAGAGACCGCCGGCCTCTCGCTGGCCAAGGGCCTTCCCGTCGGCAAGGAGTGGGGCGCCACCAAGCTGGTGACCCCCAAGACGGCCGCCAAGAAGCGCTGAACCGCGCCCCGCGACCGAACGGACGCACGCACGCCCCGCCGCACCCGGGCCACCCGGGGGCGGCGGGGCGTGTGCGTTCCGGGCCCGCCCGCACCCGGCGCGGCGACCACGGCACTAGGCTGTGCCTCACCCGAACAGCCCAACCCCGCCGGACCTCCTCCGGCGGGACCCGGACGAAGGAACGAAGGGAAGCGAGAGATGGCGGTCCAGGTCGGCGACAAGGCCCCCGACTTCGAACTCAAGGACAACCACGGCGCCACCGTGCGGCTCTCCGACTTCCGGGGGGAGAAGGCCGTCGTGCTGCTCTTCTACCCGTTCGCCTTCACCGGCGTCTGCACGGGCGAGCTGTGCGAGCTGCGCGACCAGCTGCCGCGCTTCCAGAACGACGACGTACAGCTCCTCGCCGTCTCCAACGACTCCGTGCCGACGCTGCGGGTCTTCGGGGAGCAGGAGGGTCTGGAGTACCCGCTCCTGTCGGACTTCTGGCCGCACGGGGAGACCTCGCGCGCCTACGGGGTCTTCGACGAGGACAAGGGCTGCGCGGTCCGCGGCACCTTCATCATCGACAAGGACGGCGTCGTGCGCTGGACCGTCGTCAACGGCCTGCCCGACGCCCGTGACCTGAACGAGTACATCAAGGCCCTCGACAGCCTCTGAGAAAACCGCCTACAAGCGGGAACCCGTCACTAGGATCGAAGCGTTGATCCGGTAGCAACCGCACGACGGGGCCCCGCCCCACACAGAACCCAATGGAGGACCCGTGGGAGTCAGCCTCAGCAAGGGCGGCAACGTCTCGCTGACCAAGGCCGCGCCTAACCTGACGGCGGTCATCGTCGGTCTGGGCTGGGACGCTCGCACCACCACCGGTGTCGACTTCGACCTCGACGCCAGCGCGATCCTGACCAACGACCAGGGCAAGGTCGCCAACGACTCGAACTTCGTCTTCTTCAACAACCTGAAGAGCCCCGACGGCTCGGTCGAGCACACCGGTGACAACACCACCGGTGAGGGCGAGGGCGACGACGAGGCGATCAAGGTGAACCTCGCCGGTGTCCCGGCCGATGTCGCCAAGATCGTCTTCCCGGTGTCGATCTACGAGGCCGAGAGCCGCCAGCAGAGCTTCGGCCAGGTCCGCAACGCGTACATCCGCGTCGTGAACCAGGCCGACAACAGCGAGCTCGCCCGCTACGACCTCTCCGAGGACGCCTCGACCGAGACCGCCATGGTCTTCGGCGAGCTGTACCGCAACGGCGCGGAGTGGAAGTTCCGTGCCATCGGCCAGGGTTACGCCTCGGGCCTGCGCGGCATCGCGCAGGACTTCGGCGTCAACGTCTGAGCCTGAGAGCAGTTCACCCGTCCGGCGCCGTGCACCTGTGTACGGCGCCGGACGGGCTTTACGGCTGTACCGGCTTGCCGGCCCTACCACCGCCACACCGTCGTCCGGGGAGGACCACAACATGGGCGTCACACTCGCCAAGGGGGGCAATGTCTCCCTCTCCAAGGCCGCACCGAACCTCACCCGGGTTCTGATCGGCCTCGGATGGGACGCGCGCTCGACCACGGGAGCAGACTTCGACCTCGACGCCAGCGCGCTGCTGTGCAGCGACGGCCGGGTCCTCGGGGACGAGTACTTCGTCTTCTACAACAACCTCAAGAGCCCCGAGGGATCCGTCGAACACACGGGGGACAACCTCACCGGCGAGGGCGAGGGCGACGACGAGTCGATCATCATCGACCTCACCAAGGTCCCGGAGCGCGTCGACAAGATCGTTTTTCCGGTCTCGATCCACGAGGCGGATGTCCGCCGGCAGAGCTTCGGCCAGGTCAGCAATGCCTTCATCCGCGTGGTGAATCAGGCGGACGGCCAGGAACTGGCCCGGTACGACCTTTCCGAGGATGCCTCCAGCGAAACCGCGATGATCTTCGGCGAGGTCTACCGGTACGGGGGTGAATGGAAGTTCCGTGCGGTAGGGCAGGGGTACGCGTCGGGCCTCAGGGGCATCGCTCTAGACTTCGGGGTCAACGTTTCGTAAAGCCGTACAAGACGATGGGGTGCCAGTGGTTCTCAAAACCTTCGGCTGGTCGTTCGCAGTCACTGCGCTCGGTCTGGTCGCAGCGGTGTTCTACGGGGGGTGGACCGCTTTTGGAATCGTGGCGATCCTGTCCATCCTCGAGATCTCGCTGTCCTTCGACAATGCGGTGGTCAACGCCGGGATCCTGAAGAAGATGAATGCCTTCTGGCAGAAGATCTTCCTCACGGTCGGCGTGCTCATCGCGGTCTTCGGCATGCGACTGGTCTTCCCCGTCGTCATCGTCGCGATCAGCGCCAAGATCGGGCCCATCGAGGCCGTCGATCTGGCGCTGAGAGACAAGGACCTGTACAAGCAGCTGGTCACGGACGCCCACCCGTCCATCGCCGCCTTCGGCGGCATGTTCCTGCTGATGATCTTCCTCGACTTCATCTTCGAGGACCGCGACATCAAGTGGCTCGCCTGGCTGGAGCGGCCGCTCGCCAAGCTCGGCAAGATCGACATGCTGTCGGCCTGCATCGCGCTGATCGTCCTGGTCATCACCTCGATGACCTTCGCGACGCAGGCGCACCAGCACGGCGGCGCCCACGCGGACAAGGCGCAGACCGTCCTGGTCTCCGGTGTCCTCGGCCTGATCACCTACATGATCGTCGGCGGCCTCTCCGGCTACTTCGAGAACAAGCTCGAGGAAGAGGAGGAGGCCGAGCACGAGGCCGAGGAAGAGGCGAAGAGGACCGGCAAGTCCGTCTCGGCCGTCGCCATGGCCGGCAAGGCCGCCTTCTTCCTGTTCCTCTACCTCGAAGTCCTCGACGCCTCCTTCTCCTTCGACGGGGTCATCGGCGCCTTCGCCATCACCAACGACATCGTGCTCATGGCCCTCGGCCTCGGCATCGGTGCCATGTACGTCCGGTCGCTGACGGTCTACCTGGTCCGCCAGGGCACCCTCGACGACTACGTCTACCTGGAGCACGGCGCGCACTACGCCATCGGCGCGCTCGCCGTGATCCTGCTCGTCACCATCCAGTACGAGATCAACGAGGTCATCACCGGCCTCGTCGGCGTCGTCCTGATCGCGTGGTCCTTCTGGTCCTCGGTGCGCCGCAACAAGCGCCTCGAAGCCGAGGGCGGCGAGGGCGACGAGCCCGCGGAGGTCAAGGCCGGGGTGTGACCCGGCCCTGACTGCGGAACCATTTCAGTACGAAGGGGCGGCCGCGCACGGTCTTGTGGATACCGCCACAGGACCGCGCGGCCGCCCCCGTGTTTCCGTGGGGATCAGGGGGGCAGGGATGGGCTTCTTCGACGGCATCAGGGGCAGCCGTGCCGTGCAGTTCCAGTCGGGCAGCGCCTCGTCGAACGCGATCGAGCTGACCAAACGACATCCGACGGTGTCGCTCACCAAACAGGGGGCGGTCCACGGCAACCTGCGCGTCAACCTGTCCTGGCGCATGCGGACCTCGGACATCGGCGGCGGCACCGGGCAGAGCGGCCGGCTGTTCCGGCACCCGTTCAAGCTGTTCAAACCGGACATGGTGCAGGCGCACACCCAGGGCATGGTCAACGTCGACCTCGACATCGGCTGCCTCTACGAGCTGACGGACGGCACCCGGGGCGTCGTCCAGCCACTGGGGAACCTGCTCGGCGACCTCAACGACCCGCCGTACATCAAGCTCAGCGGCGACGACCGGTTCGGGTCGCCGTCGGGGGAGACCGTCTACATCAACCTCGACCACGCCGACGAGATCAAGCGGCTGCTCGTCTTCGTCTACATCTACGACCAGACCCCGGCCTTCGACCGCACGCACGCCCAGGTCACCCTCTTCCCGGTCACCGGGCCGCGGATCGAGATCCCGTTGGACGAGCGCGCCCCGCAGGCCCGCTCCTGCGCCGTCGTCTCCCTGGAGAAGGTCAAGGGGGAGCTGGTCGTGCGGCGCGAGGTGAAGTTCGTGTACGGGTTCCAGGCCGAGCTGGACCGGCTCTACGGCTGGGGGCTCCAGTGGGGGCGGGGCTACAAGAACACCAAGGCCTGACCGGAACCCCGGGCGGGGGTCCGGCCAGGCGCACGTGGGTCAGCGGCGGATGAACTGCGGGCCCTGCACCGGGAGCCGGAAGGACGGGTCGCCGCCCGGGGCGGGCACCGGGGCCGGGGAGACCGGCTGCGGGTACCCGTAGGCGGGCTGCGCGGCCGGCGGAGCCTGCGTGGGAGGCGCCGGCGGGGCCATGGCGGCCGTCCGGTCGTCGTCACCGGGTGCGGCGGGCGTGGCGGGCGTGGCGGGCGTGGCCTGCGGGCCCGCCTGTGCCTCGGGGGCGCTCTCGTCGACCGAGATCCCGTGGTCGGTCGCCAGCCCCACCAGCCCGTTGGAGTACCCCTCGCCGAGGGCGCGGAACTTCCACCCCTCGCCCCGGCGGTAGAGCTCCCCGCAGATCAGTGCCGTCTCGGCGCCCGTCTCGGGCCGCACGTCGAAGTAGGCCAGCGGTTCGGAGCCGCCGGCCGCGGTGGCGTCGTAGAGGAGGATCCGCAGGTCGCGGACCTTCTGGAAGGGGACGTCCTCGGCGGAGGCGACGACGAGGATCCGGTCCACGACCGGGGTCACCGTGCGCAGGTCCGCCTGGACGGCGTCGGTGATCGAATCGCCGAGCTGCTTCTTGCCGAGCCGCCAGACGGCTCCCGAGGGGTGGCGGGGCTGGTTGTAGAAGACGAAGTCCTCGTCGGAACGCACCCGGCCGTCCGGGCCCACGAGCAGCGCGGAAGCGTCCACGTCCGGTACGTCGGGGCCGTCGGTCCAGCGCAGTACCGCCCGGACCGCCACGGCGGCCACCGGGATGTTCGAGCCCTTCTGCATCGCGTGCGTCATGCCCGTCATCCTGCCCTCCCGGGGTGGAGCGGGACAATGCGGCCCCCCGTAGGGCCTTGTCCGGAACCCGAGAGCCGGTCATCGTGCAAGAGGGTTACCTGAACTTCATGTGCTTGAGGAACTCTTGACTCACGTTCGTACGTACTATTACCGGCCACGCCAGTTGGGCCGCCGAGGCAGTACGGGGGAAGCACATGCGTCACTTTGGGCACATATCGCCCACCGTCCGTAAGGACCTCTTCCACCAGGAACCGGCGGAATTCACCGGTGCCTCGCCCGCCCGTACCCTCGCCGCCGCGCTGGGCGCCACGCTCTACAGCCCGGCCACCCGCCCCCACCTCGCCGGGGACGTCCGCAAGCAGGCCGGCCGCGGAGTCGTCTCCATGGTCCTCTGCCTGGAGGATTCCATCAGCGACGGCGACGTCACCGGCGCCGAGGAGAACCTCGTCCGGCAGTTCGCCGAGCTCGACGCCGAGGGGCCCGACGCCTCGGAGCTGCCGCTGCTGTTCATCCGCGTGCGGACCCCCGAGCAGATACCGGACCTGGTGCGCCGCCTGGGCGCCTCCGCGCGGCGGCTGGCCGGATTCGTACTTCCCAAGTTCAACGAGAGCAGCGGCAGCGGCTTCCTCGACGCCGTGGCCCAGGCCGAGGCCGCCGCCGGGCTGGCCCGCCTGTATGCCATGCCCGTCCTGGAGACCCCCGACCTCCTCCACCTCGAAACCCGCGCCGCGGCCCTCGCCGCCATCTACCGGACGGTCGACGCCCACCGCGAGCGGGTCCTCGCGCTGCGGCTCGGCGTGACCGACTTCTGCTCCGCCTACGGGCTGCGCCGCACCCCCGACATGACCGCCTACGACGTCAAGATCGTGGCCGGGGTGATCGCCGACGTCGTCAACGTCCTGAGCCGCGCCGACGGCACCGGCTTCACGGTCACCGGCCCGGTATGGGAGTACTTCCGCAGCCAGCAGCGCCTCTTCAAGCCCCAGCTGCGCCGCAGCCCCTTCCTGGAGGAGGGCGTGGAGGAGCTGCGCACCGCGCTGATCGAGCACGACCTGGACGGGCTCCTGCGCGAGATCGAGCTGGACCGCGCCAACGGGCTGCTCGGCAAGACCTGCATCCACCCCGCGCACGTGACACCCGTGCACGCCCTGTCGGTGGTCTCCCACGAGGAGTTCTGCGACGCGCAGGACATCCTGCGGCCCGAGCGCGGCGGCGGCGGAGTGATGCGTTCCGCCTACACGAACAAGATGAACGAGGTGAAGCCCCACCGGGCCTGGGCGGAGCGCACCATGCTGCGCGCCGAGGCCTTCGGCGTGGCGAAGGAGGAGGTCGGCTTCGTCGACCTCCTCACGGCCGGGCTCCAGGTGTGAGCGGGCCGTTGACGACGCACAGGACGAGGGAAGGCAAGACGATCGACACGGTGTGGTCGGGAACGTGGGTCGCGGACCGGCTGGGGGTCCGGCTGGAGGATGCCCAAGGGGCGGCAGGGGCGCCGCCGCTGACGGAACTCCTCGGACTGGCCCTGCGGCGCAACCCCAAGCGGGCGCACCTGCTGGTGTCGCAGGTGCTGGGCAAGCACGTCCCGCAGTCCCCGGCGGCCGTGTACGCCGCCGGCCACGGGCTCGGCGAGCGCGTCCGCGAGCTCCTCGGCCCGGAGGGCGCCGCCGCGGCGGTCGTCCTCGGCTACGCCGAGACCGCCACCGGGCTGGGCCACTGCGTGGCCGACGGCCTGGGCCCCGCCCCCTACCTGCACTCCACACGCCGCCCGGTCGCGGGCCTCGCACCGGCGGGCGGCTTCGAGGAGGCCCACTCGCACGCCACCTCGCACCTGCTGCTGCCGGAGGACCCCGAGCTGCTGGCGGGCACCGGCCCGCTGGTCCTGGTCGACGACGAGTTCTCCACCGGCAACACGGTCCTGAACACCATCCGCGACCTGCACGCCCGCCACCCCCGCGGGCACTACGTGGTCGTCGCCCTCGTCGACATGCGCTCCCCGGCCGACCGCGACCGCCTCACGGCCTTCGCCGCCGAAATCGGTGCCCGCGTCGACCTCATAGCCCTGGCGTCGGGCACCGTGTCCCTCCCGGAGGGGGTCCTGGCCAAGGGGCAGGCGCTGGTGGAGGAGTACGAGGCGCAGGCCGGGCAAATCCAGCCCCTCCGGCGTTTGAGGAGCGGGGTCCGGGGCGGAGCCCCGGCAGACGGCCCGCAGCCGATCACGCGCGTCCCGCTCGCCTGGCCCGCCGGCCTCCCGGACGGCGGCCGCCACGGGTTCACGCCCGCGCACCGGGAAGCGCTGAACGCGGCGCTCCCCGCCCTGACCGGCCGGCTCGCCGAGGCGCTGGGGGAGGAGCCCGGCCGTGTCCTCGTACTCGGCAACGAAGAGCTGATGTACGCCCCGCTGCGCCTCGCGAAGGCCCTGGAGGAGTCGGGTGCGGCAGCCGAGGTCCGCTTCTCGACCACCACCCGCTCGCCCGTGCTCGCCGTCGACGACCCCGGATACGCCATCCGCACCCGGCTCGTCTTCCCCGCCCACGACGCTCCCGCGGACGGCCCGGGCGACCGCTACGCCTACAACGTCGCGGGCGCCGGCTTCGACGCCGTCGTCGCCGTCGTCGACTCGGCCGGCGACACCCCCGAACTGCGCACCGGGCTGCTCGCGGCCCTCGCCCCGCACACCGGCCGCGTCCTGCTGGCCGCCGTACCGTCCTACGTGCCGCCGACCGCCGTACCCTCCGTACCCGACCGGCAGGAGCCGATCATGCCCGAGCCGATCCTGCCCGAGCCCCTGCGCGGACCCGCCTTCTCCTCCTACGCCGCCGAAGACGTCGGCTGGCTGCTCCAGGACCTCTCCGACGTGGAGCTGGAGGCCCCGACGGAGGAGCGCGAGGAGGCGATCCAGGCCGGTGGCGCGCACTACGCCGAGTCGCTGCCCGTCGAGTACCAGCCGTCCTCCCAGTACCAGGAGCTCTACCAGAGCGCCCTGGCCGCCTCGGCCGCCCGCGTGGCCCGCGCGGTCGGAACCGTCACGGAGACGGTCCTCGCCGAGCGCTCCCCCTCCCCGGTCCTGGTCTCCCTGGCCCGCGCCGGCACCCCCGTCGGCGTGCTGATGCGCCGCTGGGCCCGCGCCCGCCACGGCCTGGACCTGCCGCACTACGCCGTCTCCATCGTGCGCGGCCGCGGCATCGACGCCAACGCCCTGCGCTGGCTGGCCGCCCACCACGACCCGGCCGACGTCGTCTTCGTCGACGGCTGGACGGGCAAGGGCGCCATCACCCGCGAACTGAACGCGGCCCTGGCCGAGTTCGAGGGCTTCAACCCGGAGATCGTCGTCCTCGCCGACCCCGGCTCCTGCGTGCCCACCTACGGCACCCGCGATGACTTCCTGATCCCCTCCGCCTGCCTCAACTCCACCGTCTCCGGCCTCGTCTCGCGTACGGTGCTCAGGTCCGACCTGGTCGGTCCCGCCGACTTCCACGGCGCGAAGTTCTACCGGGACCTCGCCGGCGCCGACGTCTCCGCCGCCTTCGTCGACACCGTCGCCGCCCACTTCGACGAGGTCGCCGACGCCGTCGACGAAGAGGTCAAGGAGCTCCTCGCCGCCGACCGCACGCCGACCTGGGAGGGCTGGGCGGCCGTCGAACGGATCAGCGAGGAGTACGGCATCCACGACGTGAACCTCGTCAAGCCGGGGGTCGGCGAGACCACCCGGGTGCTGCTGCGCCGCGTGCCGTGGAAGATCCTCGCACAGCGCGGCGCAGGGGCCGATCTGGACCACGTACGGCTGCTCGCCGAGCAGCGCGGGGTCCCGGTGGAAGAGGTCGACGGACTGCCGTACACGTGCGTCGGCCTCATCCACCCCCGATTCACGCGCGGCGCCACCGGCGCCGACGGAAAGGCTGTGGCCTCGAAGTGACTGTCCTGGTAGCCAGTGATCTCGACCGTACGCTCATCTACTCGACGGCCGCCCTCGGCCTGACCATGCCCGACCCGGTGGCCCCGCGGCTGCTGTGCGTCGAGGTCCACGAGAGCAAGCCGCTGTCCTACATGACGGAAACGGCGGCGCGACTGCTGGCGGAGCTGACGCAGGACCCGTCGGCCGTCTTCGTCCCGACGACCACGCGGACCCGCAAGCAGTACCAGCGGATCCGCTTCCCCGGCCGCCCGGCCCCGTACGCGATCTGCGCCAACGGCGGCCAGCTGCTGGTCGACGGGGTGCCGGACCGGGACTGGCGGCGGCAGGTCGCGGCGCGCCTGGCGCAGGAGTGCGCCCCGCTGGAGGAGGTCCACGGGCACCTGCTCGCGGCGGCCGACCCGGCGTGGCTGCGCAAGGCACGGGTGGCCGAGGACCTGTTCGCGTACCTCGTCGTCGAGCGGGCCCT
Source organism: Streptomyces sp. NPDC057010 (assembly GCF_042673805.1). Classification (NCBI taxonomy): domain Bacteria; kingdom Bacillati; phylum Actinomycetota; class Actinomycetes; order Kitasatosporales; family Streptomycetaceae; genus Streptomyces; species Streptomyces sp. NPDC057010. Next base: position 46,331 of record NZ_JBHUSC010000038.1, on the reverse strand, counting down.
GGTACCGGACGAATGGCTCAAGTCCCTGACGGAGTGGGCGGAGGCACGCGGCTGGACCGTCTCCCTCCAGGGCCGGAAGATCTACGCGGTGCCGCGCCCGCTCACGAAGAGCGCGGCGATGCGCGAGGTGGCCCGCCGCACCGGAGCGTCCGCCACGCTCGCGGCCGGCGACTCCCTCCTCGACGCGGACCTGCTGCTCGCTGCGGACGCGGGATGGCGCCCCGGCCACGGCGAACTGGCGGACGCGGGCTGGACGGCGCCTTCGGTGACGGCCCTGACCACGGCGGGGGTCCTGGCCGGCGAGGAGATCGTCCGGGCCTTCGCCCGCGAGGTGGAGCACGGCACACTGGGCGCATGACCAAGGGCAACAGCACCAAGATCACGGACGAGCTCTACCGGTACATGCTCGACCACAACCCCCCGCTGGACGCGGTCCAGCGGGGGCTGGTGGAGACGACGTACGCGAAGTTCCCGGACGTCGCCGGGATGCAGTCGGCTGAGGAGCAGGGGCCGCTGCTGGCCTTCCTGGTCCGGCTGACGGGCGCGCGCCTCATCGTGGAGATCGGCACCTTCACCGGCTTCTCCACCCTCTCCATGGCCCAGGCGCTCCCGGACGGCGGCCGCCTGATCGCGTGCGACGTCTCGGAGGAGTGGACGGCCTACGGCCGGGAGGCCTGGGAGCGGGCGGGGGTCGCCGACCGCATCGAGCTGCGCATCGCGCCGGCCCTGCAGACCCTGCGGGCGATGCCGGCCGAACCGCACATCGACATGGCCTACATCGACGCGGACAAGGAGAGCCAGATCGCGTACTGGGAGGAGCTCGTGCCGAGGCTGCGTCCGGGCGGCCTGATCGTCACGGACAACACGCTGTACCACGGCACGGTCCTCGACGAGTCGGCCACCGGCTCGGCGGCGGGCGTCCGCGCCTTCAACGACCACGTCTCGGCGGATCCCCGCATGGACTCGGTGCTGCTGGCGATCTCGGACGGGCTCACGCTCTCGCGCAAGCGCTGACGCCCGCCCTTCACGAGGTCAGCCTTTACGGGGGTCAGCCGCAGCCGCCGCCACCGCAGCAGCCCCCGCCCCCGCCGCCCATGGGCCGGGAGGGCGCGGGGGCACTGCTGGTCCCGCCGACGGCGACGGCGGAGAGCAGCTTGACGGTGTCGGCGTGCCCGGCCGGGCAGTCGGCGGGCGCGGACGACTCGGCCATGGGCCGGCTGACCTCAAAGGTGTCGTCGCAGGTCCGGCAGCGGTATTCGTAACGAGGCATGCGGACCAGGCTACGCAGTGGACCCCCGGTCCGGAAGCGCTGCCGCGGCGTGGCCGCCGCTACGGGTGCGCGTGCCCGGCGACGTGTGCCCGCCGCTCCCGGTCGGCCTGCTGGGGGTGGCGGGCGCGCCAGTACGGGTTGTCGTGCGGCAGGGCGCTGCCGACCCGCCCGTACATCCCGAACCACATCAGCATCACGCCGACGACGAAGCTGAACAGCACGTTCTGGATGTGGAAGGCCAGGAAGTTGAAACCGGTGTCCAGCAGGGCGAGGTTGACGAACCCGCTCAGGATGAACGCGATGCCGAGCACGATGTTCAGGGTGGAGGCGAAGGTTCCGCCGATCACCATCCCGGTGAACAGCAGCCCCCCGATACAGATCGACAGGACGCTCAGCGCGCCGTTGGTGTTCAGGGCGAGCACCGTGTCCCCGCCGGTGTCGAAGAACCCGATCCGGTCGATGAGCCCCAGGATCCCGAAGGCGACCAGCAGCAGCCCGGTCAGGCCGGCGCCGGCCCGGTAGACCTTGCTGAGCTTGTGATCGGCGGGCAGGTGCTCGTCGAGGCGGGCGTTGACGGGGTGCAGGACGCGTTGCAGCATCCCGTGGGTGGGCTTGGGTGGCGGGGGCCCGTAAGGCTCGTGGGCCATGTAGGGCGCGTAGTGCTCGTGCGGCTCGTGGCAGCCGTAGAGCGCATGGGGCGCGTAGGTCTCGTGCGCGTGCGGTACGGGGGCCGCTTGTCGCACCCGGGTGGCGCGGGGTGCGCGGGGCGTACGGGTCCTGTGGAAAACGTGGGCAGCCATCCCGCCCTCCTCTGGTCCGTTCCCGGAACCTCCAGCATCCGCCGATGCCCACCCGGGGACAACTCCGCGCCTCAGCCGGCGGTGGCGCGACCGTCCCGTATGTCCGCGACCACCCGGCCCACCGCCGCCCGGACCCCTTCCATCTCCTGGAGGAAGTGCCAGTAGTCGGGGTGCCGCCCCTCCAGCCCTGCCAGCGCCCGGTCCACCCGGGCCACCGAATCGTCCAGCGGCCGCGCGTGCCGCGGATCGGGCACGCTGCGGCCCGCCATCGCCAGCCGCTGCGCGTCGCGGATCGCGAACCGGGTCCTGTCCACCTCTGCCTGCGGGTTCCGCGCCACCTCCTCCAGCCGCGTCAGCCGGTCCTGCGCCGCCGACACCGCCTCGTCGGTCGCCTCCAGGGCGCCCCGTACGGCGTCGATCAGCACCCCTACGTCGGCCCAGCGCTGCTCGTCCCGGGCCTGGGCGGCCTCGTGCAGCCTGTCCTCCGCGTGCGCGATGTCCCGTACCGCCTGGTCGGGGACGTGCTGGAGGTCCTGCCAGCACGCCGCGCTGAACCGCCGGCGCAGCTCGCTGAGCACCGGATCCACCCGGTCCGCCCGGTTGCGCAGCGCCTGCGCCCGGGTCCGCAGGCTCACCAGCCGCCGGTCGACCTCCGCCGCCCGCTCCGGCAGCCGGGCCGCCTCGGCCCGTACGCCTTCTGCGTCCCGCAGGATCCGGTCGGCGCGCTGCACCGTCTCCTGCACCCCGTGCCGGCCCGCGCCCTCGTTCAGCTTGGTCAGCTCCGGCCCCAGCGCGGCCAGCCGCGCCGCCAGGTCATCGGCCCGCATCCCCTTGGCCCGTACGGCGTCCAGCGCGTCACTGGCCGCCAGCAGCGCCGCCTTCGCCCGCTCCCGGGCCGGCGCGACCCGTGCCAGCTGCGTCTCGGCCTTGTCCAGCAGCGGCTGGATCCCCTGCGCGAACCGGTCCAGCTCCCCCTTGACCCGCACCAGCTCGTCGCGCGCCCGCGTCAGCTGCTCCCGGGCCCGGGCCGCCACGGAACCCTCCAGCTCGGGCCGGTCCAGGTCGTGCGCGTCGACGGCCTCGATGTACACGTGGCTGACCTGGTCGATCCGCTGCCCCAGCGCCGCGAACCCCTCGCCCGCCTGCCGCGCCGCGGGCGACCCGTCGGCGGCGGCGATGGTCTCGATCGAGATCCGCAGATCCCGCTGCGCGGTGTCCAGCTCGTAGAACGCCGCGGCGGCGGCATCCTTCGCCGCCTGGGCATCCGCCCGCCGACTCTCGTCCCGCCCACCGAACCAACGCCGGGATGCCGTCGTCACAATCCCTCTCCCGTGCCGCGTCCGCCTTGCCCCGGACCATTCTCTCCCACTGGAACGGGTTTGCGTGGGGGGTGTGCCCGCCATGTAGGCTGTCCACTCATCCACGGGTGCGTAGCTCAGGGGTAGAGCGCTGCTCTTACAAAGCAGATGTCGGCGGTTCGAAACCGTCCGCGCCCACCAATGCAAAGGCCTCCCGCCGATCAGGGCGGGGGGCCTTTGGCGGCTAAAAGTGACGGCAGTTGCCTAGTCGGCCGGACGCCGTCGGCGCAGCAGCCGGTCCAGGTGTCCGACAGCCTCGCGCTGCGTGTCCTGTACGACGTGCGTGTACACGTTCCTAGTGACGACGACCTGCGAGTGCCCGACAATCTCCATCACCACTCGAGGCGGCACGCCAGCGGCGGTCAGGAGAGTGGCGGACCCATGCCGGGCATTGTGCAGCCGGACCACCCGGACCACCCGGACCACCCGGACCACCCGGAGCCCTGCGTCCTTGGCCACTTGGGTGAAGGACCGGTACACGTTCCGCGGTTCGATGGGCCGGCCGGTCCGAGCGGTGAACACAAATCGGTGTCCCCTCCCACTTCTCCCCGGCGGCCTTCCACATGGCTGCCTGCCGGATTTGCTACCACCGCAGGGGAGCGACACAGAGCCCGAGCAGGGGCAGGGGCAGGGTCTATCGGCGCCGCCGCCCCTGAGGTCGTGTTCGTAGGCCTCGCCGCGAACGTGCTGCCGCTGACTGCGCACCCGGCTCTCCTGCTTCTTGCGGGCGGCGGCGAGGAAGTCGAGGGTCGCGTCCAACTCCCACGGCGACAGCTCCCGTAACTGCACCTTGAACGGTTCGACGAGTGAGACGACGTTCCGGCTGACGAGTTCCTTCTGGCAGGCGGCGGCGATGGCGGTCCTCAGCACCCGATGCGACTCCTTGGCCGTTGCCGCGCTGTTCTGCTGCTGCAGCTGCACCAGGGCCCGCCGCACGTCGGCGACGCTCAAGGACTCCAACTGCTTCGTACCGAGCAACGGCACCAGGTAGAGACGGACATGGGTCTCATTTGGCGTAGGTCGTGCGCTTCCGGTGCGGTTGGACGATGTCTCCAGCCAGTACGGCAGCCATTCGGCGAGCCTGGCCGAACGAGTGGGCACGGGTACGCCCTTGCCCACCTTGGCGAGCAGCTCGCGGCGCTTGGCGTCGCACTCGGCTCAAGTTCTGGCATAGGCGCATTTCCGGGCCCGTGTGCCGCCGGGATGGAGCACGTAAACGGCAGCCACGTAGCGGCCGTCCTTGCGCTTGGTGATAGCACCTGCACCGTTTGGGTTGCGCTTGCGCTGGGTGGCCATCAGGCAGGCTCCTCGATCTCGTGGCCGAGGAAGTCCCGAACGGCGTCAGCGGGAATGCGGCGGGGGCGGCTGATGCTGCTGGGCACAAGGCGCCGCACCTGGTCAGGCCGTAGACGGTCGAACGTCCGAAGCTTGAGCCGCTCCACGACCTCGGCACGGTCAGCAGTTCGGCGGTGGCGGAGGTCATGACGCGGCTCTCTCCAGGGCGAGTTGGTCGTACATGGTTTCTCTGGCCCTTTGGCGGTTGAGGTGGATGTCGCGGGCGATAGTGGCGGCGAGGACGGATTTCGCCAGGGGAGTGGCCGTGGCCGGCGTACTGCCAGGCGGCAAGGATGTCCGGCTCGATGTCGGCGAGGCCGCGGGCTTCGCGTTCCTGGGCGGTGCGGTAGTCGGCGCGGGTCTGACGGAGGGCGCTGAGGGTGGTGGAGTGTGTGACTAAGGGCTTGATGGGGCCCGGCCCGGTCCGTCGGCTGACTATCAGGACTGATGCCTCCGGCGGGGACGCTAAGGCTCCGGGATGACAGGGGCCAGTCGTGCGGCTGCCGGTCGGTTCGTGACAGCGGGTAGGCCTGCGGCGGAGCCGTCTCTCTCGGCAAGAGAGGGGTTTCCTACCGTCACGAATTTGCACTCAACTCTAAGTCCAACTCTCCATGGCTTGCGAAATGATGATATCCCTTTCGCTCTCATCCGGGATGGTGTTCATCAACCCTACGTCGTGGCTTATGGTGTCGTCACCCAAGCAGCAGGAAGGCTTCTCTGTCTCGATTCTCCACATTGGGACGGACGTCAGCTGGTCGTAGGCTTGAACGCGTTCGGCAATCAATGGATCGCTTGAAATCGAGTCGGGTAGCTTTACCTCAGGGTGCAACATGGCCTTCTCGAACACCTTGGATTCCGCCAGAGTTGCGCCACTCAAGTCTCCAGCAATGAATATTGCGCCGTCCAGATTGGCTCCTTCAAAGTCGCATTCGGGATACTCTGTGCCGGCCACCTGGGCGAGCGAGAGTGTTGCACATCTGAAGATCGCCCTCTGTATGGTCGAATTGATAAATAGGGCGAAGCGGAGATCGGCGGAGTCGAACTTAACTCCCAGGACTGTGGAGCCGACCCGCCGTGATGCCCATAAATCGGCCCCCGAGAGGTCGACTGTGGTGAGATTGACTTCTCCGAAGCTAGCCCCTCGAAGAATGGCGCAGTTGAAGTTTACGTCGATGCCCCGACACCCATCGAGGAAGCATCCGTCCATCAATGACTCCACGAAGTGGGCGCCGTCAAGGCGTGTCTCTCGGAGGGTCACCCTGTGCATGTGGGATGCCGAAAAGTCGGCCCCTCTTAGGTCCGAACCCGTGAAGTCGGCCCCCACCAGGTAGCCGCCCGAGAGATCTACGCCGCGCAAGTCGACATGGCGGAGGTCAATGCGATTCTTCTCGGGTCGAATTGGTCGCCGCCCAAGTACGGTCAGGGCAGCCTGAATGGCTCTGCTTGGCCTAGCATTGCTATAGGACTCCAAAGAACTGGAGCCTTTGGGATTCTTGGACGGAATTCGCACGGGGGCGTGTTCGCGGACGAACGATGCTAGGACTTCCACCACAGTCGAGTGATCTTTCTCGGAGTCCTTCATGATTCTCTCTAGTGCGTAAACCCCTCCAAGTCGCCTCATGGAGTCCTTCTCGGCCAAAAGCTTAATCGCTTCGATGTAGCGATCGGTCACCTGGCCTTCTCGCGTTAGTTCGGCTTGCTCTCGGTCTCTCTCCCTGGTGTGCCGCAGTGTGCCATGGGTGTAGAAAAGCCCGAGTCCGGCAACAAGGGCGGCGCCAAGGGCAACTAGCCCGGTTCGTACTCCCGTGATGATGACTCCATCGGCTGGTTGGAGGTTCCCGTTACGCAAGTGAGAGCCGTCGAGCCACCACGGTAGACGCCAAAAGAGAAGGGCAAATAAAGCCACCCCGAATGGGGCGGCAAGTCCAAGGGAAATCTTCCTTTTGGTGCTTGGTTTCATGAACGGCAGTGTGCCTGAGCTGTGGAGGGTTACGAGTGCGGACTTGCAATCTCAGAGCTTTACCTGAGCTTGGGTGGACGCCAGCGAGAGGCAGTCGTGGAACCACCACAAGGACAACTTGAGTGGCGAGTCCCGCGTGATCCCTGCCTTTGCGCGTGGACGTCCGGACTCGCTTGGGTACCTCTGCACCCCTGACCTGCTCAAATGTCTGAGACTCACAGCGCTCCCAGAAGCCGTGTGCGGGCTGCGCGCCTGTCCGCCCTGCCTGCGCCTTCCCTGCGGCCTTCCTTGGCGAGACCATCCCGAGGTCAGACCGTCGACGATGCTGGAAGTAGGTGGGGGCGGATGACTCAGCCCAGGTGTGGGGCGCGGACGGCCAAGGGGCGGCCGTGTACGAAGCCCGCGATCATGAACGGCTCCCGGTGCCAGTTACACCAGGGCGGCTGGTCGAGCTACGGAGTGGCGCAGCAGAAGAAGAAGGAAGCTCAGGCCAAGATGCGGAAGCTTCGGAAGAAGAAGTGAGCTGGTGGGTGGTCTGCCTCTGACATCCATGGGTGACATCAACAGGTTGACACCGACAGTGCCGGGCGGTTGCGGAGAGGTGTTGCGGCCTGGTCTGAATGGATGATGGGTGGGGGCCGGGGGAGCTTACAAAGCAGATGTCGGCGGTTCGAAACCGTCCGCGCCCACCAGCAGGAAGACCCCCGACCGGGAGCGGTCGGGGGTCTTCCGCGTTCGCGGCCGACGGGTCAGCTGGCTTCCCAGACGTTCCGGACCACGTAGACCTTCTTGTCGGCTTCCCAGGGCTGGTTGACGACGTAGACCTTCTTGTCGGCTTCCCAGGGCTGGTTGACGACGTAGACCTTCTCGTCCGCCTCCCAGACCTGGTTGACGATGCGGACCTTCTCGTCCGCTTCCCAGACCTGGTTGACGATAAGCACCTTCGGCACGGCCCACTCCCCCTACTGGCGGTTTTTGATCAACTGGCAGCGTACAGAGGGTGCTTGTGCCGACGGGCTGCACGTGTCGGGGCGCTATGCCGGGCGGGCGGGGCGTGGGATCGTCGGGGGATGGGCGGGTGGTTGGCGTGGGGCGGGGTGGTCGGGGCGGTGGCCGCGGCCTCGGTGGCGCTGGTCATGTTCCAGCGGGCGGTGAGCGGTGGGTTCGAGCGGAGGCGGGCCGAGGAGCGGGCCCGGCTGCTCGCACCGGTCGTGGAGCCCACCTCGGGCGCCGAGTTCCCGCGCGCGGTGAAGGCGCCGAAGTTCGACGACGTGGGGGCGATCCGGCACTCCCCGGAGCAGCCGGCCCAGCTCGGTGACCGGCGCGACGACTTCACGCCCCTGCTCGTCGAGTACTACGCCTACGGGCTCACGCAGGCCCGCAGCAGCTTCCTGACCAGCCAGTTCTTCGCGGCGGTCGGGACGACGATCCTGCTGGTGGGCGTGGGGCTGGCCGTGTGGAAGGCCGAGGCGGGCGGGGAGCTGTACCTGGGCATCGTGACGAGCTCCGTGGGGCTGGTCACGGCCCTGATCGGCCAGCTCTTCCACCGGCGGGCCGACATCGCCCTCAAGCACATGGCCGACCAGACCGCCTCGCTGCGCGACGACCGGCGGGGCGCCGAATCCACCCAGCAGGCCATCGGGCTGCTGGACGAGGTCGCGGACCCGGAACTGCGCGGGCGGCTGCAGGCCGCGCTGATCCTGCGGCTTTCCGGGGCCGAGCTGCCGCGCTAGCGCGATAGTGGAGGTATGTGCCGCTCCATTAAGACCCTGCGCCCGCCCGCCATCCCCGAGAAGGCCACCGAGGAGGAGATCCGCGCCGCCGCCCTCCAGTACGTACGGAAGGTGTCCGGATTCCGGGCCCCCGCCGAGCACAACCGCGAGGTGTTCGAGGAGGCCGTGGAAGCCGTCGCCGAGGCCACCCGGCTGCTCCTCGACGGGATGGTCGTACGGGGACGGGCCGCCGCCGCCACCGTGTGACGGCCGGCCCCTGGCCCTGCCCCTGCGTACCGCTGGCCCGGGGGTCCGTCAGGCGGACGAGCGGCGTCGCATGACCCACACCCCGGCGCCGAGCGCGCCCGCGACGAGGGTGCCGCCGACGGCGATCTGACCCGGGCTCATCGAGTCGATGCTGCCGCCGGTGCCGCCGCGGGCCGCGCCCGGCGTGACCTGGAGCGAGACGGTGACGGACTCGCCGCCCGGGCCGTCGCACTCGAAGGTCACGCGGTGGGCGCCGGGACTGGCGTTGGGGAAGACGGTGGCGCTGGCGAAGAGGCTGGTGCCCTGCGGACTGCCGGGGGTGAGCCGTACGTCGCCGAAGGCGCTGGAGGAGGCCCGGGCGACTCGGGTGCGGCAGCCGACGATGTTGAGGCCGACCCGGCCGCCGGGGGCGACGGTGCTCGGGGAGACGGTGGCGGAGGGGCGGGCGTACGCGAGGGTGGCGGGAGTGGCGGCCGCGACGACCAGGGTCGCGGCGGCGACGGCCAGCAGGCGGCGCGTTGCGGGGGCGGGTTTGGCGGGCATGGAGAGAACTCCTCGGGCTCCTCGAAACGGCGCGGCCAGGGCACGGATGTGACGCGGATTCGGTTGCGCACCGTGCTGTGACGCTAGGAGCCCGGGACGTGGGCGGCGATCGGGGCCGGGTGAACGGGTGAGGCACTGCTCCGGCCGGCCGAGCCGATTCCCTCCCGGGGGGTGGTGGGGGGCGGGGCGGGCCTCGGCCCGTGGATTCCCGCCCGGTGCCCGGGGGCGTGCTCCGGGCACCGGGCTGTGCCCGGGCCCCTGGGGCTCCGCCCCAGACCCCGCGCCTCAAACGCCGGCGAGGCTGGATATGGCGAAGGCGTAGGCGTAGGCGCAGGCGCCCGGCGGGGCTGGAGGTGCCTCGAGCGGTGGAGGTTACGTTGCCGGGGTGGGGGTTGGGGGGCGGCGGAGGACGAAGGCGGCCAGGGCGCCGGCGGCGAAGAGGGCCACGACGGAGAGGGCCGTGGCGAGCCACTGGGTGCCGAGCCACTGGGTGCCGAAGTAGCCGAGGGCCACGCTGTAGCCGGCCCAGGCCATGCCCGCCAGTACCGACCAGGGCAGGAACTCCGCGGCCCTGCGGTGGGTCTTGCCCGCGCCCAGGGAGACCACCGAGCGGCCCGCCGGGGCGAAGCGGGCGATCACGACCAGGGCGCCGCCGCCGCGGGCCAGAGCCGTGCCGAGGCGGTCGTGGGCCCGGGTCAGCCGGCGGGAGCGGGCGATGGCCCGGTCCAGCCGGGCCCCGCCGCGCCGGGCCAGCCGGAACGCGGCCATGTCACCCAGTACCGAAGCGGTCGTGGCGATCACGAGCAGGGCCAGGATGTCCGGCACCTGCGCGGGCACCGGCACGGGACCGGCCGCCCCGGCGGCCGCTGCGGCCGCCGCGGCGGTGATCACCAGGACCCCGCTCGGCAGCACCGGGAGGAACACGTCGAGCACGACGGACACCGCCACCACGGCGTAGATCCATGGGCTCGCGGTCAGCGACCCCAGAGTCTCAAACAAGGCGGGACTCCCCAGTCCGGTTCACGTGCTGCGGCATGAAGCGCCGCGGCGTCGCGGGGGAGCGGCTGGAGCGGCTTGACAGCCATACAGCGTACGCCCGGCGCCCGCGCCCCGGACCCCCGGGGCGGAACCGGGCGGTTTTCGGGCGGGTTACTCCGGGGGCGTGAGGACGCGGTCCAGAGTCGTCGTCAGGCGGGCCGTTTTGCCCCTTCTGCGGGCCTGGTCCAGTTGGAGGCGGGCCGAGCGGTTCGTGAGGGTCAGGGTCATCAACTGGTTGCCGAACCAGGGGCCGCCCGTACGGTGCCAGGTCACCGGCGGTCGGCCCGTGCGGGCGTGCCGGGTGAAGGCGCGGCCCAGCCAGCGGCCCGTGCGGGACCAGCCCAGCCGGAAGCCGAGCTTCACCGCGGTGTGGATGGAGTTGTGCACCGGCGAGCACGTCAGCTGGAACACGCGCGCCGTGCTGGCTATTCGGGGCTCGGCCACATAGGCGTGGTGCACGTCCCCCGACAGCACGCACACCGTCGCCGGTGCCCGCGGGCCCGTCCCCACCTCCTCGATCAGATCGGTCAGCGCCGCGAACGAGGCCGGGAACGCCGCCCAGTGCTCCAGGTCGCTGCGCCGCCGCAGGTCCTCGCCCAGGCGCGCCCACCGCGGCCCCCGCTCCCCGCGGCACAGCGCCGCGTTCCACGTCTCCGCGTCGTGGATCAGCGGCGGCATCAGCCACGGGAGGGAGGACCCGATCAGCAGGTGGTCGTAACCGCCGTGCCCGGCCAGCGCGTTGTCGCGCAGCCACTGCTGCTCCGCCGGGTCGAGCATGGCCCGGCCGTCCTCGGCCAGCACCCGAGCGGCCCGGGTGTCCACCATCAGCAGCCTGGTCCGGCCGAAGTCGCGCCGGTAGCTCCACCGCACCGTGCCCGGATCGGCATCCGCCGCGGCCGCGAAGGCGCGCAGCAGATCGGTGCCGTCCGGGGTCTTGCGTATCGCGCCGTAGAGCCCGTCGGCCGCGAGCTCGGCGGGGGAGAGGTTCCCGAGGTGCTGGTACACCCAGTACGACATCAGCCCGCTGAGCACCCGCTCCTGCCACCACGGCGTCGCCCGCATCTCGGCCAGCCACGCCGCGCTCGTGTTCCAGTCGTCGATGACGTCGTGGTCGTCGAATATCTGCAGGCTCGGCACGGTCGACAGCAGCCAGCGGATCTCCGGGTCGAGCCAGGACTCGTAGTAGAGGCGGGTGTACTCCTCGTAGTCCGCGACCTGGGCTCCGGGCGGCTCCCGCAGATCCCGCCGGGCCGCGAGCCACGCCCGGGTCTCCCGGGACAGCGCGTCCGCGTACACCTGGTCGCCGAGCAGCAGCAGGAGGTCCGGCCGCGCCGCCTGCGGATCGGCGGCCAGCCGCGCCGCGAGGGTGTCGAGGGCGTCCGCGCCGTGCGGCCGGCGGCCGGTGGCGGGCGGCGCGGCCTGCCGGCAGGAGCCGAAGGTGACGCGGAGCCCGGGCGCGGGCCGGCCGTGGCCCGCCACGGCCGGGGTGGTGATCGTGCTCGGCGGGAAGCCGCTGTCGGGCAGCGGCCAGACCCGCACGCCGTCGAGCAGTACTTCGTACGCCGTGGTGGCCCCCGGGGTCAGGCCCGTCACCGGCACCAGCGCGTAGTGGTGACCGGATATCTGGAAGGTGCGCTCGCTGCCGCCCGCCCCGTCGGCGCACCGCACCTCGGCCGTGCACGGGCGGTCCGCCTCGACCCAGATGGTCGCGGCGCCGCCCGTGTCCCAGTCGACATGGCGCAGCAGTGGCCCCAGACGCAATCCGGCCATGCAACTCCCCCTCCTCCGTAGCCCCTTCGATCACGGTACGACGGGGAGGGGGAGCCTCGCCTCCCCCTGGCGGGGGAAAGATCGACCGCCTCGGGCGGCGTCCGTCAGCAGCCGTTGAGGATGCCGACCAGGGCCGTCTTCTCACCCGAGTCCATGCTCAGCGCCCAGTACTGCTTCACCTGGACCCACATCCGCGCGTACGTACAGCGGTAGGCGGTCCGCGGCGGCAGCCACTTGCCGGGGTCGAGGTCGCCCTTGGCCTGGTTGACGTTGTCGGTGACCGCGATGAGCTGCGGGCGGGTGAGGTCGTTGGCGAACTGCTGGCGCTTGGAGGTGGTCCAGGAGTTCGCGCCCGAGCGCCAGGCCTCGGCGAGCGGGACGACGTGGTCGATGTCGAGGTCGGAGGCGGCGGTCCAGGTGGCGCCGTCGTACTCGGAGTACCAGCTGCCGCTCACCGCGGCGCAGGCGGAGTCCTGGACGACGTTCACGCCGTCCCGCTTGAGGACGGTCTCCCGGGTGTTGCAGGCGCCGGAGACGGTGCTCCAGTGCGGGAAGAGGTCACGGCTGTAGCCGCTGGTGGAGCCTTCCGCCTTCGGGGTCACCGTCGCCAGGTAGGAGCGGGCGGCCGCGGCGCTGATGGGGGTGGGAGGGGAGGCCTGGGCGGTCGGGGCGCCGACGAGGGAGGTGAGGGCGGCGAGCGCGGCGGCTGACGCGAGCACACCGATTCGACGCGCGTAGATGCTGGATATGACTGCCATGAGGGGCTCCCTTGATGCGGGGGGAAGGCCGTGCGGCCCGGTGGGCCGCGGCCATGCTGGCGGCGCCGGGTTTCGCGGGGATGGGCGCCAGGTGACAGCGTGGCGACATGTGCACGTCACATCAAGCCGTACAAGACCCTTTGTTTAAACGGAAGTTGGAATTCCGGCCTGGAGGGGAGGGGTGTGGCGATCACCGGGAGGGCGTTCGGGACCAAAGGCCTATTCCGGGCACCCGCCGGCGTCGCGTACCCTGTACGGAGCAGAAGGGGAGTAGCTCTTCGCCGGACCGTCGACATACTGCTGGGTCACCCCAGCCGGCGCCCGGAGGCAGGCCGCGCGAGCGGCCGGCCAGCGAGACCTTCGGCCGCAGTGTCCTGTCCAGGCGTAGGCGCGCTCGTGCGCGCACACGCAAGCCAGGGTGCCGCCGAGCCGAAGCGACCCCTGATACACCCCAGGTCTCTCGGTCCGATGGCGTCCTGCCCGACCGATTGAGGTTTCACCCCCGTGTTCAGCTTCACCGTCACGGCGATCGCCTTCGGCGTCGTCTTCCTCGCCGAACTCCCCGACAAGACGGCCCTCTCCGGCCTGATGCTCGGCACCCGCTACCGCGCCTCGTACGTCTTCGCCGGCGTCGCCGCCGCCTTCGCCGTGCACGTCGCGCTCGCCATCGCCGCGGGCAGCGTGCTGACCCTGCTCCCGCACCGGCTCGTCCAGGCCGTCGTCGGCCTCCTCTTCCTCGCGGGCGCGGCCATGCTGCTCCTGAAGAAGGACGACGGGGACGAGGAGGTCAAGGCGCCCGCCGACCAGTCCTTCTGGAAGGTCTCGGGGGCCGGCTTCATGCTGATCCTCGTGGCGGAGTTCGGCGACCTGACACAGATCATGACCGCCAACCTCGCCGCGCGCTACGACAACCCCCTCTCCGTCGGCGTCGGCGCCGTGCTCGCCCTGTGGGCGGTCGCCGGCATCGGCATCCTGGGCGGGCGCACGCTGATGAAGTACGTACCGCTGCGGCTGATCACCAAGGTCGCGGCCGCGGTGATGGCGGCGCTGGCCGTCTTCTCGCTGTACGAGGCGATCGCGGGCTGACCCGCGAGGGGAGGGGGGAGCCCCCGGGGCGCCGCAGGGGGGATGGGGTGCGGCGCCCCCGGCGGGGAGGATCAGGCCGCGGCGTAGCTCCGCAGCGGGGCGGCCGGCGTCACGGCCGCGGTGGCGGTGACGGTCGCCGTGGCGGTGAAGACGTCCTCGCCGTTCTGCCGGGCGTGGACGCGGACGGGGAGGCGGCCCGCGGCGCTCATGCCCTCGAGCGCCGGGAGCGTCTCGATCATGCAGGGTGCGTCCATCTCCGCGTAGCGGAAGAACCGCATCTCCATGGCGGTCAGGAAGCCCTGCCGGGGGAAGGCGGCGCCGTACGCGGCCTGGCGGACGGCCTCCAGGAGGAGCATGCCGGGAGCGTGGTCGACCGGGTGGTCGAAGAGGATCGGGTGCGTGATGTCGGTCCGCAGCTGGGTGCGGTGGGTGGAGCTGGTCGGGGCGAGGACCACGTCGTGGAAGCGGTCGCGGCCCACGCGACGGGGCGTCAGCGGCGGCGACAGCGGGAGCATCCGGGCGTTCACCCGCTCGATGTCCGCGTAACTCCCGCGCAGGCGCTGGTAGATGGCGGGCGGCTGGTTGGTGAAGGCCGCCTCGGCGTGACCCAGGAAGACGCCGTCCCGCGTGGCCGTGACGTGCATGGTGAGGCCGGCCAGCCGACGGCCGCGGCGCGTGATGTCGGAGCAGCTGACGCGCAGCGTGATGTCGGCGGGCGACGAACCGACGACCATGGCCTCGGGGTTGATCGCGTAGCTGAAGGTGTCCCAGATCTGCCGGTGCCCGAAGGGGACTTCGTACGCGACGTGGCTCAGGAGCGGGATGGCCTGGCGTACGGACTCGGCGAGGAGCAGGGGGTCGTGGCGGCCCGCGACAGGTGTGTAGAAGCTGTGGGTCCGCGGCCACTGGGCGGTGATGACGTACTCGTCGGGCGCGATCTCACGCCACCCTGTGAGCAGGACTTCGGAGTGCGCGCTCTTGTGCACGTACTCACGCGGCAAGGCGCTGCTGAGCGCGAGGATCGGCGGAGTTGCATGTTCGGCTAACACGGTCACGGGTGAGCCCCCCTTGAAACGTCGGACGCGAACTGGTGCTTGAATGGCGCCAGGACTTAAAATAGAGGATGTTCGTTTTTTTTGTCGAGGGGAATGAGGCTCCATGTCAGACCGCAAGCGGCAACGCGCACCCCAGCAGAGGGCAGTGCAGACCAGAGCGGCCATCCTGCGAGCGGCTGCGGAGGTCTTCGACGAGTTCGGCTTCAGCGGGGCCAGCATCAGCAAGATCATGAACCGCGCCGCCGTCACCCAGGGCGGGATGTACTTCCACTTCGGCTCGAAGGAGGAGCTCGCCTACGCCGTCATGGTCGGGCAGGGCGAGGGCCTGGAGTTCCCGGCCGGTGAGGACGGCCTCCAGCACCTGGTGGACATCACCCTCTACCTCGCCGAACAGCTCCAGCACAATCCGGTGCTCCGCGCCGGCGTGCGACTGGCCGTGGAACAGGGCGAGTTCGGCCTGCGCGATGACGTGGCCTACCAGGCCTGGCTGCTGGAGTTCCGCCAGCAGCTGCGCTTCGCCCGTGCCAAGGGCGAACTCCAGCCGGACGTCGACGACCACGAGCTGGCGTGGGTGCTCGTCAGCTCCTTCACCGGGGCCCAGCTCTTCTCGCAGGCCTCCACCGGACGGGCCGACCTGCCGCAGCGGATCGCCTCGCTGTGGCGCTACCTGCTGCCCGCCGTCGCCACCGAAGCGACCCGCAGGGAGATGCGTCTGACGCTGCCTCCGACGAACCCGGAGGCGGACCAGCCGGAACAGGGCCACGAGCAGGAGCTGGAGCGGCCCGCGTGAGCGTGCGCCACGTGGTCGTCACGGGGGCCACGGGCTTCGTCGGCTCGGCGGTGCTGCGCCGATTAGCGGAAGCCGGGCCGGACGTCTCGGTGTGCGCGGTCTCCCGTACGCCCCCACCTGCCGGCGCGGCCACCGCTTCCGGTCCCGGTGTCCGCTGGGCCGACGCGGACCTGGCCGACGCGGATTCGCTGTGCGGGGTGTGCGACGGCGCGGACGTCGTCCTCTCCCTGGCCTCCTACATCGGAGCGGACGAGGCACGGTGCGAAGCGGTCAACGCCACCGGCACCGCGGCCCTCGTGACCGAGGCGCGGCGGGCCGGCGTCGGGCGCATCGTCCAGCTGTCGACCTGCGCGGTCTACGGTCCGGGCCCCCACCGCGGACAGGACGTGGGCGAGCTGACCCCCGCGCCGGTATCGCCGGCCAGCCGCAGCCGGCTGGCGGGAGAACAGCCGGTCCTCGACGCCGGGGGCCTGGTGCTGCGCGCCGGTCTGGTGCTGGGGCGGGGCGACCGGTGGGTCGTACCGGCCCTCGTCGACGCCTTCCGGCGCGTACCGGCGGGGTGGGGCGGGGGCGAGGGGATGGCTTCGTTCGTCGACGTCGACGATCTGGCGCGGCTGATCACGGCGTTCGCGCTCGCCGACGGGACCTCGGCGGCGGCCGGGGCGACGGGCGTCCTGCACGCCCACCACCCCGCGCCGGTGCGCAACGGCGACCTCATGGACGCCCTCGCCGGCCACGGGGTGCTGCCGAGGGGCCCGGCCGAGGACTGGCCGTGGCACAGGTGCCTGGAAGCCTTGGCCGAGCGGCCCGGCTGGGTGAGCGAGCGTCAGTTCACGCTGCTCGCCCGGGACCACTGGTACCGCTCCGACGCGGTGTGGCAGCTCACCGGGATCGAGCCGGGGCCCGGCCCGCTGGCCCGGCTGGGCGAGGCCGCCCAGTGGTACAGGGAGCGGGGTGGGCCGGTGCCCGGGTGACGGCGATGTGCCAAAGCCTCAACGCGATCGAGCCGGTCGGGCCGTTGCGGGAGGCCGGCGGGGTAGCGTCCGGATCCAGCCGGTCATCCCTGAAGGAGCTGAAATGCCCGACCTTTCGAACATCGTCAAGGCGTATGACGTGCGTGGTGTCGTGCCGGACGAGTGGGACGAGTCCCTGGCGGAGCTGTTCGGTGCGGCTTTCGTCGAGGTCGTGGGTGGTTCGGCGATCGTGATCGGGCACGATATGCGTCCGTCGTCTCCGGGCCTGTCGGCCGCGTTCGCCCGTGGTGCCGCGGCGCGTGGGGTGGACGTGACGCTGATCGGGCTGTGTTCCACCGATCAGCTGTATTACGCGTCGGGTTCGCTGGGTCTGCCGGGTGCGATGTTCACGGCGTCGCACAATCCGGCCCGGTACAACGGGATCAAGCTGTGCCGTGCGGGTGCGGCTCCGGTGGGTCAGGACACGGGTCTGTCGCGGATCCGCGAGCTGGTGGAGAAGTGGTCGCAGGAGGGTGCCCCGGCGATCCCGGAGGGCACGACTGCGGGCACGGTCACGGAGCAGGACACCCTCACCGGCTATGCCGCGCACCTGAAGTCGCTGGTGGACCTGTCGGCGATCCGTCCGCTGAAGGTGGTGGTGGACGCGGGCAACGGTATGGGCGGTCACACGGTCCCCACGGTGTTCGAGGGCCTGCCGCTGGATGTGGTGTCGATGTTCTTCGAGCTGGACGGGACGTTCCCGAACCACGAGGCGAACCCGCTGGACCCGAAGAACATCGTGGACCTGCAGGCGCGGGTGATCGCGGAGGGCGCTGATCTGGGGATCGCGTTCGACGGGGACGCGGACCGTTGTTTCATCGTGGACGAGCGGGGTGTGGGTGTGTCCCCGTCGGCGGTCACGGCCCTGGTGGCGGCGCGTGAGCTGGCCCGTAATGGCGGGTCGGGCACGGTGATCCACAATCTGATCACCTCGTGGTCGGTGCCGGAGGTGGTTCGGGAGCACGGCGGCACCCCGGTCCGTACCCGTGTGGGTCATTCCTTCATCAAGGAGGAGATGGCGAAGACGGGTGCGATCTTCGGGGGCGAGCACTCGGCGCACTACTACTTCAAGGACTTCTGGAACGCGGACACGGGCATGCTGGCCGCGCTGCACGTGCTGGCGGCCCTTGGCGGGCAGGACGGCCCGCTGTCCGCGCTGGTGGCCTCCTACGACCGTTACGCGGGGTCGGGGGAGATCAACTCGACGGTCGCGGACCAGGGGGCCCGCCTGGCCGCGGTCAAGGCCGCCTTCGGGGGCCGTGAGGACGTCACGCTGGACGAGCTCGACGGCCTGACCGTGACGGGTGAGGACTGGTGGTTCAACGTCCGCGCCTCCAACACCGAGCCCCTGCTGCGCCTGAACGTGGAGGCCCGGGACGAGGCGACCCTGGCCAAGATCTGCGACGAGGCCCTGACCCTCATCCGCGGATAGCCGTCGTTTCAGGTTAGTTTCAGGCGGACTGCCGGACCTCCATCACCGGATAGCCCTGCCGGCCCTGCCGCTCCCGCAGGGCCGGCAGACCCTTGTACGCGTACGCGGCGGACATCAGGGTCATGTGGTGGTGCCAGCCGGGGAAGGAGCGGCCCTCGAAGTCGAGGAGGCCGAAATCCTCCGCCAGTGAACCCAGCGCGCGGGCGGACGCGGCCGACTGCCGCACCAGGTGGAGCAGGTCGTCCATCCGGTGCTCGGTCATGTTGGTGATCCAGACCGGGCCGCCCCGGTGGCCGGGCCCCGGCCGCCGTTCGCCGAAGAGCCGGTACGTCTGCCGCGTCCCGGGGCTGCCCGTCTCGGCCCCCGGCACCCGGACCAGCCCCGAGTGGATGCGTAGCCTCTGCGGCTGTGCGGAGGGTCCGGCCAGCAGCGCCGTGTACGGATGGCGGGTGTTGCCCACGCGGGCGAAGTCGCCCGCCGTGGTCTCCCTGCCCGGTACCCCGACCGGTTCGCCGCGCCCGGGGGCGAAGCCGGCGGCACTGACCGCGAGTGCCGGCGGGACGGACACCAGGAAGTCGTGGCCCCGACGGCCGAGCATGCCGATGAGCGGGCCGGCACCGGCCAGACGGCTCAGGTCGGCGACCACCGGCGCGTGCACCGAGGAGGTGTGCGCGGCCATCGAGTCGACGAGTTCGAGGACGAGCGCCTCCGGCGTCCGGTGCGCCACCTCGGGCGAGATGCGCGCCCGGCGGCGCAGGACCGGGTCGGCCGCCCACGTCTCGGGCAGCAGCAGCCGCCAGTCGACGGGCAGGCTCATACCGCCCAGGGACAGGAAGAGGCCGAAGCCGAACTGGCAGTTGACGGAGCGGCCGGCGGCCGGGTCGAAGCGCCGGTGCACGCCGACCGAGTGCTCGCCCCGCTTGGGAAAGACGGCCTGCCCGATGGTCCAGGCGTGCACCGGGTGCCGTTCCTCGATCCAGCGGAGCAGCTCGCGGCGGGCCGGATCCCAGTCCCACGGGCTCGCGTTGATGAACTGCTGCAGGGACTGGGAGGCCGTGGGCGACGCGGTCACCGAGGCCGCGAGCCGGCGTACGGACTTCTTGCCCGGGGTCGTCAGCAGCCCCTGGAGGTAGACCCGGGCCCAGCGCCGCTGGTCGGCGCGCGGTAAGTGGCCGAAGAGGCGTTCGGTGAAGTCGTCCAGTGTGGTGTCCATGGCAACCAGGGCTCTGGGCCGTGTGTGTGCCGTCATCTCTCCCCCTTCACTGCGGACGCCGACGGGCGGCGGCGGTGGTGGACCTTTTTAGAATACAGAACGTTCGTTTTTTTTCTAGCTCAGGGCTGGCATCTGCCCCACGACTTCGGCACGTTGGTACCGGAGGCCGTCGACACCCCCCTCGGAGCGGGCGGGGGCGGAGGGGAGCGCGGGCGCTTCTTCGCCAAGTCGGCGTTGTGGTGCCCGCGACACCCGGACGAGGCTGGTGTCGCCTCGCCGGCCCGCATGTCCGGCGAGTCGCGAACAACCTGGATGGCAGTGAGAGTGCATTGGTAAAGCAAGAGCGCGGAGTGCTCACCCGGAATCATCTGATCGCGGTGGCCGGCGTCGAATTCGACCGCAATGGATATGACGGGACGTCTTTTTCCCGGCTGAGCAGATCCGCCGGGGTTTCCATCGGCGCCCTCACCTTTCATTTCTCGGCCAAGGCGGAACTCGCCTCGGCCGTGGAGGAATCGGGGCGCTCCACCACGCGCGCCGTGGTCGAGAGCGTCACGGCCCGCGGCGCCGGTGGCGGAACGGCGCTGGACACCGTCTCCGCCCTCGTCCTCGCCCTGGGCCGCTTAATCGAGGCGGACGCGGTCGTACGCGCCGCCGCACGGCTGACCCAGGAGCGCGCCGGCGCCGGCCCCGAGTGGTGCAGCTGCTGGCTTCCGGAGCTCAGAGCCCTGCTCGGCCGGGCGGTCGAAGAGGGCGACCTGCGCTCCGACGTGGACCCGCGCCCGGTCGCCCTGCTGACGGCGCACCTGATGGGCGGAACGCTCGCGCGGGTGCGCAGCGGCCGGATGCGCCGCCCCGGCACGGCCGTCGGCGAACTGCGCGAACTGTGGCGGGTCATCTGCCGCGGCATTGCGGCGCCGTCCTGGACCGAAAATGCCTAAGTAGGCGGAGAAGAAGAGGAATTCAGGCCCGCGGGGACCGGCGGCATCTAGCCTCGGTGGCATGAATTCCACACCTTCCCGCATAACCAAGGCGGTCATTCCCGCCGCCGGACTCGGTACGCGTTTCCTCCCGCTGACCAAGGCGACCCCGAAGGAAATGCTGCCGGTCGTCGACAAGCCGGCCATCCAGTACGTGGTGGAAGAGGCGGTCGCCGCCGGGCTCTCCGACATCCTCATGGTCACCGGACGCAACAAGCGGGCCCTTGAGGACCACTTCGACCGCAACTACGAGCTGGAGGAGGCCCTCCAGCGCCGCGGCGACCAGGACAAGCTCGACAGCGTCTGCGCCTCCACCGAGCTCGCCGACATCCACTACGTGCGCCAGCGCGACCCCAAGGGCCTCGGCCACGCCGTGCTGTGCGCCGCCCCGCACGTCGGGCAGGAGCCGTTCGCCGTCCTCCTGGCCGACGACCTGATCGACCCCCGCGACCCGCTGCTGGCCCGTATGGCCGAGGTCCGGGCCCGGCACGGCGGCAGCGTCGTCGCCCTCATGGAGGTGGACCCGGACTCCATCCACCTGTACGGATGCGCCGCGGTCGAGCAGCCGGGGCTCGCCGGGCTCGCGGCCGGCGACGGGGGAGTGCGCATCACCGACCTCGTGGAGAAGCCGGCACCCGGCACCGAGCCCAGCAACCTCGCGATCATCGGCCGCTACCTCCTCGACCCCGAGATCTTCGAGGTCCTGCGGTCCACGACCCCCGGCCGCGGCGGCGAGATCCAGCTCACGGACGCGCTGCGGGCCCTCGTGGAGGCGGGCCGCCCCGTGCACGGCGTCGTGTTCTCCGGCCGGCGCTACGACACCGGGGACCGGGCGGAGTACCTGCGGGCGACGGTCCGGCTCGCCTGCGAACGCGACGACCTGGGGCCCGAATTCCTCGCCTGGCTGCGGGAGTTCATGGGCTCGCAGGAGCTCGTCGGGGTCTGATCGGGCCGCCCGGTGGGCGACCGCGGACCTTAGCCGGTCGCCCACCCCGCCACACCGCCACTTCGCCAAGTTGCCGAAATCTCACCGGGGTTCGGCGCCCGGTGTAGTTACCGAACAGTAGTTACGTAATTTCTTTCCCGGAGCCGAACGCAGACAGCGCCGTCCGGCCCATCGAGTGCACGAAGGGAGGTGAACCACATGAGGAAGCTCAACGCGGTCAACGCGGTCAACGCGCTGAACGACGTGAACGCCGCGCGCCCTGCGGGTGCGGCGACCACGGCGGACTCCCCTGCCGCCGTGGTCGAAGTACCGCTCGACGCACTGCTTTCCGCCGACTCCCCCCGCACCGTCCGGATCGACGAGAGCCACGCACAGGCCCTCGCCCAGTCCGGGCAGCCGCTGCCCCCGCTGCTCGTGCACCGCGCCACCATGCGGATCATCGACGGGACGCACCGGTTGCGGGCCGCCGAACTGCGCGGCCTGCGCACGGTGGGGGTGACGTACTTCGACGGAAGCGCCGAGGACGCGTTCGTCCTCTCCGTCGAGGCCAACATCAGCCACGGACTGCCGCTGACCCACACGGAACGGACCGCCGCGGCACTGCGGATCCTGCGCTCCCACCCCGACTGGTCCGACCGCGGCATCGCGCGGCGGACCGGGCTGGCACCCAAGACCGTGGCGGCCCTCCGAAGACGCGAGGGTCCGGCGACACCCGTGCCGTACGCCCGCGTCGGACAGGACGGGCGGCTGCGGCCGTCCGACCCGGCGCGCGGCCGCGAGGCCGCCGCCCGGCTCCTCGCCGGCCGTCCCACCGCCTCCCTGCGCCAGATCGCCCGGGAGGCGGGCATCGCCCCGTCGACCGTACGGGACGTGCGGCGCCGGATCGGCGAGGGGGCGGATCCCGTACCCGCCACCCAGCGCCGCTCCGGAAACCATGCGGCCCCCGGCCCGGCAACGGCGCCGGACCGGGGCCCGGACTGGGGCCCGGCCCGGGGGCAGGCACTGCCGTCCCTGGTCGCCAGCCTGTGCAAGGACCCCCTGCTGCGGCTGAGCGAAGCCGGCCGGCTCCTGCTGCGCATGCTCGACCTCCAGGTGAGCGGGCTGCGCCACCGCGAGCGGATCGTCGCCGCGGTTCCCCCGTACCGCGCCGAGACCGCGGCCGCCGCCGCTGCCCAAGTCGCGCGGGGCTGGCAGGAGTTGTCCGAAGAACTGGGCCGTCGCGCCTCGGTGGAGACCTCTGCCTGAGCCGGTTCCCCCGGCAAGTACCGGCCTTCCGCGCTGGAAGGCCTCCGTAAATGTGTGTGTGAAAGGAAGTGTGTGGCGATGTCGGTTGTGGAGGGCGCGCGGGTTGACGCGGCTGTGGGGGAGGGGGATGCGCCGGCCCGTTTGGACGGGCGTTTGAAGCTCGTCCTGGTCGTCCTGTTGGTGGCGCAGTTCATGCTGGCGGTGGACTTCTCGATCCTGAATGTGGCGTTGCCGGTGATCGGTGACGGTCTTGGTTTCTCGTTGTCGAACCTGCAGTGGATCGCGACGGCGTTCGCGTTGTGCGCGGCCGGTTTCACCCTGCTGTTCGGTAGGGTCGCGGACCTGTTCGGGCGCCGACGGCTGTTCCTGGTGGGTCTGGCGGTCCTGGGCCTGTCTTCCCTGGCGGGTGGTCTGGCGACGAGCCCTGAGATGCTGATCGTGGCGCGTGTGTTCCAGGGTCTTGCGACGGCTGCGGTCACCCCGGCTGGTCTGTCCCTGCTCACGACGTCGTTCCCGGAGGGTCCGCTGCGGCAGAAGGCGCTGGGTCTCAATGGTGCGCTGATGTCGGCCGGTTTCACGACGGGCGCGATCCTCGGTGGTGTTCTGACGGATCTGCTGTCGTGGCGGTGGGCGTTCTTCATCAACGTTCCGGTCGCTCTCGCGGTGCTGGTGATTGCCCCCGCGGTCATCAAGGAGTCGCGTCCGTCCGAGCGGCCCAGGCTGGACCTCCCGGGTGCCACTGCTGTCACCCTGGGTCTGCTGGCGCTGATTTACGGGCTGACGCAGGCGGGTGAGCACGGCTGGGGTTCGGTTTCCGCGCTGGGCTGGCTGGCTGCCGGCGTAGTGCTGCTGGTCGTGTTCTATGCGATCGAGGCGAAGACGGCGAGTCCGCTGGTTCCGGTGAGTGTGCTGAAGAAGAAGACGGTGGCCTGGGGCAATATCGCGGGTCTGATCGCGTTCCTGACGGAGACCAGCCTGGTCTTCCTCATGACCCTGTATCTGCAGGAGGTGCTGGACTTCTCGCCGCTGACTGCCGGTCTGTCGTTCGGTGTTCTGGGTATCGGCACGGTGATCGGTGGTTCGATCGCGCCGCGGGTGATCGGTGCGACCAGCACCCGCACCACCCTGATCGTCGGTGGTCTGCTGCAGGCGGTGGCGACGCTGAGTCTGGTGGCGCTGGGTGAGACCTCGTCGAGCATGTGGCTGCTGCTGGCGGCGACGTTCGCGGGTGGTATCGGGAACATGCTGGTGATCGTCGGGTTCATGGTGACGGCGACGACGGGTCTGCCGGATCACGAGCAGGGTATGGCGACGGGTCTGGCGACGATGACGCAGCAGATCGGTATCACGATGGGTACGCCGATCATGTCGGCGATCGCCGCGGCGAATGCCGATATTCATGCGGGGATCACGACCGCGGTCATCGTCAACACCGCGCTGGTCGTCCTCGGCACCATCACCACCGTCCTCTTCCTCCGCGCCAAGGCCGCCAAGGGCCTCGCCGCCGCCGGCTGAGCGCACCGCACCGAGGAATCCCCCCACGAGGGCGACCCGGCACGCCGTCCGCCCCGCGCGGACCCGCCGACCGAAGCCGGGTCGCCCCTCTTTCCCGAGAACTCCTCTCCCCAAGGTCTCTTCCTTCCAAGGCCTCCCCTTCCCAAGGACCCTGATGGACCTGCGTATAGAAGACCGTGTGTACCTCGTCACCGGCGCCTCCTCCGGAATCGGCGAGGCCACCGCCCGCCTGCTGGCCTCCGAAGGCGCCACTGTCGTCGGCGTCGCCCGCAAGCCGTGGAGCACCGACTCCCTCGGCGACCGGGCGAGCACCGTCACCGCCGACCTCACCGACCCCGACGCGGCCCGGCAGGTCGTCGACACCGTGCTGGAGCGCCACGGCCGGCTCGACGGCCTCGTCAACAACGTGGGCGCGCTGGAATCCCGTACCGGCTTCCTCGACGTGACCGAGGAGCAGTGGGCCGGCACCTTCGAGGTCAACTTCCACTCCGCCGTCCGCATGACCCGCGCCGCCCTGCCCCCGCTCCTGGACGCGGGATCGGGAGTCCTCGTCCACGTCGCGAGCGAGGCCGCCCGCTTCCCCGACCCGGGCATCGTCGACTACGCCGCCTCCAAGACGGCGCTGCTGTCGCTCTCGAAGTCCCTGGCCGCCGAGTTCGGCGTACGGGGCGTGCGCTCGAACGTGGTCTCCCCGGGGCCCACCCGCACGGCCCTCTTCGACGCGCCCGGCGGCTTCGCCGAACAGCTGGGCGCGCGCTTCGGCCTGCCGGCCGACGAGGCCGTCGACCACTTCATCCGCGAGGAACGCCGGCTCCCCAGCGGCCGCATCGGTACCCCCGACGACGTCGCCGGTGTCGTCGCGTACCTGCTCTCCCCCCTCGCGGGCCAGGTCACCGGCGCCGAATGGAGCGTCGACGGCGGCGCTCTGCGGCAGATCTGATCCGGCCGATGAGACTCCCCGTCCCCCTCCTCGCCCTCGCGCTCGGTGCCTTCGGCATCGGGACCACCGAATTCGTCATCGTCGGCCTGCTCCCGGACGTCGCCGGCGACCTGTCCGTGTCCATTCCCTCCGCCGGCATGCTGGTCACCGGCTACGCCCTCGGCGTGGTCGTCGGCGCGCCCCTGATGACCGCGGCCGGCGCCCGGCTGCCCCGCAAGACGATGCTCGTGGCGCTCATGGCCATCTTCATCGCGGGCAATCTGCTGTGCGCGCTCGCCGGCGACTACACCGCCCTCATGGGCGGCCGGCTGATCGCCGCCCTCACCCACGGCGCCTTCTTCGGCATCGGGTCCGTCGTCGCCGCCGACCTGGTGGCACCCGACCGCAAGGCCAGTGCCATCGCCCTGATGTTCACCGGCCTCACCCTCGCCAACGTCCTCGGCGTACCGCTGGGCACCCTGCTGGGCCAGCAGTTCGGCTGGCGCTCGACGTTCTGGGCCGTCACCGGCATCGGCGTCGCCGGCCTGCTCGGCATCATCGCTCTGGTCCCGGCGCAACCGCGGCCCCAGAGTGGCGCGCTCCGCGGCGAACTCGCCGTCTTCCGCAAGCCGCAGGTGTGGCTGGCGTTGACGACGACGGTGCTCGGCTTCGGCGGCGTCTTCGCCTCCTTCACCTATCTCGCGCCGATGATGACGGAACTCGCCGGCTTCTCCGACGGAGCGGTCGCCTGGCTCCTCGTCCTCTTCGGTGTCGGGCTGTGCGTGGGCAATGTGCTCGGCGGCCGGGCCGCCGACCGGACCCTGATGCCCAGCCTGTACGTGATCCTGGGCGGCCTCAGCCTGGTGCTGGTGGTGTTCACCTTCACCTCGCACGCCGCCCTGCCCGCCGCGATCACCCTCGCCGTCTTCGGGGCGATCGGGTTCGCGACGGTACCCCCGCTGCAGGCCCGTGTGATGCAGCAGGCCGCCGGGGCTCCGGCCCTCGCCTCCGCGGCGAACATCGCGGCCTTCAACCTCGGCAACGCCCTCGGGGCCTGGCTCGGCGGCCTCGCCGTCGCCCACGGGCTGGGCTGGACCGCCCCGACCTGGATCGGTGCCGGGCTCGCCGCGGCCGGCCTGGGCACCGCGGCGCTGTCCGGGCGGCTCGACCGCAGGAACGGGCCGCCGAGCCCGCTGCCGGAGCAACCGGGCACCGCTCAACCGGCGCCCGGCCGACCGGCCCCAGCCCCCGCCACACCCTCCGCTCACGTACGTCCCGCTCAGACCCTCCCCGCCGGTGCCGGGCACGGCACCCCACCATCGAACGGAAGTTGAGGTAGACCCATGAACGGTGTCGATCGCCGGACCATGCTCACCCGCAGTGCGGCCGTAGTCGGCGGCGCGGCCGTCGCCGGCGCGCTCTCCGGCCCCGTAGCGGCCGCCGCCTCCCCCGCCCCCTCCGGCGCGGCCGCCGGGAGCGCCGGTACCGGAGCCGTCGTCACACCGGGCGATCCGCGCTACCCGCTGCTGACCACCGGCAACAACCAGCGCTTCGTCGCCCGCCCCGAGTACGTCAAGATGGTCCGCTCGACCGCGGACGCCGAGCGCGCCCTGCGGGACGCGGTCCGGGCCGGCAAGCGCGTCTCGGTGCGCAGCGGCGGCCACTGCTTCGCCGACTTCGCCGCCCACCCGGAAACCGAGGTCATCATCGACTTCTCGGAGATGACGCACGTGGGGTACGACCCGGCCTTCCGCGCGTTCGTCGTCGAGCCCGGTGCCCGCCTGATGAACGTCTACGAGGCCCTGTACAAGGGCTGGGGCGTCACCATCCCCGGCGGCATCTGCTACAGCGTCGGCGCCGGCGGGCACATCGCGGGCGGCGGCTACGGCCTGCTCTCCCGCGCCCACGGCCTCGTCGTCGACCACCTGTACGCCGTCGAGGTGGTGGTGACCGACGGGAAGGGCGGCGTACGCACCGTCGTGGCCACCCGGGAGAAGAACGACCCGAACCGCGAGCTGTGGTGGGCGCACACGGGCGGGGGCGGCGGCAACTTCGGCCTGGTCACCCGCTACTGGTTCCGCTCCCCGGACGCGAAGGGCTCCGAGCCGTCCCAGCAGCTGATATCCCCGCCGTCGACGGTCCTGGTGAGCGCGGTCGACTTCCCCTGGGAGCAGCTGACGGAGGCCAAGTTCACCCGGCTCCTGAAGAACTTCGGAGCCTGGCACGCGGCCAACAGCGCACCCGACTCCCCCTACCGCAACCTCTCCAGCCTCTTCAACGTCAGCTCCAAGGCCCACGGCAGCCTGGGCATGTTCACCCAGGTCGACGCGACCGTGCCCAACGCCCGCAAACTCCTGGACGACTACCTCGCCGCCATCACGACCGGCACCGGCGTCACACCCAAGGCACTGACCCGCCCCACCGGCGAACTGCCCGCCATGCCACAGTTCGCCGAACCCAAGACACTGCCGTGGCTCCAGGCGACCAGGCTGGTCGGCACCAACAACCCGACCATCACCAATCCCACCTCGCGCGGCGCGCACAAGTCCGCCTACATGAAGAAGAACTTCAGCGACCATCAGATCGCCGCGCTCTACCGCTACATGAGCCGCCCGGACTTCACCAACCCGGACACCATGCTGGTGCTGTTCTCCTTCGGCGGGCAGGTCAACGCCGCCGCCCCCGACGCGACCGCCAACGCGCAGCGGTCCTCCATCTTCAAGATGTGCTTCCAGACCTTCTGGGAGGACGAGAAGGAGGACGGCTTCTACCTGGGCTGGCTGCGGGAGCTGTACGAGGACTTCTTCTCGGCGACCGGAGGCGTGCCCCTCATCGACGACAACACCGACGGCTGCTACATCAACTACCCCGACCGCGACATCACCGACCCGCAGCGCAACCGCTCCGGCGTGCCCTGGACCACGCTCTACTACAAGGACAACTACCCCCGCCTCCAGCAGGTGAAGAAGCGGTACGACCCCTCCGACTTCTTCCGGCACTCCATGTCCATCAAGCCTGCCCGCGGCTAGCCGGCCGCGCCCTGCGGCGCGTTAAGTACGCTTACGTTTTCCCAGCTCAGAAGCCCTGTGCCCGGTCTCCGGCGCACAGGGCTTCTGGCGTTTTCCGTGCGGGTGTTCGAGTGCCCGAGGGGGTTCGTTGACTCCCCGGGCCGCTCCGGGAAAGCTGTGTCTTGGCCGGAAGAGGGCAGCCGAAAAGCCCCTCGCAGCGAGATCCGATCCCCTGGCCACCACCCGTCAGCAGCCCCGCGGCACCGCCATGCCGCGCCGCCCCCTGACGCCTCATGCCCTGGCTCGATCCATCCGTACCCCGTACAAGGAAGAAGAGGAAACCATGCGTTCCGTCGCCGTAGTCCTCGGCACCCGGCCGGAAGCCATCAAGTTCGCCCCGGTCATCCGCGCCCTCCGGGAAGACCCGCGCTTCGAGCCCGTCGTGATCTCCACCGGGCAGCACCGCCAGATGCTCGACGAAACCCTCGACGCCTTCGGCCTCACCGCCGACGTGGACCTCAACGTGATGGCGCCCAAGCAGACCCTCTCCCAGGTCACCTACCGCTCCCTGCGCGGCCTGGAGGACTACTTCGCCACCGCCCCCGCCGACGCGGTCCTCGTCCACGGCGACACCGCCACCACCCTCACCGGCGCCCTTGCCGGATTCCACCAGCGGATCCCCGTCGTCCACGTCGAGGCCGGTCTGCGCAGCGGCCGGCTCGGCTCCCCCTTCCCCGAAGAGGGCAACCGCCGCCTCGTCGCCCAGGTCGCCGCCCTCCACCTGGCCCCCACCCCCGGCAACCTGGCCAACCTGCTGCGCGAGGGCATCGCCGCCGACACCATCACCGTCACCGGCAACACCGTCATCGACGCCCTGCGCTGGGCCAGCGGCCGCGCCACCCACTACGGCGACCCCGCCCTCGCCGACCTCGACACCGACCCCCGCCGCGTCGTCCTGGCCTCCGCGCACCGCCGCGAGGCCTGGCCGCACCTGCCGAAGATCGGCCAGGCCCTCGCCCAGATCGCCGACGAGCCCGGCGTCCGCGTCGTCGTCCCCCTGCACCGCAACCCCGTCGTCCGCGAGGCCCTCCTCCCGTACATCGGCGGCCACCCGAACATCACCGTGGTCGACCCGCTGCCCTACCTCAGCTTCTGCAAGCTCATGGCCCGCGCCGACGTCATCGTCTCCGACAGCAGCGGCAGCCAGGAGGAGGGCCCCGCCCTCGGCAAGCCCACCCTCGTCCTCGGCGACGTCACCGAACGCTCCGAGGCCATCGTCGCCGGCACCGCCTGCCTCGTCGGCACCAACACCCCCGGAATCGTCGCCCACACCCTGGAGCTGCTGCGCGACCGGCAGGCCTACGACCGCATGGCCAACGCCGCCAACCCGTACGGCGACGGCCGCGCCACCGAGCGCACCGTCGCCGCCCTCGCCCACTTCTTCGGCCTGGGACCCGCCCCCGTGCCCTTCGTCCCCGAGACCACCGTCGACGAGCTCAGCGTCGAGCTCGCCCGCACGGCCGACTTCGCCCGCACCTGACCGACACCGAGAGGAAGGCCCGCATGGCCGCCACCCCGTCCGCCACAGAACGCCCGCTGAACTTCAGCTCCCCGTACCTGAGGGCCGCGCTCGTTCGCGACGCCGTGGACTACACCGTCGAAGGCCGCACGATCGTCGTCAACCCGGGCGTGACGCCCGTGACCATCGCCGAGGAATTCCGCAAGACCATCCCCCCGCTCTCCTCCACGGTGCTCGCCGACACCCGGATCGAACAGGCCGACGCACTGCTCCTGCTGCGCCCGGCAGCGGAAGACGCCGAGATGACCGGCATCACCGCCGAACCCGGTTGGGCGCACCTGGCCGACCTGGACGACCACGGGGACTTCCCGCGCGAGACCCCCCTCTACCGCAGCGCCCAGGACGACATCAACACCGTCCTGTTCGACCCCAACTACGTGCTGGGCGAAAGCCGGTCGGAGGGGTACCTGCGGGAGTTCGACGTCCGCGCCAACCTGTGGTTCTCACCCGCCGGCACCGACTGCTTCATCCACAACAAGCACGACTTCATCGAGGTCCACACCCAGGTCCACGGCCTGGGACGCATGCAGCGGTTCCGCAACCAGGACCAGGCCTCCCTCTACCAGGACGTCCTGATGAGCCCCGGCTACACCACCCCGGACCCCTTCTGCGCGACCGGCCCACAGTGCACCTACCACTACCCCATGCACCAGTACCGGGCCGACACCGACTGCATCTGGCTCGCCCTCGAGTACCACCCCGTCCCCCTCGCCCTGCGCACCCTGCCCTTCACGACCCCCCTGGAGACCCAGTCATGACCGCCGCCGGCAAGAACACCGAAGCCACCCTGCGCGCCCCCAAGTTCACCGCCGAGGTCGTCGCCGACCAGCTCCGCGACGGCTACTGGCTGGAATCCCCCGACATCGACGGCGACGGCAAGCCCGACCTCTTCGGCTACGGCCTGCGCCTCGGCGAGATCTACTGGTACGCCAACGACGGCGAATGGACCCGCCGCCTCATAGCCGACCGCATCAAGATGCCCGTCGGCGCCGACTTCGCCGACGTCAGCGGCAACGGCCACCCCGACGTCATCGTCTGCTACGACCTCTACGGCCCGATCGGCACCATCCACGACGCCAACACCCAGGGCGGCAAGATCGACTGGCTGGAGAACCCGGGCACCCCCGACAAGGACGAGTCCCGCTGGAAGCGCCACTACGTCGGCCGCGCCACCGGAATGCACCGCCTGCGCGCCGGCCACTTCACCCGCACCGACCGCCTCCAGATCATCGGCTTCCCCATCGTCGCCAAGGAAGACGTCCACGCCGTCCTGCCCGTCGTCCTGTTCACCCAGCCCGACGACGTCCACACGGCCGAGGAATGGCCGATGACCGTCGTCGACGACACCCACTTCCGCATGATCCACGGCGCCGAGAAGAAGAAGGGCCTCATCCCGGGCTCCGACCTCGAATCGCTCCTCCTGGCCTCCGACGAGGGCGTCACCTGGCTCTACTACGACGAGGCCCGCCAGGAGTGGATCCGCGAGCTGATCGGCACCGGCGAACTCACCCAGTTCGAACAGACCGGCTTCCGCGGCAGCGGCGACCTCAACGCCGGCCGCCTCGGCGACGACCCGATGGCGTACGTCGCCGCCATCGAGCCCTTCCACGGCAACACCGTCGCCGTCTACACCAAGGCCGAAGGCGGCGAAGGCTGGAACCGCGTCCTCCTCGACGTGTACGGCGACCCCAACGAGAACGGCGAGGGCCCCGGCCACCAGATCGTCTGTGCCGACTTCGACGGCGACGGCGACGAGGAGTTCCTCGTGGCGCTGCGCGGCCCGTGGCCGTGGCAGGGCGTCATGTACTACAAGGCCATCGACGCGGCCAACGGCGTCTGGGCCAAGTGGCGCGTCTCCGAGGAGTCCGTCGCCCGCATCGCCACCGCCGACTTCAACGGGGACGGCCGGCTGGACTTCGCCACCATCGCCTACTCCGTACAGAACTACTACGTGGCCAAGGACGCCAAGCTCATGGTCTACCGCAACGAGATCGAGCAGTAGGCCACACCCCGGCCGGCCCCCGGCCGGTCCTGCGGCCCCCTCGGCCGGCTGTGCGGCCCCCGCGGCCGCCCCTCGGTCCCACCGGGCAGTCCCGCGACGCCCCTTCGCGCCGCCGGGACCGTGCCCGCCGCCCCCGGCGGAACACGGCCCCCGGCGGCCGACCCTCACGAAACCTCTTCCGAACCTCTTCCGAAAGAGCGATCCCTGTGGCCTCCACGACGTCCACCGACGCCGCGAAGCGGGCGAAGCTGCCCTCCCTGACCGGCCTGCGGTTCTTCGCCGCACTCTCCGTCTTCTTCTTCCACTCCTCCCTCACCGACTCCCCGATCCCGCCGAACGCCCCGATCAACCCCTTCGCCGACGCCTCGATCGCCGACTGGTACTCCACCGCCTTCGGAAAGGCCGGCTACCTGGGCGTCTCCTTCTTCTTCGTCCTCTCCGGCTTCGTCCTCGCCTGGGCCGCCAAGCCCGGCGAGCGCGTCACCGCCTTCCTCCGCCGCCGCCTCCTGAAGATCTTCCCCAACCACGTCGTCGTCTTCGCCGCCGCGATGATCCTCTTCGCCGGCTCCGCCGTCACCGGAGTCGCCGACTGGCTGCCGAACCTCTTCCTCATCCACACCTGGTGGCCGCAGCCCACCGTCAACCTCAGCGTCAACCCGCCCAGCTGGTCCCTCGGCAGCGAGCTGCTCTTCTACATGCTCTTCCCGGCGCTGATCGTCCCGATCCGCAAGCTCCGCGGGAAGGCCGCCCTGTGGGGCTGGAGCGCCGCGATGATCGCCGGCATGGTCGCCATCCAGCTGATCGCCACCTACTTCGTCCCCGACACCCCGAAGTCGACCATCACCCCGATCTCCGGCATGCAGTTCTGGTTCGGCTACCTCCTGCCGGCCGGCCGCCTCTTCGAGTTCGTCCTCGGCATCCTGCTCGCCCGGATCGTCCTGGCCGGCTTCTGGCCGCGCCACGTCGGCTTCGGCGTCTCCGCCGCCCTGACCGCCCTCGGCTACGCCGCCGCGCTCGTCGCCCCGTTCCAGTACGGCTTCGTCGTCGCCACGATCATCCCCGTCGCCGCCCTCATCGGCGCCACCGCCAACGCCGACGTCGAGGGCCGCACCACCTTCCTGCGCAGCCGGCCCATGGTCTGGCTCGGCGAGGTGTCCTTCGGCTTCTACCTCGTCCAGGGCGTCACGATCTTCTACCTCCGCTCGCTGCTCGGCACCGCCACCTACAGCGTCCCGGTCGCCCTCCTCGTCATCGCCGGCTTCTTCTGCACCTCGCTGCTCGGCGGCTGGCTCCTGTTCCGCTTCGTCGAGATGCCGGCCATGCGCCGCTTCGGCCGCAGCCGGCGCCGTACGCAGCAGGCCCCCACCGCGGTGAGCGAGCCGTACGAGGGCCAGGCACCGGCCCCCGTCCCCGCCCAGGCCCCGTCCGCGGACCAGATCCCGACCCCGGCTCCGGTCCCCGCCGCGACGGCAGGCCGCGCCGGCTGACCTCCGTACGACCCAGCGCTACCGATCCCCGCCCGCGTCCGCATCCGCCGACGCGGGCTTCGGGGTTTCCCGCCCCAGGTCGCCCACGGCACCCGCCGTCAGGCTCGCCAGCATGCGCAGCGCCGCGTCGGACGGCGAGGACTCGGGGGCGCTGTAGAGCAGCATCCGGTGGTTCGTACCGTCCGTGAGGTGCAGGTTCTCGAAGTCGAGCGTCAGCGGACCCACCACGGGATGGTGCAGCGTCTTGGTGCCGACGGTGCAGTCCCGCACCGGGTGCTTCGACCACAGGGTCGCGAAATCCGGGCTCTGCAACATCAGCGAGCCGATGAGCTCGGCCAGCGCCCGGTCCTCGGGATGGCGGCCGGCGACCAGGCGCAGCGCCGCGAGCGCCACCCGCGCCTCGTTCTTCCAGTCCGTGTACAGCTCCCGCGTGTGCGGATCCAGGAACAGCATCCGCGTCAGGTTGGGGCGTACGGCGGGATCCTCGGGGCTCGCGAAGTCCAGGTGCCCGGCGAGCAGGGCATGGCCCAGCGGGTTCCAGGCGAGCACGTTGTTGCGCCCGTCCAGGACGACCGCGGGGACCTGCGGCATCGACCCGATCAGCCGGCGCGTGGTCTCCCGGGCGTACTCGGGACGGGGCGACTGCACCCGCTTGGCCCGCGGCGGACGGGCGAGGTTGAGCAGATGGGCGTGCTCGTCCGGGGTCAGCCGCAGGGCACGGGCCAGGGCGTCGAGGACGCTGTCCGAGGCGTTCGTGCTCTGCCCCTGCTCCAGGTGCGTGTAGTACGTGATGCTCACGCCCGCTAACAGGGCGAGTTCCTCGCGGCGCAGTCCGGGCACACGCCGACGGGTGCCGTGGGAGGGAAGCCCGACGTCCTCGGGCTGGAGCTGGGCCCGGCGGGTGCGAAGGAATTCGCCCAGGGCAGTGGGTGTGTCCATGCGTTCCAGTGTGCCGGGAGAGGGCGCCGGGCGCGGCCCCTGAAGGTGGCCCTGGGAGTGCTAGCTTGCGCGGCGCCAGCACAACCAGGGGGCTGGGTAACCCTTTCCGGCCGGTCCAGAGTCGATTCCGCAACACCGGGTTGCGTGATCGAGAGGATGTGTGGCGATGTCGGTTGTGGAGGGCGCGCGGGTTGACGCGGCTGTGGGGGAGGGGGATGCGCCGACCCGTTTGGACGGGCGTTTGAAGTTGGTGCTGGTGGTGCTGTTGGTGGCGCAGTTCATGCTGGCGGTGGACTTCTCGATCCTGAATGTGGCGTTGCCGGTGATCGGTGACGGTCTTGGGTTCTCGTTGTCGAACCTGCAGTGGATCGCGACGGCGTTCGCACTGTGCGCGGCCGGTTTCACCCTGCTGTTCGGGCGGGTTGCGGATCTGTTCGGGCGTCGGCGTCTGTTCCTGGTGGGTCTGGCCGTTCTCGGTCTGTCGTCGCTGGCGGGTGGTCTGGCGACGAGCCCTGAGATGCTGATCGTGGCGCGTGTGTTCCAGGGTCTTGCGACGGCTGCGGTCACCCCGGCTGGTCTGTCCCTGCTCACGACGTCGTTCCCGGAGGGTCCGCTGCGGCAGAAGGCGCTGGGTCTCAACGGCGCTCTGATGTCGGCCGGCTTCACGACGGGCGCGATTCTGGGTGGTGTTCTGACGGATCTGCTGTCGTGGCGGTGGGCGTTCTTCATCAACGTTCCGGTCGCTCTCGCGGTGCTGGTGATCGCCCCCGCGGTCATCAAGGAGTCGCGTCCGTCCGAGCGGCCCAAGCTGGATCTGCCGGGTGCCACTGCTGTCACCCTGGGTCTGCTGGCGCTGATTTACGGGCTGACGCAGGCGGGTGAGCACGGCTGGGGTTCGGTTTCCGCGCTGGGCTGGCTGGCTGCCGGCGTGGTCCTGCTGGTCGTGTTCTATGCGGTCGAGGCGAAGACGGCGAGTCCGCTGGTTCCGGTGAGTGTGCTGAAGAAGAAGACGGTGGCCTGGGGCAATATCGCGGGTCTGATCGCGTTCCTGACGGAGACGAGTCTGGTCTTCCTGATGACGCTCTACCTGCAGGAGGTGCTGGACTTCTCGCCGCTGACGGCTGGTCTGTCGTTCGGTGTTCTGGGTATCGGCACGGTGATCGGTGGTTCGATCGCGCCGCGGGTGATCGGTGCGACCAGCACCCGCACGACCCTGATCGTCGGCGGTCTCCTGCAGGCGGTGGCGACGCTGAGCCTGATCGCGCTGGGTGAGTCCTCGTCGAGCATGTGGCTGCTGCTGGCGGCGACGTTCGCGGGTGGTATCGGGAACATGCTGGTGATCGTCGGGTTCATGGTGACGGCGACGACGGGTCTGCCGGATCACGAGCAGGGCATGGCGACGGGTCTGGCGACGATGACGCAGCAGATCGGTATCACGATGGGTACGCCGATCATGTCGGCGATCGCCGCTGCCAATGCCGATATTCATGCGGGGATCACGACCGCGGTCATCGTCAACACCGCGCTGGTCGTCCTCGGCACCATCACCACCGTCCTCTTCCTCCGCGCACGCAACCACTAAGGCAACTCCGCCTTGTGACAGCCCTGCCCGGGCCACGAACGTTGGCCTCGGGCACGGCGCGAGCGCCGACCACCCAAGGAAAGGAACCCCCGATGGCAACACCCACACGCTCAGCAGACGGTGCGAGCCGTGCCGCCGTCCGCTGGGAGCAGGTGTCCATCCCCACCCCGTCCGGGCCCCTCCCGGCCCGGGTGTTCCCGCCGGCCGCGTCCTCCCCGCAGGGCTGGCTGGTGTGGGCCCACGGCGGAAGCTGGCGTGCCGGATCCGCCCGGGACTGGCACGGCGCGACGGCCGAGCTCGCCCATTTCTCCGGTTTCACCGTGGTCAGCGTCGACTACCGGCTGGCCCCCGACGTACGGCACCCGGCCATGGTCGAGGACGTCCTGTCCGCGCTGGCCTGGGCCGGGGAGCAGGCCGCGGCCGCCGGGGCCGCGGGCGGCCGGCGGCCCCTCCTCGCCGTCGGCGGGGACAGCGCGGGCGGCACCCTCGCCGCCTCCGCCGCCCTCGCCTGCCGCGACCGCGGAGTGGAACTGGCCGCCCAGGTCCTCGCCTACCCGCCGCTGGACCCCGGTTGCGCGGCGGCCTCGTACCACCGCTTCCCCGACATGTTCCCGACGGCGCCCTACCTGACGGCCGCCTGGCAGGACTACCGGCAGCCCGGCCGGCCCGTCGCCTCCGACGGAACACGGCTCTACAGCACCCCCTTCGAGGCGCCCGACCTGCGCGGTCTGGCACCCGTCGTGATGGCCACCGGTGACCTCGACCCCGTCAGCGACGACGTGCACCGCTACGGGCGCCTGCTGCGGGCGGCCGGGGTCGAAGTCGCCCTGCGCGAGTTCAAGCAGACTGGCCACGGGGTGTTCCTGCAGCCGGGCCCCGCCCCGGGCGGCCCCACCGGCCACTCGACCGTGTCCCTGCGCGGCTGGCTCGGACTGGCCCTGCACCTCCTCACCTCACCCGAAGGCGCGGGCGCCTGACGCCCGTTCCCCCCTCTCTCTCCCACACCTCACGGAGTTGACATGACCCCCGACGTCCCCAACCTCGACGCCCTGCTGCGGCACTTCGCCGATCTGCGCGACGGCGTCCACGGCGACGCCGTCACCCGCCCCGACAAGGAGGAGCACTTCCGCACCGCCGCAGGGCTCCTGGACCCGTACGCCCGCCAGGCACTGCGCGAACTCAACGAGGAACTGCTCCTCGGACAGGGCGTGATCGACGCCACCGGCGTCCAACGCGCCACGGACGGCAGCCTCTTCCACGCCTGGACCCTGTGGTGGGACGAGCAGTCCGCCGCCGACATCCCGCCCGTGACGCTGTACGCGCACTACGGAAGCTCCTTCCACCACCCGCACCTGCGCGGAGCCACCGTCTCCGAATGGCCGCTCAACGTCTTCGACGACGCGCAGGCCGCCGCCGAGCTCCCCACCCTGCGCGCCATCGCCGCCGCCGACCTGCACAACCTCGTCTTCCAGGCGGACTTCAGGATCGTGCCCGCGACCATGTCCGGCGCCTCCGGCGTTCCCGCCCACCAGCACTGAAAGGCACCACCTCATGACGAAGCTGCGCCTGTCCGTACTGGACCAGACCCCGGTCGGCGAGGACCACACCCCCGACCAGGCGCTGCGCGCTTCCGTGGACCTCGCCCGCGCCGCGGAAGCGCTCGGCTACACCCGCTACTGGGCCGCCGAACACCACGGCTCCCCGGGCTTCGCGAGCAGCGCGCCGGAGATCCTGGCGGGGGCCCTGCTGGCCCACACCTCCCGGATGCGGATCGGCACCGGCGGGGTGCTCCTGCCCCGCTACGAGCCGTCGAAGGTCGCCGAGGTCTTCGGGGTCCTCGCCTCCCTGTATCCCGGGCGCGTCGACCTCGGCATCGGGCGGGCCGGCGGCCCCGCGCGTGACTTCCCCGAGCGCCTGGCCCGGCTGCGCGCCCTGCTCGGCCCCGACGGTGTCGTCCCGCACGCCCCCGTACCGCCGCAGATGTGGCTGCTGGGCGCGGGTCGCGAGTCCGCCCGGCTGGCCGGGCGGCTGGGCACCGAGTTCGCGTTCGGGCACTTCTTCTCCCCGGGCGGCGGCCGGGAGGCGTTCGGCGACTACCGCGACGAGCTCACCGCCTCCACCGGCCGGCGTGCGGGCGGGGCGCTCGCCGTGCGCGTCGTGACGGCCGACAGCGCCGACCGTGCCGAGGAACTGGCCCAGAGCCTGCTGCTGTGGCGCGCCCGCAAGGACCTCGGCCACGACCGGCCCATGCCCTCGTACGAGTCCACCCGCCGGCACCGCTGGACGGGCGCGGAGCTGGAGCGGGCCAAGGTCCACCGCACGGCCCTCGTCTCCGGGACGCCCGAGCAGGTGCACGGCTCGCTGACGACACTGGCCCTGACCCACGGCGTGGACGAGCTGATCATCAACACGCTGACCCCGGACCCGGCCGACAGGCAGCGTTCGTACGAGCTGCTCGCCGAGGCCTTCGACCTCGCGCCGGCCGGGCGGACGGCCTCGGCGGCCGTCGCGACCGGGGTCTGAGCGCGCCGGAAAAATCCTTTCCGCGTTCCTGTCACATCTGCGCGGGCGCATCCGTCAGTGCTGTGAGGACGCCAACCAGGCGGTCCACCCGAAGGAGAGCAGCCATGACGAACCCCTCCATCTCCCGGATGCCCAACCCCGGCGAGTTCGTGCCCGAGCTGGCCGACGTCAGTGCCGCCCTCTTCCGGGCCACGGGCAACCGGTCGGTGCCGCGCACCACGATGAGCCTCGTCCACCTGCGGGCCGGGCAGATCGTCGGCAACACCTACCTGACGATCCTGAACACGGCCTTCCTGCGGAAGGCGGGGGAGACCGAGGACCGCATCACCGCCGTCTCCTCCTGGCAGGACGCCCCGTACTTCTCCGAAGCGGAGCGCGCCGCCCTCGCCCTGGTGGAGGCGACCCTGCAGCCCGCCCCGCGCGGCCAGGAGCGCGTCTCCGACGAGCTGTACGCCGAGGTGGCGAAGCACTACGACGAGAAGGCGCTGGCCACGCTCACCATCGCGATCGGCCAGATCAACTTCTTCATCGCCCTGGCCGTCATCGGCAAGCCGCAGCCGGTGACCTCCCTCGCGGACCAGCAGTGGGACTGACCTCCGGGGGCGGCCGCTAGGCGGCTGCCGCCGCCGGCCGGACGGTGAGCCGGATCGAGCCGTCGGCGGCGGCCGTCACGCCGAGGGCCGTCAGGTCGGCGACGTGGGCCGTCGGGGCATGGGCGGCGGCGCGGGGGCCGACCCCGATCACGCGCATGCCCGCGGCCCGGCCCGCGGCGATGCCGGCGGCCGAGTCCTCGAAGACGATGCAGTCGGCCGGGTCCACGCCCAGCGCGGCGGCGCCCTTGAGGAAGCCCTCGGGGTCGGGCTTGCTGGCCCGCACGGACTCGGCGGTGACCCGGACCTCGGGCATCGGCAGGTCGGCGGCGGTCATCCGGGCCGTGGCCAGGGCCGCGTCGGCGGAGGTGACCAGGGCGTGGGGGAGTCCGTCGATCGACGCCATGAACTCCGGGGCGCCCGCGACGGGGACCACGCCGTCGGTGTCGGCGGTCTCGCGGGCGAGCATCACCGCGTTCTCCGCGTGGTTGACCTCCATCGGGCGGTCCGGAAGGAGGACGGCCATGGTGGCGTAGCCCTGTCGGCCGTGGACCACCTTGAGGGCCTCCTGCGGATCCAGCCCGTGGGACACCGCCCAGGCGCGCCAGCAGCGCTCGACCACCGCGTCGGAGTTGACGATCGTGCCGTCCATGTCCAGGAGCAGGGCCTTGGCGGTGAGGACGACGGGTGCGGTGGTGGTGCTGGCCGACATCGGCGGGGCTCCAGACGGGGCGGGAAAAGAGAACAAGTGGTTCCGTCCACCGGTCAGGGAGTGCGGACGGAACCACTTTGTTCCTACACGATACAAAACTCGGGGCGGTCCGCGCCACCGCAGCGGATGTGAGCCCTATCCCTCCAGGGCCCGACGGGTCACGGGGCCGTAGACGCCCCACTCCTCGTCGTCGATGTTGTTCTGGTACTGGAAGGTCGACACCGCGTTCTCGGTCTTCCAGTCGAATTTGCCGCTGATCCGCCCCGAGTACAGGCCCCGCGCCGCCAGCAGCCGCTGGAGCTTCTCCACCTCCGGGCCCGAGTCGCCGTACCGCAGCGTCGGCGCCGCCGGCGTCGGGCTGGGCGCGCGGCTCGTACTCACCGGGCTGGGCGAAGGGGGCGCCGACGAACGGGACGCGCTCGCCGAGGGGGACGGCGAAGCCGACTTGGAGGCGCTCGGCGACGCGGAACGCGAGGCGGAGGGCGACGGGCTGCCCGTCGGCGCGGCGCTCGGGGCCGCGGACGACGGGGCCGGGGCCATGCTCCAATCCGGCGCAGAGGCCTTCGCGTCGAGCAGCGCGGTGCCGCTCCCCGAGGAATCCGGCAGCGCCCACAGCGCCACCGCCGTACCACCGAGGGCGACCACCGCGGCGGCACCCAGCACGAGCGGCAGCAGCCGCCGCGAAGCCCGCCCGCGGGCCGGCGGGGCAGCCGGGAGGGGCGCCGTCTCGTCCGCGCCCGGCCACGGCTGCCGCGCCACCGGCGGTACGGGCGGTATCCCGTACGCCGGGGTGTCATCCTGCTCCGGGACCACCACGCGCGCCAGCGGCGGCGACGGCTCGGGAGCCGCCCCGTCAGGCTCGCCCGGGTCGGGCAACGTCACGTACGGACGGATGCGCAAGGGGTCGAAACCCGCACCCGGCGCACACCGGCAGGCGGCACCCACAGCGCCGCAATCTGGACAGTGCTCACCGCTCACTGGAATTCCTCCCTGGCCATTGCCAGCGATTATGCAGACCCACAGGGCCCCACCCAACCCCGTCCGAGAGGCCATAACCGGACACACCACGCAGGATGGAGATGTTGATCCGGCCTGAGGAGGAATCGATGGCTCAGGATGTGACCACGGACGCCGTGGACCCCGGCCCCCGCCCGCAGAAGTCCGGCCCGGCCGCCGAGCACGCCTCCCGCGAGGTGCTCGTCTCCATCGGCGCCCTGCTCCTGGGCCTGCTCATCGCCGCACTCGACCAGACCATCGTCTCCACCGCGCTGCCCACCATCGTGAGCGACCTCGGCGGCATGGCACACCTCTCCTGGGTCGTCACCGCCTACATGCTCGCCTCCACCGCCGC
Organism: Streptomyces sp. NPDC057010; assembly: GCF_042673805.1. NCBI lineage: Bacteria > Bacillati > Actinomycetota > Actinomycetes > Kitasatosporales > Streptomycetaceae > Streptomyces > Streptomyces sp. NPDC057010. Next base: position 5,553 of record NZ_JBHUSC010000038.1, on the reverse strand, counting down.
CACCCCCCTGTGGGGCAAGCTCGGTGACCAGTACGGGCGCAAGAAGCTCTTCCAGTACGCCATCGTCCTCTTCCTCATCGGCTCCGCCCTGTGCGGCCTCGCCCAGGACATGCCCCAGCTCATCGGCTTCCGCGCCCTCCAGGGCCTGGGCGGCGGCGGACTGATCGTGCTGTCCATGGCGATCGTCGGCGACATCGTCCCGCCCCGCGAGCGGGGCAAGTACCAGGGCCTGTTCGGCGCCGTCTTCGGCGCGACCAGCGTCCTGGGCCCGCTGCTCGGCGGCCTCTTCGTCGACCACCTGTCCTGGCGCTGGGTCTTCTACATCAACCTCCCCATCGGTCTCGTCGCACTCGTGGTGATCGCCGCGGCCCTGCACATCCCCGTGCGCCCCTCGAAGCACACCATCGACTACCTCGGCACCTTCCTCGTCGCCTGCGTCGCCACCTGCCTCGTGCTCGTCGCCTCCCTCGGCGGCACCTGGGGCTGGGGCTCGGCCCGGATCATCGGGCTCGCCGTCCTCGGCGCCGTGCTCCTCGTCGCCTTCGTCCTCGTGGAGCGCAGGGCCGCCGAACCCGTCCTGCCGCTCGGTCTCTTCCGCATCCGCACCTTCACCCTCTGCTCGGTGATCAGCTTCGTCGTCGGCTTCGCGATGTTCGGCGCGATGGTCTACCTCCCGACCTTCCTCCAGGTGGTCCAGGGCGTCTCCCCGACCATGTCCGGCGTCCACATGCTGCCGATGGTGCTCGGCATGCTGATCTCCTCCACCGCCTCGGGCCAGATCGTCAGCCGCACCGGCCGGTGGAAGGTCTTCCCCATCGCCGGCACCGCCGTCACCGCCATCGGCCTGCTCCTCCTGCACCAGTTGCACCGCACCAGCTCGACCTGGGAGATGAGCGCCTACTTCTTCGTCTTCGGCGTCGGACTCGGCCTCGTCATGCAGGTCCTGGTCCTGGTCGTGCAGAACTCCGTCAGCTACGCCGACCTCGGCGTCGCCACCTCCGGTGCCACCTTCTTCCGCTCCATCGGCGCCTCCTTCGGCGTCGCGATCTTCGGCACGGTCTTCACCAACCGGCTCGACGACAAACTCGCCACCGCCCTCGCCGGCATCCCGCTGCCGCCCGGCGTGAGCGCCGCGCGACTGGAGGCCGACCCGCGGGCCATCGGCGCACTCCCCGCCGAGCTGCGCCCGCGCGTGCTCGACGCCTACGCCGCCTCCATCACCGACGTCTTCCTCTACGCCGTGCCCGTCGTCCTGCTGGCCTTCGTCATCGCCTGGTTCCTGAAGGAGGACAAGCTCCGCGCCTCGGTCACCGCCCCCGACGTGACGGAGACCCTCGCCTCCAACCCCGTCCAGCGCTCCTCCCACGACGAGGTCGCCCGCGCCCTGTCCGTCCTCGGCACCAAGGAGGGCCGCCGGCACGTCTACGAGAAGATCACCGAGAAGGCGGGCTACGACCTGCTGCCCGCCGCGAGCTGGATGCTGCTGCGGATCAACAAGTACGGGTCCGCCGAACCCGCCCTGCTCGCGGAGCGCACCATCGTCCCGCTGAAGGCCATCACCGAGGCCGCCCGTCAGATCGAGGAGCGCGGCCTCGCCGTCCGCGACGGACTGCCGCTGGTGCTGACCGACAAGGGCCGCGTCGCCGCCGGCAGGCTCGCCGCCGCCCGCCAGGAATCCCTCGCCGAACTGCTCGGCGACTGGTGGGGCCCGGACCGGCCGACCGACCTGGTCAAGCTGGTGAGCGAGATCAACGCCGAGCTGTGCGGATCCGACGCCGAGGAGCCCTACGACACCGCACCCCGGCGGGACCACGCCCTCCGCTGACGCGGACCACGCCGCCCGGCCGCGGGGACCGCTCAGACGAGGCGCTTCTCGAACCAGTGCTCCGCATACGGGCCCGAGTTGTAGGCGGGTATCTCCTCGTACCCCTGACGCGCGTACAACGCCCGGGCCTCCACGAGATCCGACCTGGTGTCCAGCCGGACCCGCTCGGCGCCCAGCGCACGGCCCTCCGCCTCCAGGACCTCGAGCAGCGCCGCCCCGCCGCCGGTACCGCGGGCGCGCCGGTCGACGTACACGCGGGTGAGCTCGACGGTGAGGGGGTCGAGCAGGCGTATCCCGCCGCAGGCGAGGGGCTCGCCGTCGAGTCTGCCGACCACGAACTGTCCCGTCGGCGGCACGAGGCCCTCGTCGGGGAAGTCCAGCAGCCCCTGGTCGATCTCGGCCTCGGTCACGGACCGCTTCCAGTACCGGCCGGCGACCTCCGCGTAGTACGCGCGGCGCAGGACGGTGGCGTCCGGGGTGTCGAAGGGTTCGGGGGTCACGGTCCACGAAGCGGTGTAAGTGCTCATGGCGTCATTGTGGAGACCGCGGCGGATCTCTGCCGTGGAATATCCACAGGAGCGGGCCGATGATAGGAAAAGGGTTAAATCGCTCACCAGTGGAGGGTGTGAACGCCATGTCCCAGCATCCCGACGCCATTCTGGTCCGCAGCGGCTACGAGGCCTTCGCCAAGGGCGACATGGAGAAGCTGGGCACGATGATGACGGCGGACGTCATCCACCACGTGCCCGGCAACAACCCGACCTCCGGACACCACAAAGGCCGGGAAGCCGTACTGGACCTCTACCGGAAGCTCGGGGAGGAGACGAAGGGCACCCTCCGGATCGACCTGCACACGGTGCTGGCCGACGGGCGGGGGCACGTCATGACCGTCCACACCGCCCGCGCCGACCGCGGCGACCGCGGGATCGAGATCCAGCAAGGCCTCTTCTTCACGATCGTCGCGGGCAAGATCAGCGACATCGACGGCTGCACGCAGGACATCGAGGAGGAGGACACGTTCTGGAGCTGAGCCGCCGGGGTGGCGCCGTGCGGCTCACAGACCCAGGGCTCCGCCCCGGACCCCGCTCCTCAAACGCCGGCGGGGCTGGATGCAGCGCCGGTGCGGCTCGGAGGCCCGGGGCGTTCGCCCCGGGCCTCCCGGTGCCTCAGGCCTTCTTCGGCGCGGCCTGCTGAACGACCTCGAACGACCACACGGTCGAGCCCGAAGCGGCCGGCTTCGGCCGCTCGCCGCCGCCCTCGCCGCCCTGGTGCGCGGCCTTCATCGGCCCCTCCATCCACGCCTGGAAGTCCTCCTCCGACCGCCAGCGCGTGTACACGAGGTACTGGTCGGTGCCCTCCACCGGCCGCAGCAGCTCGAACCACTCGAACCCGTCCGAGGACTCCACGGCGCCCGCCCGCGAGGCGAACCGCTGCTCCAGCACCTCCCGCTGCTCAGCAGGGACGGTCAGCGCGTTGATCTTCACGATGCTCATGCGGGCCATCCTAGGTATCCCGCCCGGGATATCGTCGTCCAGGTAATGGAACGGGGCACGAAACGCGGCAGCCAGGCAAAGTCGGGGTTGCGGTCAACAGGGCGGGAGGCCGGCGAGGCGTGGCTAACGCGGCAGAGCACAGTGGTGCGAACGGACATGCCGGAGTCATAGGCGATGGCGGCAGACTCGGGGCGGCACGCCTCCTGCTGTGGGCGCTGGCCGGCGCGCTCGCCGTCAGACAGGCCGCCGCCGTGCTGCGCGTCCCACCGGGCGAGTGGCTGAGCGGCATCCACCTCCCCGGCAGCCTTCCCGGCTCGCTCTACGACACCGGCCAGTTCACCGGCACCCCCTTCGCCGGGCTGGTCCTCAAGCCCCTCCTCGGCCTCGCCGCGCCGTCGCTGGAGGTCGCCTGGACCTGCGTGACGCTGCTGTTCGTCGCCGCGATCGGGCTCGTCGCCGCGCGCGGCCTGCCCGACCCCGTGCCGCGCCGCACCGCGCTGCTCGCCGCGCCCGTGCTGACCGCCCTGATGATGGTCTCGCTGCCCGTCCGCGAGGCCTCCTCGCCCGGTCAGACCGCCGTCCTGCCGGTGCTGCTGGTGCTCCTGGCCGTGTTCCGCGTCCCGGGCGACCGCCCGGCCGGGTTCCTCGTGGGCCTCGCCGCCGCCCTGCAGCCCGCGCTGCTGCTCTTCGCCCCGCTGCTGTGGCTGACCGGCCGCCGCCCCACCGCCCGCACGGCCGCCCTGACCTTCGCCGGAGCCACCGCCCTGTCCTGGGCGGCGCTGCCCCGCGACTCCTGGACGTACTGGATCCGCCACCTGGCCGGCACCGGCCTCGGCGGCGCCCCCGACGGCCTCGCCAACCAGTCCGTGCACGGCGCGCTCCTGCGGTTCGGGCTCAGCGGCCCCGGCGAGATCGTCCTCTACGTGGCCCTCGCGGCCGCGGTCGTCTGGTTCGGCCTGCGCCGCGCCACCCGCTACGCCCGCGACGGGCAGCTGCTCCTCGCCGTCGCCATCACCGGCTGCGTGGCCGTCGCCGTGTCCCCGGCGGGCTGGCGCCACCAGCTGCTGTGGGTGCTGCTCGCCGTCGCCGGAAAGGTGGGCCGGCGGGCCGCCGACCGCCCGGTGTGGCCGGTGGCCGTGGTCCTCGCCATGACCCTGCCCAGCGACGTGCTGCTGCCGAACCTGGCCGCGCTGGCCCCCGTACGCGACAACGTGCCGCTCATCGCCGCGCTCGCCGCGGCCTGCGCCGTGCCGTTCCTGCCGCGTTCGTCGACGTACTGGCGCGAACCCGTCCCCACCGCCTACGGGCGCCCCGCCGCCGCCCGCTGGTCGCGGGTGCCGCTGCTGCCGTTCTGGCGGCGCGTGCTGTCCCGTCCCAACCTGCTGCTGGAACTCCTGCTGATACGGGTCGGCTACTCGCTCTACTCGCACATCCGGGCCGCCGCCCCCACCAGCCGCTCCCTCGCCGAGGGCAACGGCAGCCAGATCCACGGCATCGAGCGGGCCCTGGGCATCGACATCGAACACGCCGTGAACCACGCCGTGGTGAACACGCCCTGGCTGGAGGCGTTCTTCAACTTCTACTACACCTCCTTCCACTTCGTGGTCCCGCTGACGATCCTGGCCGTTCTCTACTGGCGCCGCCCCGGCGACTACCGCTGGGCGCGGGCCTCCCTCGGCCTGGCCACCGTCCTCGCCCTCATAGGCTTCTGGCTCTACCCGCTCGCCCCGCCCCGCCTGATGCCCGGCCTCGGCTTCATCGACACCGTCCACGGGCCGCAGGACCTGGCCAACCCCTCGTACGGGGCCATGACCGCGATCTCCAACCAGTACGCGGCGATGCCCTCGCTCCACTTCGGCTGGTCGCTGTGGTGCGGGATCGTGATCGTGGTGCTGGCGCCCAAGGGCTGGCAGAAGCTGCTCGGCGTGCTGCACCCGCTGATCACGGTCTGCGCGATCGTCGCCACCGCCAACCACTGGGTGCTCGACGCGGTGGGCGGCGCTGCCGTCGTCGCCGCCGGATTCGGGCTCGTGTACGCGCTGTCGGGCCCGCGCCGCCTCCAGCTGACCGTGCCGGCGCAGCGGACGGGCGCCGAGGCGAGCGGAGAAGCCCAGGTCAGGGCCCCCGCCCGTACTTAGGTCGTCTCTTTCGGATCTTGCCGGTTAAGCCCGCGTCGTCCGGTGCCGTGCATCGCAAGGCGGAGAGGCTCCCGATTACTGGACGTACTTGGGTGCC
>NZ_JBHUSC010000037.1:0-74887 GCF_042673805.1 Streptomyces sp. NPDC057010 | reverse complement strand
CCCAGAACACATGATCGTACGTCTCCATCCCGATTTCATTGTCATTACACACTGCGGGGGCTCCGCCCCGAGCCCCCGCAGCGGCGCCGCACCCTGCTCGGCAGCCCCGACCGGGTCGTAGTCTTGATGTCGGAAAACTGCCAGCCGGAGGCAGCCGGAGCCCGGATCCTGGAGCCATGCACACCGACACCGAGCGCTGCGTCAGAGCCGTGCAGTCGAAGGACGCCCGCTTCGACGGATGGTTCTTCACCGCGGTCCTGACCACCCGGATCTACTGCCGGCCCAGCTGCCCCGCCGTGCCGCCCAAGGTCGAGAACATGACCTTCCTGCCCAGCGCCGCCGCCTGCCAGCAGGCCGGGTTCCGGGCCTGCAAGCGGTGCCGGCCCGACACCAGCCCCGGCTCCCCCGAGTGGAACGCCCGCGCCGACGCCGTCGCCCGCGCGATGCGGCTGATCCAGGACGGCGTCGTGGACCGGGAGGGAGTGCCGGGCCTGGCCCTGCGGCTCGGCTATTCCACCCGCCAGGTGGAGCGGCAGCTCAACGCCGAGCTCGGCGCCGGCCCGCTCGCCCTCGCCCGGGCCCAGCGCGCGCAGACGGCCCGGCTGCTCATCGAGACCTCCGAGCTCCCGATGGGCGACGTGGCCTTCGCCGCCGGCTTCTCCTCCATCCGCACCTTCAACGACACCGTCCGCGAGGTCTTCGCCCTGGCCCCTAGCGAGCTGCGGCAGCGCGCCGTCAAGGCCAGCCGCGCCAAGGACGCCACCCCCCGGATCCCGGGGACGATCAGCCTGCGGCTGCCGTTCCGGGCCCCGCTCACCCCCGACAACCTCTTCGGGCACCTCGCCGCGACCGCCGTCCCCGGGGTCGAGGAGTGGCGGGACGGCGCCTACCGCCGCACCCTGCGCCTCCCCTACGGCACCGGCGTGGTCGCGCTCACCCCGCAGCCCGATCACATCGGCTGCCGCCTCGCCCTGACCGACCTGCGCGACCTCACCATCGCCATCAGCCGCTGCCGCTGGATGCTCGACCTCGACGCCGACCCGGAGGCCGTGGACGAGCAGCTGCGCTCCGACCCGCTGCTGGCCCCCCTCGTGGACAAGGCCCCCGGCCGCCGGGTTCCCCGTACGGTCGACGCCCAGGAGTTCGCCGTACGGGCGGTCCTCGGCCAGCAGGTGTCCACCGCGGCCGCCCGCACGCACGCGGCCCGGCTGGTCACCGCGTACGGGGAGCGGATCGAGGACCCCCTGGGCGGGCTGACCCACCTCTTCCCCTCACCGCAGTGCCTGGCCGGCCTGGACCCGGAGTCGCTGGCCCTGCCGCGCAGCCGGCGCGCCACGCTGACCACCCTGGTGTCGGCCCTCGCCGACGGCTCGCTGCCCCTCGGCATCGACAGCGACTGGGAGGCGGCGCGCGCCCAGCTCTCGGCGCTGCCCGGCTTCGGCCCGTGGACCACCGAGATCATCGCGATGCGGGCGCTCGGCGACCCCGACGCGTTCCTCCCGTCCGACCTGGGCGTGCGGCGCTCCGCGCAGCGTCTGGGGCTGCCCTCCAGCCCCGGCGCGCTGACCGCCCGCGCGGCCGCCTGGCGGCCCTGGCGCGCGTACGCCGTGCAGTACCTGTGGGCCACCGAGGACCACGCCATCAACCACCTGCCCGTCTGACGTCCGAGGAGCACGATCCATGAGCAGCAAGCAGCACACCGTCGTCGACAGCCCCTACGGCCCGCTCACCCTGGTCGCCACGGACGGCGTCCTCAGCGGCCTCTACATGGCCGGGCAGCGCCACCGGCCCGCCGAGGAGTCCTTCGGGGAGCGGGTCGCGCCGGCCGAGGAGCCCTTCCCGGCGGTGGCCCGGCAGCTGGCCGCCTACTTCGCGGGGGAACTCACCGAGTTCGACCTCCCGCTCCGGCTGGAGGGCACCGACTTCCAGCGCCGCGTGTGGGACCAGCTGGTACGGATCCCCTACGGCGAGACGTGGTCGTACGGGCGGCTCGCCGCCGAGCTGGGCAAGCCGAACGCCTCCCGTGCGGTGGGCCTGGCCAACGGGAAGAACCCGATCGGGATCATCGTGCCCTGCCACCGGGTGATCGGGGCCTCGGGCGGCATGACCGGCTACGGCGGCGGCATCGAGCGCAAGGTGCGGCTGCTGGCCTTCGAGTCCGGCAGCCCGAGCTAGCCGGCCCTACACGACGAGCAGCGGGACCAGCAGTGCGAAGGCGGCCCCGGCCTCCACGGCGTAGCCGTACAGGGACGGGTGCTGGACGGGGGCGGCGAGCAGGACCACGCTCTGCCGGGCGGCGGCGGCCTCCACCCAGTCGGCGTCGGCGCCGAGGTTGCCCTGGTACCAGCCTTCGCAGGAGCCGGGGCCGCTGACGGCGAGGAGGTCGTCCTCGCGGCGGTAGAAGGCCTGCCACTGGGTGGCGGGCACGGACCAGCCCTCGAAGTCGGCGAACTGGGCCCAGCCGCCCTCGCGTATCGCGGTGTCGAACAGCCAGACCGGCGTGCCCTCGGGGGTGACTTCGCCCCCGGCCTGCTCGTCGGTGGTGAAGTGGACCATGGGCAGGGCGTCGGGCCCGTCGGCGGTGCTGGGCCAGGCGTACATCGTGATCATCAGATGATTCTGTCCTGCTCGCAGTAAGCCCGGTGTTACGAGGCCGGTCGTCGGGAGGCCGGTCTTCAGGATGCGGACGGGCGGCGGCCGTTCTCCAGTTCCGCGGTGCCCTCGCCCGACTGCAGGACCCGGTAGGCCTCTTCGGTGCGCAGTCCGAGCGATCCGGGGAGGTACGCGGTGAGTTCGGCGGGGTCGACCAGCCGCCAGGAGATCAGCTCGTCCTCCTGGAGCGTGATGGAGGCGAGCCGGTCGGCGTCCAGCACTCCGCCGTCGTAGAGGTACGCGACGAGCGGCGGGCGGTCCGGGCCGAGGGTCCAGTCGACGGCGAGGAGCCGGCCGAGCGGTACGTCGATGCCGATCTCCTCGGCGCTCTCGCGGCGCGCCGCCGTACGGGGTGACTCGCCCTGGTCCGACTCGATCGTGCCGCCTGGCAGGGCCCAGCCCTCGCGGTAGTTGGGCTCGACGAGCAGGACCCGGCCCTCGGCGTCCCGGTAGAGGGCGGCCGCACCGGCCAGCACGCGGGGCAGGCTCGCGATGTACGTGGCGTAGTCATCCGTGGTGGTCACCCGGCCACCCTACCGAGGCCTGCGGGCCACGGGGCGCGGGACATTCGGCCCCCGCCGGTACCGGAGACGGCCCCCAAGGCGATTGTTTTTCGGATGATATTGTTGCCGCTCGCCCGGGTCGCTGACTTCCGCCCTGTGGCGCCGAGGGCTCCGGTAGCCGGTGCGTCGCGAACACTTCGGCCCGGCGGTCCCTCGCGGACCGCGCTCGGCAGGTCAGATCGTCGGGCATCCGCCGGCGGTCTTCCGCTCTCGGAGATTGAAGACAAGCCCCGCCATGCAGAACGCAGCAGCCCCGGCACGCGAAGAGGCCGACAGGCCGGTCCCCGTGCTGTCCGTCGTGATCCCGATCTACAACGAGCAGGAGGCCCTGCCGCTGACCGTGGCGCGTCTGCGCCCGATCCTGGACGGCATGGGGATCGGCTACGAGGTCGTCGGCATCGACGACGGCAGCACCGACGCCACCCCGGTGATCATGCAGAAGATCCGCCAGGACTGGCCCGAGCTGCGCATCGTGCGGTTCGCCCGCAACTCCGGGCACCAGGCCGCGCTGACGGCGGGCATCCACCGGGCCTACGGCGAGTACGTCGTCTCCATCGACGCCGACCTCCAGGACCCGCCGGAGAAGATCGTCGAGATGTACGAGCTGGCCCGCGAGAAGGACCTGGACATCGTCTACGGCGTGCGCGGCGACCGCGGCACCGACACCTTCTTCAAGCGGCGCACGGCCGGCGCCTACTACTGGCTGATGCGCAAGCTCGTCGGCAAGAACATGCCCAACCAGGCCGGCGACTTCCGCCTGCTCAGCCGGGCGGCCGTGGACGCGCTCAAGTCGCTGCCCGAGCACCAGCCGGTCTACCGCCTGCTCGTGCCGTGGCTCGGCTTCAGCAGCGGTGAGGTCGTCTACGTCCGCGAGGAGCGGGTCGCCGGCAGCACCCACTACCCGCTGTCGAAGATGATCCGGCTGGCCCTCGACAGCATCACGAACTTCTCCGCCAGCCCGCTGCGGCTCGCCACCTGGCTCGGCCTGACGAGCTTCCTGATCTGCTTCGCCCTGGCGATCTACACCACGATCCAGTACGCGCTCGGCGCGACCGTCCCCGGCTGGGCCTCGCTGTTCATCGGCATGGTCTTCCTCGGCGGTGTGCAGCTGGTCTGCGTCGGCCTGCTCGGCGAGTACATAGGCAGGATCTACTCGGCCGTCCAGGCCCGGCCCGCGTACTTCGTCGGCTTCGACTCCGCCGAGGACGGCGCGGCCGAGGTGCCCGACCAGCGGGTCCCCGAGTACGCGGCCTGACGCGGCCTGAATCCGGCCGCCCCGGACCGGGGCGGCCGACGCACAGCAGGTAGGGAAGAAACAACACGTATGGGTACAACTGACAGCGCCGCGCCCGAGCGGACAGACTCCCGGGCGCGGCCGCCGGTCGGCTCGTCCCCGTCGCGCACGGCCGACCGGCCCGGACCGCTCGCCTTCTGGCGGTTCCTGCCGGCGGTCGCCGCCTACCTCCTCCTGGTCTCCTTGCTGCTGGCCTCGGACACCCCGGCCGCGGACATCGCCCGCTACACCTTCTACGTGCTGTGGGGCGTCGTGCTGCCCGGCACCCTCGTGTTCCGGGCCCTGCGCCGGCGGCCGCACTCCCTGGTCGAGGACCTCGCCTTCGGTGCGGTCACCGGCCTCGTCCTGGAGCTGGCCGCCTGGGCGGTCCTCGTCAAGGCCGGCGCCCAGTCGTTCGCCCCCGCGTGGCCGCTCGCCGTGGTGATCCCCTTCGCCGCGGTGCCGCGGCTGCGGCGGCACTGGCGCCCGCGCGGCTACACCCCCTCCTCCCCGGCCTGGTCCTGGTCGCTCTCCGGCACGGTGATGCTCAGCACCGTCTACTTCCACCAGGTCTTCCTGTCCCTGTATCCGGTGCTGCCGGACAAGGAGGGCAGCAGGCTCTTCGGCGACATGCCGTACATGCTGTCGCTCGCCGCGAACGCGAAGCAGAACGTCCCGCTGACCCTGCCCCAGGCCTCCGGCGAGCCCCTGTACTACCACTGGTTCACCTTCGCCCACATGGCGATGACCGACATGGTCGGGCACATCGACCTCGCGGTGATCGAGTCCCGGCTCATGGTCCCGGCGCTGAGCGCGCTCGGCCTGGTGATCACCGCGGTGGTCGCCCGGCGGCTCACCGGACGCGCCTGGGCGGGCCCCGTGGCGGCGCTGCTGGTCTTCGCGGTCGCCGAGTTCACGGCCGCCTACCCCAACCCCGTCCCCACCTGGACCTTCGGTGCGCCGGCCGTCCGGCTGATGTCGTGGTCGAGCCTCTCCCTGACGTACAGCCAGCCGCTGCTCATCGCGCTGATGGGTGTCGTCGGCGACGCGCTGCGCAGGAGCCGCCGGGACGCCGCTGCCATCGCGGCCGGTGAGGACGCCCCGCTCTTCGGCCGCGGGGTGTACGTCCTCGTCGCGATGTTCGCGCTGGCCTCCACCGCGGCCAAGGCGAGCACGCTGCCCGTCACGCTCGCCGGGCTCGCCCTCGCCGGGCTCGTGCTGCTGATCGCCGACCGCCGGATCCCGTGGAACGTGGTCGCGCTCGGCGCGGTCCTGGGCGCCGCCCAGCTCTTCGCGACGGCGGTCATCTTCCACTTCGAGAGCTACGGCCTCGAGGTCATCCCCTTCGGCAACGTCCGCGCCTACTGGGCCGACCCGGGGCAGCTGCGGTCGCCGGCCTTCCAGGCCCTCGTGGTCACGGCGACCCTGGCCGCGTTCGTACTGAACCACCAGCTGAAGCTGCTCGGCATGATCCCGCTGATCGCCCGCCGGCGCTTCAGGCTGGAACCGGTCCAGTGGTTCCTGCTCGGCGCCGCAGTGGCGGGCCCCTGCGCCTACCTGGCCGTCAACGGTTACAACGCCAGCTACTTCACCCTCGCCGCGCTGCCCTTCGGGGCCGTCCTGTCGGCCTGGGGCTTCTGCGAGACGTTCGAGCGCGCCGCGCTGGGCACGCGGGCCAAGGCCGGCCTCGCCGTCGGCGCGGTCGTCCTCTGCGGGCTGCTCACCTTCGCGATCCAGCGCTACTCGGGCCGCTGGTCGGCGTACGTCCTGCGGCTCGCCGGGGACCAGCGCACCGGCGCCTCCTACTCCGTGCTGCTGCCCGCGCTCGCCGCGGCCGCCGTACTGGCCCTGGCGGCCCTCGCCGGCGCCGTCCTGTGGCGGCTCGGCGGCCGGGTGTGGCCCGCGCTGCGCGGCCGCGGCGGGATCGTCCTGCTGACCGCCGCCCTCACGGCGGGCACCCCGGGGCTGTTCCACGACATGCTGCAGTCCCGGGAGGCCCTGTGGTCGTACTCCTGGGTGATGCCCGGAGCGCAGGTGCAGGCGGCGCGCTGGATCCGCGCCCACAGCGAGCCGGCGGACGTGCTGGCCACCAACAGCCACTGCTGGGAGCTGGAGGGCCCCCTCGCCCCCGGTGAGAAGTGCGACAACGTCCGCTCGCAGTGGCTCAGCGCCTACTCGGAGCGGTCGGTGCTGATCGAGGGCTGGGCGTACGCGCCGCGCGCGATGGCCCTCTCCGGCGGCAGCGCGGCCTACGGCGGCCCGTTCTGGGACCAGGACCTGTTCCGCCTCAACGAGGACGCCGTGTACCGCCCGACGGCCGCGGTCCTGCGCCGGCTCCACGACGAGTACCACGTCCGCTACGTGGTGGCGCACCGCCCGTCGGGCGACGAGTCGCCGCTCCTGGGCGACCTCGCGAAGAAGGTCTACGACAACGGCCGGATGGCGGTGTACGAGCTTTCGTGACCCGGTGGGCCGCACGGCCCGCCGGAGCTGGCGACCCCGGGCCCGCGCCGTCCTCGCGGTCCCGGGCCCTGGACTCCGCGACGCGCCGCAGCCGGGGATGCCGGGCCGGCGCCTGCTCGGTGATGGCGTCGCCGACCATGGCCCGGACCGCGTCGCGCAGCCCGTGCAGCGCGTGGTGGCGGGCGGGCCCGGCACCGGGGTCCTCCCGGAGTTCCTTCACCAGGGCCCAGCAGAGCACCAGCATGACGATGACGAACGGCAGCGCGACCAGGATCGTCGCGGTCTGGAGGGACTTCAGGCCGCCTGCGACGAGGAGGACGGCGGCGACGGCGGCCATCAGCACGCCCCAGGTGACGACCAGCCAGGTCGGCGGGTGGAGCGAGCCGCGGCTGGCGAGCGAGCCCATGACCAGGGAGGCCGAGTCGGCGCTGGTGACGAAGTACGTCATGACCAGGGCCATGGCGACCCACGAGGTGAGCGTGCCGAGCGGCAGCGCGTCCAGCATCGCGAAGAGCGAGGCTTCGGTACCGTCCTTGATCTTGGCGGCGAAGTCCACGGCGCCGGTGGAGTCGAGGCGGATGGCGGTGCCGCCCATGACGCAGAACCAGATCACGGTGGCGCCGCTGGGGACGAGGAGCACGCCGACGAGGAACTCGCGGATGGTGCGGCCGCGCGAGATGCGGGCGATGAAGGTGCCGACGAACGGGGCCCAGGAGAGCCACCACGCCCAGTAGAAGATCGTCCACGCGCCGAGCCACTCGGCGTCGGTGAAGGCACCGGTGCGGCTGGCCATGGGCAGCAGCTCGTGCAGGTAGCCGCCGACACCGGCGGGGATCACGTCGAGGACGTAGACGGTGGGGCCGAGGACGAAGACGAACAGCATCAGGGTGGCGGCGAGCACGATGTTGATGGTGCTCAGCCACTTCACGCCCTTGTGCAGGCCGGAGAAGGCGGAGAGCACGAAGGCCGCCGAGAGCGAGCCGATGATGATCAGCTCGACGGTGGTGGAGTCCTCCACGCCGGTGGTGATCTCGAGCCCCTTCGACACCTGGAGGGCTCCGAGCCCGAGGCTGGTCGCGGTGCCGAACACGGTGGCGAAGACGGCGAGCAGATCGATGGCCCTGCCCGGCCAGCGGTTGGACCGCTCCTCCCCCATCAGCGGGACGAAGGCGGAGCTGAGGCGGTTGCCGCGGCTCTTGCGGAAGGTCGCGTAGGCCAGGGCCAGCCCGACGATGCCGTAGATCGCCCAGGGGGTGAGGGTCCAGTGGAAGAAGGAGTACTCCATGGCCGCGCGGGCCGCGCCACCCGTGCCGGGGGCCGCCCCGGAGGCGGGCGGCGGGTTCAGGTAGTGCGTGAGCGGCTCCCCGACCCCGTAGAACATCAGGCCGATGCCCATGCCGGCGCTGAACATCATCGCGATCCAGGCCAGGTTGGTGAACTCCGGCTCGGAGTCGTCGGGGCCGAGGCGGATCCGGCCGAACCGGCTGATCGCGAGGACCACGCACATCACGAGGAAGACGTCGGCCGCGATCACGAACAGCCAGGCGAAATTGGACAGCACCCAGGCGAGCGCGGTGCCCGAGGCGGTGTCGAAGGAGCCCTTGGCGAGGGCCGCCCAGGCGACGACGGCCAGCACGGCGATCACGCCCACGGCGACGACGGTGCCGTCGGGCGCGCCGTCGGGCCTGCCGTCCGCGGGGCCTTCGGAGCGCCCGTCTGGGGAATCCGGACGTGGCTGTTCCAGTGAATCCGTGATCATGCCGCCACACTATGTGGGTGTATATCCGTATTTAGGGGCATGGCGCGCCGGGTGTGTCTCAGGCCACGCATGGGCATAGGAGGATCCTCCGGATAGGCTCAGGGTGGCGCGACTGCACTGTTCGATAGCAAGGGATTAGCAAGGTGACGGACGGAGCAGTAACTGAGACCGCGCGCGTGCTCATCGCCGCGGACAAATTCAAGGGCTCGCTCACGGCCGTTCAGGTCGCGGAGCGGGTGACGGCCGGCCTTCGCAAGGCCGTACCGGACGTGGAGGTCGAGACCCTCCCCGTCGCGGACGGCGGCGACGGCACGGTCGCGGCCGCTGTGGCGGCCGGTTTCGAACGCCGGGAGGTACGGGTCACCGGACCCCTCGGCGACCAGGTCACGGCCGCTTTCGCCCTGCGCGACGGCACCGCCGTGGTCGAGATGGCGGAGGCCTCCGGGCTGCAGCTGCTGCCGGCGGGCACCTTCGCGCCGCTGACGGCCACCACGTACGGCTCGGGCGAGGTGCTGAAGGCCGCGCTGGACGCGGGCGCGCGCTCGATCGTCTTCGGCGTGGGCGGCAGCGCCACCACCGACGGCGGCGCTGGCATGCTGGCCGCGCTGGGCGCGGTGTTCCTGGACGCGAACGGTGAACCGGTCGGTCCGGGCGGCGGCGCGCTGGCGTCCCTGGCCTCGGCGGACCTGTCGGGGATCGACCCGCGCTTCGCGGAGGTCGACTTCGTGCTGGCCAGTGACGTGGACAACCCGCTGACCGGCCCGAAGGGCTGCGCGGCCGTCTACGGCCCGCAGAAGGGCGCGACGCCGCAGGACGTGGCGACGCTCGACGCGGCGCTGGCGCACTACGCGTCGGTGCTGGAGAAGTCGATCGGCTCGAAGGCCACCGAACTCGCGGCCTCCCCGGGCGCGGGCGGCGCGGGCGGCATCGGCTACGGCGCCCTGCTGCTGGGCGCGAGCTTCCGTCCGGGCATCGAGCTGATGCTGGAGGTGCTGGGCTTCGCGCCGGCGCTGGAGCGGGCCACGCTGGTCATCACCGGTGAGGGCTCGCTGGACGAGCAGACCCTGCACGGCAAGGCCCCGGCCGGCGTCGCGGCCGCCGCGCGCGCCGCGGGCAAGCCGGTGGTGGCGGTCTGCGGCCGCCTGCTGCTGGGCCAGGAGGCCCTGGAGGCGGCCGGCATCCGCCGCGCCTACCCGCTGACGGACCTGGAGCCCGACCCGGCCAAGTCCATCCCGAACGCGGGCCCCCTGCTGGAGCGCGTCGCGGCCAACATCGCCGCCGACGTCCTCTGACCTGACGGCCCCGAGGCCCGGCACCCCCGAGAGGGATGCCGGGCCTCAGGCATATCCGGGCCCGGCGGCGTTCGAGGTCCCGCTCCAAGGCCGCAAGGCCGAGGCGGCGCCCACTCCCAAACCCTCTCGACAGTGTTAAAAAGGGCTCATGACCGGACGTTTTGGTCGCCAGCCGACCGGATGGGGCCCGCGCCTGCTGGCGCGCCTGTCCTCGGGCATGCGTAGCGTCGCCGGTCAGGTCTTCGCCCTCCAGGCGGTGATCGTGCTCCTGCTGATCGCGGCGGCCGCCGTGGCCCTGGTGGTCCAGGCCCGCTACGACAGCGAGCGCGACGCCCGCAACCGCTCGCTCGCGGCCGCCGAGGCCTTCGCGCACGCCCCCGGCCTCCCGGCGGCCCTCAAGTCGCCGGACCCGACCGCGACGCTCCAGCCGCTGGCCGACGCCGCCCGGCGGGCCTCGGGCGTCGACTTCATCGCCGTGATGAGCACCAGCGGGATCCGGTACACCGACTCGCGGCCCGAGCTGATCGGGGAGCGGGCCTCGGGCGACCTCTCCCGGGCCGTCGCCGGGCAGTCCTTCACGGAGACCTTCAGGGGCGAGCCGAGCGACGCGGTGCGGGCCGTCGTGCCCGTACGGGACGCCAGCGGCGCCGTCGTGGGCCTGGTCGGCACCGGCATCGAGGTGGTCAACGTCTCCGACGCGGTCGGGGACCAGCTCCGGCTGCTGCTCGGCGCGGCGGGCGGCGCGCTGCTGCTCGGCACGGGCGGCGCGGCCCTCGTCAGCAACCGGCTGCGGCGCCAGACCCACGGCTGGGGCGTCGCCGAGATGACCCGGATGAACGAACACCACGAGGCCGTTCTGCACGCCGTGCGCGAGGGCGTGCTCATCATCAGTGCCGACCGGCAGCTGCTCCTCGCCAACGACGAGGCCCGCCGGCTGCTCGACCTCCCCGCCGACGCCGAACAGCGGCACGTCGGCGATCTCGGCCTGGACCCGCGCACCGCCGAACTCCTCGCCTCGGGCCGCAGCGCCACGGACGAGGTGCACCTGGCGGGCGACCGGCTGCTCGCGGTGAACGTCCGCCCCACCAAGCCGTACGCGGGCCAGCCCTCCGGCACCGTCATGACCCTGCGCGACACCACCGAGCTCGCCGCGCTCTCCGGCCGGGCCGAGGTGGCCCGCGAGCGGCTCCAGATGCTCTACGAGGCGGGTGTGCGGATCGGAACCACCCTGGACGTGGTGCGCACCGCCGAGGAGCTGTCGGAGGTCGCGGTGCCGCGCTTCGCGGACTTCGTCACCGTGGAGCTGCTGGAGCCGGTGCTGCGCGGTGACGAGCCCTCGGCGGGCGCCGGGGTGTACAGCGAGATGCGGCGGGCGGCCATGAGCGGTGTCCGCACGGACTCGCCGCTTCAGCCGGTCGGCGACACCATCCGCTTCGAGGTGCCGACGGCGCCGATGGCGGCGGCCCTGGACGCCGGGCACGGGGTGCTCGCGGCCGACCTGACGGCCGCGATGGGCTGGCGGGCCCAGGACTCCGACGGGACCGCCGTCGCCCTCGACTACGGACTGCACTCGCTGATCTCCGTACCGCTCCAGGCCCGGGGCGTGGTCCTGGGCATGGCCAACTTCTGGCGGGCCGCCGACACGCCGGAGTCCTTCGACGAGGAGGACCTGTCCTTCGCGGAGGAGCTGGGGGCGCGCGCGGCCGTCTCCATCGACAACGCCCGCCGTTTCACCCGCGAGCACGCCATGGCCGTGACCCTCCAGCGCAGCCTGCTGCCGCGGGTGCTGCCCGACCAGACCGCCGTGGACGTCGCCTTCCGCTACCTGCCCGCGAAGGCGGGGGTGGGCGGGGACTGGTTCGACGTGATCGCCCTGCCGGGCGCGCGGGTGGCGCTGGTCGTCGGCGACGTCGTCGGGCACGGGGTGCACGCCGCGGCCACGATGGGGCGGCTGCGGACCGCCGTGCACAACTTCTCCACCCTGGACCTGCCGCCGGACGAACTGCTGGGGCACCTGGACGAGCTGATCAACCGGATCGACCAGGACGAGACCGGGGACGGCGGCTTCTTCGAGGAGGAGGACGGCGCCCCGGACGGGGTGGGCGAAGCCGCCGGCATCACCGGCGCCACCTGCCTTTACGCGGTCTACGACCCCGTGTCCGGGCGGTGCGTGATGGCCAGCGCCGGGCACCCGGGGCCGGCGCTGGTCAGCTCCGACGGGGAGGTGGAGTTCCCCGAGCTGCCGGCCGGGCTCCCGCTGGGCGTGGGCGGCATGCCCTTCGAGGCCACCGAGCTCCTGCTGCCCGAGGGGAGCCGCCTGGTGCTGTTCACCGACGGTCTCGTGGAGGACCGCCACCGGGACTTCGACGCGGGCCTGACCCTGCTCTCCGAGACCCTGTCCCGGACCGGCCGCAGCCCCGACCAGGCCTGCTCGGACGTGCTCTCCGCGCTGCTGTATCCGGTGCAGAGCGACGACATCGCCCTGCTGATCGCCGACACCCGGCTGCTGGAGCCGGAGCGGATCGCGGAATGGGAGGTGCCCGGCGACCCGTCGGCCGTCTCCCGGGTGCGCAACGCGGGGGCCGCGCAGCTCGCCGCCTGGGGGCTGGAGGACATCTCCTTCACCACCGAGCTCATCCTCAGCGAGCTGATCACCAACGCCATCCGGTACGGCAGCGCGCCCGTGCGCGTACGGCTGCTGCGCGACCGCAGCCTGATCTGCGAGGTCGCCGACGGCAGCAGCACCGCCCCGCACCTGCGGTACGCGGCCACCACCGACGAGGGCGGGCGCGGGCTGTTCCTCGTCGCGCAGTACTCCGAGCGGTGGGGAACGCGCTACACGGAGCGCGGCAAGGTCATCTGGGCCGAGCTGCCGCTGACCGGGGGCGCGGAGCCGCCGGCGCCCGCGCCGCTGGACCTGGACGCGCTGGAGGACCTGGCCTGGTAGTCCCCGGCCCCTGGCCTCCTACGGGCGGGTGCGGGCCAGGAGGACCGCCACGTCGTCCTGGGGGGCACTGGGCAGCAGGCTCCGCAGGATCCCGTCGCACAGCTCCTCCAGCGGCTGCCCGGCCCCGTGCAGGGCCTGCGCCAGCCGGTCCAGGCCCTCGTCGAGGTCCCGGTCCCGGGCCTCGATGAGTCCGTCGGTGTAGAGCACGAGCAGGCTTCCCGGGGGCAGCGGCACCTCCTCGGTGCGGAAGTCCTGCCCGCCGGTCCCCAGTGGGGTCCCGGGCGGCCCGTCGAGGAAGGTGATGGTGCCGTCGGCCGCGGCCACCGCCGGCGGCGGGTGGCCGGCGCGGGCGACCACGCAGCCGCCGGACACCGGGTCGTGGACGGCGTAGACGCAGGTGGCCATCTCGTCCTCGCCCAGGTCGGCCACGACCGCGTCGAGCGAGCGGAGCATCCGCTCCGGGGGCACGTCGAGGCGCGCCAGGGTCCGTACGGCCGTGCGCAGCTGTCCCATGACGGCCGCCGCGTGGATCCCGTGGCCCATGACGTCCCCGATGACCAGCCCGGTCCGGCCGCCGGGCAGCTGGATGACGTCGAACCAGTCCCCGCCGACGTCGTGGTCGCTGGCCGGCAGGTAGCGGCCGGTGAGTTCGAGGCCGGTGACGTGGGGCAGGGCGCTGTTGGTGAGGCTGCGCTGGAGGGTGAGGGCGGCGTGCCGCTGCCGGGTGTACATCCGGGCGTTGTCGATGTTGAGGGCGGCGCGGGCGACCAGTTCGTCGATGAGGACGCGGTCCTGCTCGTCGAAGGGTTCGCGCTCGCGCAGCCGGGTGACGGCGACCGCGCCGAGTACGGTGCCGCGCGCGACCAGCGGGATCATGCGGGCGGAGCCGAGGGTGGCGAGGTAGCTGCGCAGCGGACCGGCGCGCGGGTCGGTGATCAGCGCCGGGACGTCGGAGGCGTACAGGTCCATGGGCCGGCCCTCGGAGATGACCTGTTCGTAGACCGAGCCGGTGGGGATCTGGAAGGTCTGGCCGGGGGCGAGTTTCGCCGTGGGGGCGTCCGGGTCGGGGAAAGAGGCCGCGAGCCGGCGCATGACCCCGCGGGTGGAGGCCGCGGGGACGGCGGCCTCGTCGGGGCCGAGGAGCGCTTCGAGGAGCTGTACGTCGGCCGAGTCCGCGAGCTGCGGTACCAGGACGTCCACGATCTCCTGGGCGGTCTGCCGCAGGTCCAGGGTGGTGCCGATGCGGGTGCCCGCCTCCGCGAGCAGGGCGAACCGGTGGCGGGCCCGTTCGGCGTCGGCCTGGGCCTGCTGGCCCTCGGTGATGTCGATGAGGGAGGCGATCAGGCCGAGGCGGTGCCCGGAGCCGTCGAGCAGCGGGGCGTAGGAGCAGGACCAGGTGCGGTCGTGCCCGGGGTCCGCGGGGGTGCGTCCGGTGCGGCGGACGTCGACGACGGGGGTGCCCTTGTCGAGCACCTGCTGCATCATCGCCTCCAGCGCGGTCGCGTTGACCCCGGGCACCACCTCGGTGAGCCGCCGGCCGAGATGTTCGGCGGCGGACACCCCGTTCATCCGGGCCAGGGCGTCGTTGACGCGCAGGAAGCGCAGGTCCGGGCCGAGGGTGCCGAGGCCGATGGGTGACTGGGTGAAGAGGCTCTGGAGGGCGGCGAGGGAGTCCCGCATGTGGAGGACCTCGGAGGTCTCCACGGCGATCAGCATGGCGCCCGTACGGCCGTGCGGGTCGGCGGCGGGGACGATCCACATCTCCATCGCGACGCGGTGGCCGTCGCGGTGGCGGACGGGCAGGGTGCCGACGACGGTCTCGCCCGCCTGCACGCGGCGGGTCAGCTGATCGGCGAGCCCGCGGTTGGGGTCGGGGACGAGGACTTCGGTGCCGAGGCGGCCGAGGATGTCCTCGGGGCGGTAGCCGAGCAGGTCCTGGGCGGCGAGCGACCATTCGACGATCCGGCCGTCCGCGTCCTCCCGCCACAGGGCGATCGGCAGCAGCTCGCGGAGCACGTCGGCGTAGCCGACGGCCGCCACCGGCGGATCCGGCACCTCGCTCGTCGACTGGTACGTGTCCACTGCACCGACCTTGCCCCGGGGGCCCGATTCCTACCGATTCACCCTATCCGAGGCATCGGCGCGGGGCTCTGCGTCCGGCACTTTCCGCAGCCGCCTTCGCCGGGCTCTTGACTCCGGAGAAATAGGGAGGAAACTCATCAATACACCGGAATACCGGAAAGAGCCGCACCTCCCTCCGGAGACGTCCTGAGGCCCGCGTGACCCTGTTCCAGGCTCTGGCCAGGCCCCCGGCAGCACTTGCGTTCCACGGGAGCCGTCGGCGACGGCGGATGGCTCATGGAATCGGCGAGACTGCCGGGGACTGCCATGTCCGGGGCCCTCGGGCCCGCGGCCGTCACGCCAGGGCGCCGGCGCCCGTCCCCGCGCCCGCGTCCACACCCGTACCGATGACGCCGGCGATGCCGCGCGCGAGGAACGGGATGCGGTGGGCCGGGATCCCCGCGATGTTGATCCGCCCCGAGGTCGTGCCGTAGATCGCGAACTGCCTGCGCAGCCGGAGCATCTGCTCCGGCGAGAGCGGCAGCATCGAGAACATGCCCTGCTGCCGCGCGAGCGAGCGCGCCTGCGGCTCGCAGCCCAGGGCGCTCAGGTGCGTGGTCAGATCGGTGCGGTTGGCCGCGATCCGGCCCCGCATGACGTCCACTTCCGCCCGCCACAGCGCGCTCAGCCGCTCGTCCTCCAGGATCGTCGTGACGACGGCCGCGCCGTGCTCGGGCGGCATCGAGTACAGCGTCCGGGCGGCGTTCTGCAGGGTCGTCTCGGCGTGCCGCACGGCCCGGCCGGACGCGCCGAGGACGATGGCGCAGCCGGTGCGGTCGCTGTAGAGGCCGAAGTTCTTCGAGCAGCTGACGGCTATGAGCATCTCCGGGACGCGCGCGGCCAGCATGCGGGTCGGCGCGAGGTCGGCTTCCAGGCCGCCGCCGAGCCCGTGGTAGGCGAGGTCGACGAAGGGCACCCAGCCGGCCCGGACCGCCAGATCGGCCAGCGCCGCCCAGTCCTGCGGCGACGGGTCGACCCCGGTCGGGTTGTGGCAGCAGCCCTGCAGCAGCACGACGTCGTCCCGGCGGGCGCCGCTCAGCTCGCGCAGCACCCCCTCCGCGTCGAAGCCGCCGTCCGCGTCGCGCCAGCCGTACGGGCGCACCCGCAGCCCGGCGGCCTCCAGGATGGGCCGGTGGTTGACGTAGGCCGGGTCGCTGATCCAGACCGTGGTGCCGGGGCGGGTCCGGCAGATCAGGTCGGCGAGCAGCCGCAGCGCGCCGGAGCCCGCGACGGTCTGCACCGCCGCGGCCCGGTCGGCGTCGCCGGAGCCCAGGACCATCCCCAGCAGGGCTCGGTTGAAGGCGGCGTTACCGGACAGGCCCCGGTACTCCTTGGACGCGGAGCGCTCCGCGAGGAGGATCTCCGCCTCGCGCACCGCGGCCATGACGGGCGTGCGGCCCCCGGCGTCGCGGTAGACGCCGAGCACGAGGTTCAGCCGCTCGGGCCGCCCGTCGGCCGCGAACTCGGCGGTCAGGTCCCACAGCGGGTCGGTGGGCGGCGGCGGGAGGAGCTCAAGCATCTGCGGGAACCTCGGAGCGGGGGTGGGGGCGGGCGGAGGGACGCCGGTTGGCGAGGACGACCCCGGCGGTGATGAGGGGGACGCCGACCAGGACGGCGAGGGTGGGCGACTCGTCGAGCAGGGGGATGGCGAGCAGCACCACGGCCACGGGACTGAGGCTCCCGACGGCCGCGCTGCGCTCGGCACCCAGCCGGCGGA
The DNA here is from genome assembly GCF_042673805.1 of Streptomyces sp. NPDC057010. Classification (NCBI taxonomy): domain Bacteria; kingdom Bacillati; phylum Actinomycetota; class Actinomycetes; order Kitasatosporales; family Streptomycetaceae; genus Streptomyces; species Streptomyces sp. NPDC057010. Next base: position 58,100 of record NZ_JBHUSC010000037.1, on the reverse strand, counting down.
TGGCGAAGGCGTACAGCAGGCCGGCGCACAGCCCGACCCCCAGGCCCTGCACCACGAGGAAGAGGGCGATGTCGCCGCCCGCCGCGTGGGCGAGTCCGGTGGGGAGCACCCCGGCCAGGACCAGGATCCCGATCACCGCGAAGGAGGGCAGGCACAGCAGCCCGATCGACCCGACGGGATCGAGGTCCACGTCGCGCAGCCCCACCGTGTACAGGGCCCACAGCCCGCTGGCCACCAGGAGCGTGCCGGCCCCCTCCAGGACGCCGCCGTCCACGGGGACGACGTAGCGCCAGACGAGGGCGATCACGCCGATGGCGATCAGTGCGAGCCCGGCCGCCTGGGTTCCGCGCGGGGCGCGGTGCCCGCGGGCGGCCATGAGCGCGGAGACGAAGAGCGGGACCATGCCGGGGACGATCGAGCCGACGAAGGCGGCCGAGGTCAGGGCGCCGCCGTGCATCGCGGCCAGGAAGAACGGCACCCCCGCCCCGCAGATGATCTTGGCCGCTGCGCCCGGCCGGACCGCGGCGATGCGCCGGCGGCGCCGCCACAGCGCGGGGAACAGGACGACGAGCGGGACGCCGAACCGCAGCAGGGCCGCGTCGGCGGGCAGCAGGGTGGAGGCGCTCAGGGCCCGGGCGCTGAGCGCGAAGGCGGCCCAGATCGACACGGTCAGGAGCAGCGCCAGGGTGCCCTGGGTCTGCGGGGAGAGCCCGCGCCGGCCGGGGTGTCCGGCACGCGGGCCCGCCGCATCGGGAGGCGCGGCCGCTGTGGTGGTGTTCGTCGCGACCAAGGGAAAGTGCTCCAGCCTCTGGGAACGGACCGGTCTGGTCCGTCGCCCGCAACGCTAGGGCTTTTGCCGGGGCAGCCGATTGCCAGTTCTGCCTCTCGGACATACGTTTGGGGCAGAATCTGCCAAGGAGTGGCCATGGACGCAGTCGATCTGCAGATCATCAGGGAATTGCAGGCCGACGGGCGCCTGAGCAACCAGGACCTCGCCGACCGGGTCCGGCTCTCCCCCTCCCCGTGCCTGCGCCGCGTCCGCCGCCTGGAGGAGGCCGGCCTCATCCGCGGCTACACCGCCATGGTCGACCAGGTCGCCTTCGGACTCCCGGTCACCGTCTTCGTCCGGATCCGGCTGGAGCGCCACACGGCGGAGGCGGTCCGGCTCTTCGAGGAGCACGTCGCGGTCATCGAGCACATCCAGGACTGCTACCTGATGGCGGGCAGCAGCGACTACCTGCTCCGCGTCGTCATCGAGGACCTGGAGGCCTACGAGGCCCTGGTGCGGCACCGGATCCACGCCATCCCCGGGATCGCCTCGATCGAGTCGAGCTTCGCGTACGGCAGCGTCAAGCAGTCCAGGACCTACCCCCGGCCGGCCCCGCGCAGGACGCCCTGATCCGTGGTCCCGGCGCATCAGCCCGTCCGGGCGGCGAAGGCCGCGTAGGCCTTCTCGTCGAAGAGGACGAAGCGGACCTCTTCCACCTCGGTCCGGGCCGCCCGTACGGTCTCCACCGCGATCCGCGCCCCGTCGTCCATGGGCCAGCCGTAGATTCCGGTGGAGATGGCCGGGAAGGCGACCGTACGGGCCCCCAACTCGTCGGCAACCCGCAGGGATTCGCGGTAGCAGGAGGCGAGCAGCTCCGAGCGGTCCTCCTCCCGGGACCAGACGGGGCCGACGGTGTGGATGACGTGCCCGGCCGGGAGGCGGCCGGCCGTGGTGGCGACGGCGCGGCCCGTCGGCAGGCCCTTGCCGTAGTGCGAGCGGCGCAGGTCCTCGCAGGCGGCGAGGATCTCCGGGCCGCCGCGCCGGTGGATGGCACCGTCGACCCCGCCGCCGCCGAGCAGCGAGGAGTTCGCGGCGTTGACGATCGCGTCGGCCTTCTCGGCGGTGATGTCACCGCGGACCAGGGTGATGCGGACCATCAGGAGTCCTTTCGCAGGTGGCGCCAGACCGCCTTGGCCGCGTTGTGGCCGGACATGCCGTGGACGCCCGGGCCGGGCGGGGTCGCCGAGGAGCAGATGAAGACGGCCGGGTGGGCCGTGGCGTACGGGAACAGGGAGAGCCTCGGGCGCAGCAGCAGTTGGAGCCCTGAGGCGGCGCCGCAGGCGATGTCCCCGCCGACGTAGTTGGGGTTGCGGGCGGCGAGCTGCGGCGGGCCGGCGGTGGCGCGGGCCAGGACCAGGTCGCGGAAGCCCGGGGCGAAGCGCTCCAGTTGGCGTTCGACGGCGTCGGTGAGGTCGCCGTCCCAGCCCGCGGGGACGTGGCCGTACGCCCAGAACACGTGCTTGCCGGCGGGTGCCCGGCCGGGGTCGAGGAGGCTGGGCTGCGCGGTGATGAGGAAGGGGTTGCGCGGGGCGCGGCCGCCCGAGGCGAGCTGGAGGGCGGCGTCGATGTCGCGGGCGCGCGGGCCGATCTGGACGGTGCCGGCCCGGCGGGGCTCTTCGGCGGTCCACGGAACGGGCCCGTCCAGCGCGTAGTCGATCTTGAATGCGGCGGCGCCGTACCGGTAGCCGTCGTAGGCGCGGCCCAGGCGGGCGATGCGGGCCAGCGCGGTCGGCGAGGTGTCGAAGACGTAGGTGCGGGCGGGCGGGAGGTCGTCGAGCCGCTTGACCTCGAAGCCGGTGTGGACCGTGCCGCCGAGGTCGCGCAGGTAGGCGGCGAGGGCGTCGGAGATGGACTGCGAACCGCCGCGCGGCATCGGCCAGCCGTTCGCGTGCGCGGCCAGGGCGAAGACCAGGCCGACGGCGCCGGTGGCGATCCCGCCGAGCGGGGCGATGACGTGCGCCACGAGCCCCGCGAACAGGGCCCGGGCCCGCTCGTCGCGGAAGCGGCGCAGGAGCCAGGTGGAGGGGGGCAGTCCGGCCAGCCCGAAGCGGGCGAGGGTGAGCGGGTCACGGGGCAGGGCGGTGCTCGGCAGGGACATGAAGTCCCGCGCCAGGGTGTCCCACTTGCCGAGGTACGGGTCCACGAGGCGGCGGTAGGCGCCCGCGTCGCGCGGGCCGAGGGAGGCCGCCGTCTCGGCGACCGAGCGGGAGAGGACGGCGGCCGTGCCGTCGTCGAAGGGGTGCGCCATCGGCAGCGGGGCGTGCAGCCACTCCAGCCCGTAGCGCTTGAGCGGCATGGTGGCGAAGACCGGCGAGCCGATGCCGAGCGGGTGCACCGCCGAGCAGGGGTCGTGCCGGAAGCCGGGGAGGGTGAGCTCCTCGGTCCGGGCTCCCCCGCCGACGGTCTCGGCGGCTTCGAAGACGGCCACCGAGAAGCCGCGCCGGGCCAGTTCGACGGCGGCCGTCAGCCCGTTGGGCCCCGCCCCCACCACGACCGCATCGAGAATCGACGGCACTTGCGACTCCTTCGTCCGGCGGCGCCTTCGCCCCCCAGGATATTCCGCCCGCCCTCGCGGTCCGGTCGCCCTACTCGCCCCGGAGCAGCTCCCGGATCCGTACGGCGGTGGGCTCGTCCCGTCCGACGGCGAACGGCAGGGCGTTGTCCCGGTCCACCCGGAAGGGGACCCCGGCGACGGTGCTCTGCGCGCCGCCCGCCTCGGCGACCAGCAGCAGACCGGCCGCGTGGTCCCAGGCGGAGGGCCAGGTGAAGGCCAGGCCGTCCATCTCGCCGCGGGCCACCTTCAGGTACTCCAGGCCGGCCGAACCGCACGGCCGGGCGGCGACCCCGGGCACGTCCAGGCGGCTCAGGGCCCGCTTGTCCGCGTCGGAGGTGTACAGCGGGTGGGCCATGGCCACGCGCAGCTCCGCGCCGGGCTCGGGCGAGCCGCTGCGGATCCGCTCGCCGTTGACGTACGCGCCCTGCCCGCGCACGGCGGTCGCCAGCTCCTCCAGGGCCGGGGCGAAGGTCCAGGAGGCGAGGATCACCCCGCGGTGGGCCAGCGCCACCAGGGTGCAGAAGGCGGGGTCGCCGGAGACGAACTGCCGGGTGCCGTCGACCGGGTCCACGATCCACACCGGCGCTTCGGCGCGCAGCGCCCCGTACACGGTCGGGTCGGCGTGCACGGCCTCCTCGCCGACGACGGCCGAGCCGGGCAGCAGCCTGGTCAGCGAGGCCGTGAGGTGTTCTTCGGCCTTGCGGTCGGCGACCGTCACCAGGTCGTGCGGGCCGCTCTTCTGGTCGACCTCGTGGTCGGCGAGCTGTCGGAACCTCGGCATGATCTCGACCGCCGCCGCCTTGCGGACGGCTTCTTCCACGTCGGACAGGCCCTGGGCCAGGAACTCATCGATCATGCCCCCATCACACCACGCCCGGCCGACAATCCCCACCGACGGCCCCCGTCGCCCGGCCGGACACCGGGTGGACTCCCGGTGAACCGGCGTCCGGCCGCGGCGGCGATCAGCGGGCCGGGCGGCTGCGCCACATGAGCGCCGCGTACAGCAGCAGCGAGGACGCCAGCCCCACCGCCCAGCCGTAGTCCGCGAGTGGGCGCAGCAGCGGGATCAGCCCGTCCTCGGGGAACGGGCCCTGGCCGGGAGCCGAGTGCGAGCCGCCGATGGCGAGCACGCCGCCGACGAGGAAGGCGGCCAGTGCGCGCGGGTTCCAGCCACCCCGGTACCAGTACGGCCCGCCCTCCCGGTAGAGGTCGGGCAGTGACAGGCGGGTGTGCCGGACGATCCAGTAGTCGGCGATGAGGATGCCGGCGACCGTGCCGAGCAGCCCGCCGACCAGGCCGAGCCAGGTGAAGATGTACAGCTCGGGGGTGGAGGTCAGCTTCCACGGCATGATCAGGACGCCGACGACCCCTGTGATCAGCGCGCCCCTGCGGAAGTTGATCCGGCGGGGGGCCAGGTTGGCCAGGTCGTAGGCCGGGGAGACGACGTTCGCCGCGATGTTCACCGAGATCGTCGCGATCAGGACCGTGACCAGGGCGTAGAGCAGCCCGAAGACGTTGTCGGTCTTGGCGACCAGCTCCACCGGGTCCCAGATCGGCGTGCCGTACACCGCCTCCGAACCGGAGGTGACGAACACCGACAGCAGCGCGAAGAGGGTCATCGTCGTCGGCAGTCCCAGGGACTGGCCGAGGATCTGGGAGCGCTGGCCGGCCCCGAAGCGGGTGAAGTCCGGGATGTTGAGGGAGAGCGTGGACCAGAAGGCGATCATCCCCATCAGCGACGGGAAGAAGACCGGCCAGAAGTCCGGGCCCCAGCCGAGCCGGGACGGCTGGTCCAGCAGCTCGCCGAAGCCGCCCGCCTTCAGCCCGATCCACACGAACAGCGCCAGCGCGCCGACGATGACGAACGGCGCGGCCCAGTTCTCGAAGCGCCGCAGGGTCTCCATCCCCCGGTAGATGATGGCGAGTTCGAGGGCCCAGAAGAGGATGAAGCACAGCCACAGCGTCCAGGGCTGCCCGGCGATCTTCCCCGCGTCCGCCCAGCCGCCGAAGATCTTGCCGAGCAGGACGAAGATCCCGGACCCGCCGATCCAGGTCTGGATCCCGAACCAGGCGCAGGCGACGCCCGCCCGGATCAGCGCGGCCAGGTTGGCCCCGCGCACCCCGAAGGAGGCCCGCGCCAGCACCGGGAACGGGATCCCGTACTTGGGTCCGGCGTGCCCGGTGAGCAGCATGGGCACGAGCACGATCAGGTTGGCCAGGGCGATGGTGAAGACGGCCTGTTTCCAGTCCATTCCCAGGGCCACCAGCCCGGAGGCCAGCAGCCAGGAGGGGATGTTGTGCGCCATGCCGACCCACAGGGCCGTGAAGTTGTACGTGGTCCAGCGCCTGGCCTCGACCGGCACGGGGAGCAGGTCGGCATTGGCGAAGCGGCCGTCGGAGGGGACTTCCCCGGGCGCGAGCTCGACGCGGCCCCCTGGGTCGCCGGGATCGCCCGTCGTGTGGTCCGGCATGCGCGCAGTCCCTTCGGGTCGGGAGGGTGTCAGTCTCTGAACGCCGGGATGACGTGCCGGCCGTAGGCGTCGATCGTGTCCTCCTTCGCGTCGTGCATGTCGTAGACGGCGAACTGGTCGACGCCCAGGTCGCGCAGGGCGCGCAGCTTCTCGATGTGGGCCTCGGGCGGGCCCAGGAGGCAGAAGCGGTCGACGATCTCGTCGGGGACGAAGTCCGTGGACGGGTTCCCGGCCCGGCCGTGGTGGCTGTAGTCGTAGCCCTGGCGGGCCTTGATGTACTCGGTCAGGGCGTCCGGGACCAGCCCGGAGTGCTCGCCGTAGCGGGAGACGAGGTCGGCGACGTGGTTGCCGACCATGCCGCCGAACCAGCGGCACTGGTCGCGGGCGTGGGCGAGGTCGTCGCTCACGTACGCCGGGGCCGCCACGCAGATGGTGATCCCGGCCGGATCGCGGCCGGCCGCCGCCGCGGCCTCGCGGACCGACTTGACCATCCATTCGGTGAGGTAGGGGTCGGCGAGCTGGAGGATGAACCCGTCGGCCTTCTCCCCGGCGAGCGCGAGCGCCTTGGGCCCGTACGCCGCCATCCAGACCGGGAGGCGGCCCTCCCGGACCCAGGGCAGGCGGACCGGGTTGCCGTCGACGAGCGCCTCGCGGCCCTCCGCCAGGTCGCGGATGACCCCGATGGCCTCGCCGAGCCGGGCCAGGGTGTTGGGTTTGCGGCCGGCGACCCGCATCGCCGAGTCCCCGCGGCCGATCCCGCACACCGTGCGGTTGCCGTACATGTCGTTGAGGGTGGCGAAGGTGGAGGCGGTCACCTCCCAGGTGCGGGTGCCCGGGTTGGTGACCATCGGGCCGATGTGGAGCCTGCGGGTGTGCTCCAGGATCTGGCTGTAGATGACGAACGGCTCCTGCCACAGCACGGCGGAGTCGAAGGTCCAGCCGTAGCGGAACCCGTTGCGCTCCGCGCGGCGCATCAGGCTGACGACCTGCGAGGCGGGCGGGTCGGTTTGCAGGACGAGGCCGAAGTCCATGGCGGCTCCTTGCTTACAGGTACTGGCAGGTGGAGCGGTGGATGAAGGCACCGTGTCCGGCGCGGCCGGTGAACTCGCGCCGGTCGATGACGAGTTCGCCGCGCGAGAGGACCGTTTCGACGCGCCCGGTGATCCGCTTGCCCTCGTACGCCGAGTAGTCCACGTTCATGTGGTGCGTCTCGGCGGAGATGACCTGCTCGGCGTGCGGATCGTAGAGGACGATGTCGGCGTCGGAGCCCGGCGCGATGGTGCCCTTCTGCGGGTAGAGGCCGAACATCCGGGCCGGGGTCGCGCAGGCGATCTCGATCCAGCGCCGGCGGCCGATGTGCCCGTCCAGGACGGCCTGGTGGAGGAGGTCCATGCGGTTCTCCACCCCCGGCAGCCCGTTGGGGATCTTGGAGAAGTCGCCGCGGCCCAGCTCCTTCTGCCCCCGGAAGCAGAACGGGCAGTGGTCGGTGGACACCACCTGGAGGTCGTTCGTACGCAACCCCCGCCACAGGGCCGCCTGGTGTTCGCGGGGGCGCAGCGGGGTGGAGCAGACGTACTTGGCGCCCTGGAAGTCGGGCTCGGCGAGGTTGTCGGTCGACAGGAAGAGGTACTGCGGGCAGGTTTCCCCGAAGACGGGCAGGCCCTTGTCGCGGGCGGCGGCCAGCTCGGCCACCGCCTCCTCGGCCGAGACGTGGACGACGTAGAGCGGGGAGCCGGCGACCCGTGCGAGCTGGATGGCGCGGTGGGTGGCCTCCGCTTCGAGGAGCACCTTGCGGACCTCGCCGTGGTGGCGTGGGTCGGTCTCCCCGCGCGCCAGGGCCTGTTCGACGAGGACGTCGATCGCGATGCCGTTCTCGGCGTGCATCATGATCAGCCCGCCGTTGGAGGAGGCCCGCTGCATGGCGCGCAGGATCTGGCCGTCGTCGCTGTAGAAGACCCCCGGGTACGCCATGAACAGCTTGAAGGAGGTGACGCCCTCCCCGACGAGGAGGTCCATCTCCTTCAGGGTGCCCTCGTTGACGTCCGAGAGGATCATGTGGAAGGCGTAGTCGATGGCGCAGTGGCCGTCGGCCTTGTCGTACCAGGTGTCGAGCCCGGCGCGCAGGGACTGGCCCACGCTCTGCACGGCGAAGTCGACGATGGTGGTGGTGCCGCCCCAGGCGGCGGCCCGGGTTCCGGTCTCGAAGGTGTCCGAGGCGGAGGTGCCGCCGAAGGGGAGCTCCATGTGGGTGTGCGCGTCGACCCCGCCCGGGATGACGTACTTCCCGCTCGCGTCGATCGTGCGGTCGGCCGTCCAGGCCCCGGCGGCGGCCGAGCCGCTCGCGGCCAGGGCGGCCACGCGGCCGTCCTCGATCAGGACGTCCGCGTGCAGCTCGTCGGCGGCGGTGACGACCAGGCCGCCGCGGATCAGGGTGCGGATGCTCATCGGAAGTCCCCCTACTGGATGCTGCGGAGCGCCTGTTCGAGGATCTCGGCTCCCTCTTCCGCCTCGGCCACGGTCAGGGAGAGCGGCGGCGCGATGCGCAGCACGCTGGTGTTGTGCCCGCCGCCCTTGCCGAGCAGCAGTCCGCCCGCGCGGGCGGCCTCCAGGACGGCGGCGGCCGCTTCCGGGTCGGCCCGGTCGGTGCCGGGCAGGGTCAGTTCCAGACCGGCCATCAGGCCCCGGCCGCGCACCTCCCGTACGGCGGGCACGTGGGCGGCGATGGCGCGCAGCCGCTCCAGGAGGAGGCCGCCGACGCGGCGGGCGTTGCCCTGGAGGTCGTGTTCCAGCAGGTACGCGAGGTTGGCCACGCCGGCCGCCATGGTGACCGGGGAACCGCCGAAGGTGGAGATGGAGTTGGCGTCCAGGCAGTTCATCACCTCGGCGCGGGCGACGACCCCGCCGATGGACATGCCGTTGCCGATGCCCTTGGCGAAGGTGAGGATGTCCGGCGGACCGCTCCGGTCGTGGGCCTGCCAGCCCCAGAAGTGGTCGCCCGTACGCCCCCAGCCGGTCTGCACCTCGTCGCTGATCCACAGGATGCCGTGGCGGGCCAGGACCTCGCGGAAGGCCCCGTAGAGGCCGTCCGGCGGGGAGGTGAAGCCGCCGACGCCCTGGATGGGCTCGGCGATGAGCGCGGCCACTCCCCCGCGGGCCTGGCCGAGGACGTCTTCGAGGTCCGCGACGGCGGCGGCCGTGAACTCGGCGTCGGAGAGGTGGGCGAAGGGGCCGCGGGTGCGGACGGCGCCGTGCACGTAGTACGTCTGGAGCGGCGAGAGGCTGGTCGGGGACCAGCCGCGGTTGCCGGTGATCGAGACGGTGGAGAAGGACCGGCCGTGGTAGCTGTTGCGCATCGCCAGGATCTGGTTGGAGCGGCGGTACGTCGTCGCGAGCAGCAGGGCGGTGTCGTTGGCCTCGGTGCCGGAAGTGGTGAAGAAGACGCGGGCGTCGGGGATGCCGGACAGGGCGGCGATCCGCTCGGCCAGCTCGATCATCGGCCGGTTGAGGTAGAGGGTCGAGGAGTGGATGATCCGGCCGGCCTGCTCGGAGACGGCCTTGGTGACCTCGGGCAGGGCGTGGGCGGTCATCGTGGTGAGGATGCCGCCGAAGAAGTCGAGGTAGCGGTTGCCGTCGGCGTCCCAGACGTGGCGGCCTTCGCCGTGGGTCAGCTCGATGGGGCGGTCGTAGTAGAGCGCGAGCCAGTCGGGCAGGACGGAGCGGTGGCGGCTGTGCAGGGGGATCGGGTTGGTCACGGCTGTACGAGCCCTCCGTAGGCGTCGGGGCGGCGGTCGCGGTAGAAGGCCCACTGGGTGCGGACCTCTTCGATGAGTCCGAAGTCGAGGTCCCGGACCAGGAGTTCCTCTTCCTTGTCGCTGGCGGTGTCGCCGACGAACTGGCCGCGCGGATCGACGAAGTAGCTGGTGCCGTAGAAGTCGTTGTCGCCGTACTCCTCCTGGCCGATCCGGTTGATCGCGGCGATGAAGTACTCGTTGGCGACGGCCGCGGCCGGCTGCTCCAGCTGCCACAGGTACGCGGACAGGCCCCGGTGGGTGGCGGACGGGTTGTAGACGAGCTGGGCCCCGGCGAGGCCGAGTTGGCGCCAGCCCTCGGGGAAGTGGCGGTCGTAGCAGATGTAGACGCCGACCCGGCCGACGGCGGTGTCGAAGACGGGCCAGCCGAGGTTGCCCGGGCGGAAGTAGTACTTCTCCCAGAAGCCCTTGACCTGGGGGATGTGGTGCTTGCGGTACTTGCCGAGGTAGCTGCCGTCGGCGTCGATGACGGCCGCGGTGTTGTAGTAGAAGCCCTCGCTCTCCCGCTCGAAGACGGGGACCACGATCACCATGCCGGTCTCGCGGGCGAGGTCCTGCATGCGGCGGACGGTCGGGCCGTCGGGGACGGCCTCGGCCCAGCGGTAGTGCTCGGGCTCCTGGACCTGGCAGAAGTAGGGGGCGTTGAACACCTCCTGGAAGCCGATGACCTTCGCGCCCTGGGCGGCGGCCCGGCGGGCGTGCTCCTCGTGTTTGGCGATCATCGACTCGGTGTCTCCGGTCCAGGTGGCCTGGACCAGCGCGGCGCGGACGACTTGGGCCATGAGCTGCTCCTCGCGACGGGAACGCCGGTTCTACGCACGTAGACGGAGTACGTAGGGAGTAGAACGTAGGCCTCGTCACAGCGTGGGGCAAGACCGCCGTGCCCTGTTGGAGTAGTCGATCACGTTACGTCGCTCCGCGGTCGATTGCGGTCAGGAGACGGGCGGTTTACGCCGTCGCGATGCCGGCCAGGCGGAGGGCGTGGACCAGGTCCCGGCGGTGGGTCGCGGACAGGGCGGCGGCGGCGCGGAGCAGGTGCGGGGCGAACCACCGCGGGTCGCGGCGGGCGAGGTCGGCGGACTCCTCCGGGGTGCGGACGCGGACGAAGGCGGCGAGCAGGGCGTCGGTCTCCCGGGGGCGGCCGGCGCCGCCGAGGGCGAGGGCCGCGTCGGCGACCTCGGGGGTGGGGCGGGAGACCGCCTGGCGGAGCAGGCGGTCGCTGTCGGCCTCGCGGCCGGCCTCGCCGAGGGCGGCGGCGGCCGCGGCGAGCCGCTCGGGCGGCAGCGAGGCCGCCTCCCACAGGAGGGTGGCCCAGTCGGCCGCGAGGCCCGCCCCGAGCAGCTCGTCGGCCAGCCCGGGCAGCCGTTCGGCGGGCCAGCCGGCGGCCTCGCAGAGCAGCGCGTGCGCTTCGCCGCCGCGGGCTTGGGCGCGCAGGACGAGCAGGTCTCCGACCATGGCGCGGGTGGCCCCTGCGGGGGGCTCGGCGTGGCCCGCGGCGCCGGGGGCTGCCGGGGAGGTTGCGGTGGGGACGGGCGTGTGCCGGGGCACCTCCTCGGGCGCCGAACGTGGCCAGGGGTCGGACAGTGGCGGCGGGACTGCGTTCGGCGCCCTGCGGGGGCGCCCCGGCACACGCCCGTCCCCGCCGGAAGCCGAGCCGTAGCGGGCGCCGCGGGGGGCGGGGTCCGGTGTGTCGTCGGCGCCCGGGTGGCCCGGGGGTGGGGTGAAGGGCGGGGGCTCGGGGGCCGGGGAGCCCGCGTACCGGGCTCCCCCGGCTCGTCGTGGCCCGCCGCGCAGCCAGCGGCCTTCGGCCCGGCCTACGGGGCCCTCGTCCCGCAGGGTCCGCTGCCTCGGGACCCCGGGCAGCGGTTCGCCGGGCCCGCCCGCCGGCTCCCCCGGCCACGGCGAACCGGCGGGGCGCTCGTTCGGCAGGGTCCGCTGCCACGGCACCCCGGGCAGCGGTTCGCCGGGCCCGCCCGCCGGCTCCCCCGGCCACGGGGAACCGGCCGGTGTCCGGGGCCCGGGCCGTGATTCGGCGTCCACGGCCGACAGGCGGGTCGCCAGGTCCGCGTGGCGGGCCGCGGCGCGGGCCGCGTCGTCCTGGGTCCAGGAGATCTCCCGGGACAGGGCGTCCGCCTGCCCCGGGTCGGCGGTGGAGCCGAGTCGCGCCGTGAGGGCGCGCAGGGCCGCCTCCGAATCGGCCCGCTGGGCGGCCGAGGCCGCGAGCTGGGTCCGCAGCTCCTGCGTCCCGCCCGGCAGGCGGTCCCACGCCGTGACGGCCGCCGCGCGCAGCCGGGCCGCGTATGCGGTCTCCCGCTGCGCGGACTCGGCGCCCCACGCCGCCGCCAGGTCGCGCAGCAGCGACTCCAGCACGTCCCACGGCGGTATCGCGGCGCCGTCCAGGCAGGCCCGCATGCCCGCCGGGTCCCGGCGCAGGAACTCCCCGTACCAGCCTGCCCCGGGATCCAGCCTCTGGGTCAACCCCCGTATGCACTCGGCAAGTTGCCTGACAGCCGGCGAAGTCGCGGTCTCCATGACCGCATTGCACCGCACCAGTGTTACGGGCGGGCTACGGGCGCCTCAAAGCTTCACGGCGATCCCGGTGTGCGGCCGCTTCCCCCGCCGCGCCACGGTGGCGGGCAGGTCCACCGCCCAGAACTGCCAGGTGTACTTCCGCCGCATCAGCGCGCGCACCCGCTTCAGCCCCGCCTCGTCCAGCAGCCGCGCCTCGCCCTCCAGCACGGGCGCCCCCTCCGCCACGCGCCCCCGCACGTCGCACGCGGCGACGGCGACCCGCCCGTTGTTGCGTATCCGCTTCACCTTCCACGAATCGCTGCGCGTCCACACGCACAGCTCCCCACCGTCGGCCACCGCCCACACCGGAGTCGCGACGGGCGTGCCGTCCTTCCGGAAGGTGGTCAGGCTGACGTACTTGCCCCGGCTCAGCTCCTCGAGAGTCATGACCGGAGCCTAAGGGTGGTGGTGGCCCCCGTACGCCCGTGGGGCCCGCCTCACCTCGGCGGCGGGCCCTCCCGGTGGCCGACGACGGGGCCCGGGTGGCGGGGGCCCCCGCCGCCCGGCTCCGTCGCGGGGGCCCTGCCGTCCGGGACGGCGCAGGCCGCGACCAGCAGCCCGCTCGCGAGCAGCGCGCCGAGGAGTCCGAGACCGAGTCGCTTGGATGCATTGGTGGCTGACACGTCTTCACGCTTCCCCCGCACCCCGGCGGTTGCACCGCCGATTGGCCCGTTCGGCCGCCGCGCCCGCCCGAACGGCGAGCCCCGGGCCCGCCGCCGGTGCTACGGCTTTCCGTGCGGGTGGACCACCATGGCCGAGCCGCCGCCGCGGCGGCTCGTTTCGGCCGCCGCCAGCCAGCGGCCGTCGGGGAGCCGCTGCACGCCGGTCGCGGCGCCGATCTCCGGGTTCTGCCGGAAGCCCTGGCCGAGCGCCGCCAGCTCCGCGCGCACCGGGCTGTTCCACAGCCCCGGCTCCAGCTCGGTGGTGGTCTGGTTGCGCTGGCTGGCCCGCGGCGCGGCGATGGCGTCGACCAGCGGCAGGCCCCGGTCCAGATGGCCGATCAGGGTCTGCAGGACGGTGGTGATGATGGTGGCGCCGCCCGGGGAGCCCACCGCGAGGACCGGCCGCCCGTCGTCCAGCACGATCGTCGGGGACATGGAGGAGCGCGGGCGCTTGCCCGGGCCGGGCAGGTTCGGGTCCGGGACGCCCGGCGCGGCCGGGGCGAAGGAGAAGTCCGTCAGCTCGTTGTTGAGCAGGAAGCCGCGGCCGGGGACGGTGATCGCGCTGCCGCCGGTGGACTCGATGGTCAGGGTGTAGGAGACCACGTTGCCCCAGCGGTCGGCGACCGTCAGGTGCGTGGTGTTCTCCCCCTCGTAGGTGGTCGGGGCGGCCTGCCCGGAGGTCGCGCAGGGCGCCGGACGGCGCGGGTCCCCGGGCGCCAGCGGGCTGGTCAGCGCCTGGTCCGGCCTGATCAGGCAGGCGCGCGAGTCGGCGAACCGCTGGGAGAGCAGTTCGCGCGTCGGCACGTCCTCGGCGGCCGGGTCGCCGACCCAACGGCCGCGGTCGGCGAAGGAGATCCGGGAGGCCTCGATGAACCGGTGCAGGTACTGCGCCTCGGACACCCCGGAGAGGTCGGTCCCCTCCAGGATGTTCAGCGCCTCGCCGACGGTGGTGCCGCCGGAGGAGGAGGGCGCCATGCTGTAGACGTCCAGGCCGCGGTAGCCCACCCGGGTCGGTTCCTGCCGTTTGGTCGCGTACGCGCGCAGGTCCTCGGTGGTCAGGTCGCCGGACCTGACGATCCGGGTGGCCGCCGGGTCCACCGGGGGCTTGCGGACGGCGTTGACGATGTCCTCGGCGATCGGGCCCCGGTAGAGGGCGCCGGTTCCCTTGCGGGCGAGCTCCGCGTAGGTGGCGGCCAGGTCCGGGTTCTTGAAGGTGGAGCCGACCACCGGCAGGGCGCCGCCCGGCAGGAAGAGCTTCCTGGTGTCGGGGAAGTCCTTGAACCGGTCCTGGTTGGCCTCGGTCTGGGCGCGGAAGGTGGGGTCCACGGTGAACCCGTCGCGGGCCAGCTTCTCGGCGGGCTTGAGGAGTTGGCCGAGCGGGCGGCTGCCCCAGGAGTCCAGCGCGCTCTTCCAGGTGGCCGGGGTGCCCGGGACCCCGACGCCGCGGCCGCTGGTCTGTCCCTCGGCGAAGGGGATGGGCGTACCGTTCTCCTGGAAGAGGCCGGCGGTGGCCGTGGCGGGGGCGGTCTCGCGGCCGTCGATGGTGTGCACGCGGCGGGTCCTGGCGTCGTAGTAGACGAAGTAGCCGCCTCCGCCGATGCCGGCCGAGTACGGCTCGGTGACGCCGAGCGCGGCGGCGGTGGCGACGGCCGCGTCCACCGCGTTGCCGCCGGAGCGCAGGACGGCGATGCCGGCGGCGGATGCGTCGGCGTCGACGCTGGCGACGGCCCCGCCGTAGCCGGCGGCGACCGGCACCTTGGCGGGGGCGGCCGGGGACGGGGGCGGGGCGGCGGCTCCGGTCGAGACGAGCGCGGCGGCGACGGCCAGCAGCGGTAACGTACGGGCGGCGGGACGGTGCATCCGGACCTCCATTGGCAGCGTGCGCCGAGCCTAGCGGCCTGCCCGGCACCCCGTCAGGGCGTCGGCCGGGCCGCCCGGTTCACGGCCCCGGCGCACCGGCTGGTGACCCTCCGGATCGCATGGCCTAGCATCCCGCGCTATGAACGACGACGTGCGCAACATCGTGCTCGGGGTGATAGCCACCGGCTTCAGCGGCGGGTTCGGCTGGTTCACCCGGACCTACGTCTGGCGGCGCGCGCTGCGCCGCAAGCAGGCCTTCTTCGGGCTGCCGACCGGGTCCGACTGTCTGTTCGTGGTCAACCGCCAGATGGGCGGCACCGATTCCTCCCTGCACCGCAACGACGCCTTCGCCCTGCTGGAGATATCCGCCCTGATCAAGGACTGCGGGGCGAACGTGCAGATCGTCACCCATGACTTGGCCCGGCAGGGCTTCGGCGAGCGGGCCGAGTTCTGCGTCGGCGGGCCCGCGTCCAATGCCCGGACCACGGCGCACCTGGCCTCCATGCTCCCGGGGGTGCAGACCGACGTGGGCCTCGCGTCGGGTCATCCGGACCGGGGGGCCATCCGCGTCGGCGGGGAGTCGTACCGCTGGGAGAAGGGCATGGTCGAGCACGTGCTGCTGGCGCGGCTGACGGACGGTCAGGGCTCGCGGCCGGTGTTCCTGTTGTCGGGGCAGACCGCCATCAGCAACCAGGCCGCCGCCCGTTACCTGGCCAGGCACCACGTGCGGCTGGCCCGCAAGTACGGCGACGAGTCGTTCTGCGTGATGCTGAAGGTGATCAACTCCGACGCGTACGGGCCGGACGTGACCGAGCTGATCGCGGACGTCACCGGGCCGGCCCGGACACCCGCAGTGGCAGCCGCGTGATCCCGTTGATGAAGTTGGACACCAATCGCCGCGGCGGACCCGTCAGTTCGGGCTCCGGCATGGCGGCGCACCACTCCTCGTAGAGGGTGCGCAGCTGGAGCCGGGCGAAGTGGGCGCCGAGGCAGACGTGCGGGCCGTCCCCGAAGGAGACGTGCGGGTTGGGCGTGCGGCCGAGATCGAGGCGGCCGGGGTCGCCGAAGACGCGCTCGTCGTGGTTGGCGGAGGCGTGGAAGACCACCACCTTGTCCCCGGCCCGGATCGGCTGCCCGGCCAGCTCGGTGTCGGTGGCGGCGGTGCGGCGGAAGCTGAGCACCGGCGGGTGGACGCGCAGGAGTTCGTCGACGGCGCGGTCCACCGGGACCTGTCCCCCAGCGAGTCGGCGGTAGGCGTCCGGGTCCCGGGCGAGCGCGAGCAGGCCGCCGGGGGCCGCGCTGCGGACGGTGTCGTTGCCCGCGACGGTCAGCAGGAAGAAGAACATCTCCAGTTCGGCGTCGTCGAGTCCGGCGTGCGCGAGGGAGGTCATCACGTCGTCGCCGGGGTGCGCCCGCTTGTGGGCGGCCAGTTCGCGGGCGTACGCGAACATCTCGCCGAGCAGCGCCGGGGAGCGCGGGTTCAGCGGCTTGCCGTCCGGGCCGAGCACGGGCGCGGGCGCGTCCTCGGGATCCTGGTAGCCGATGACCCGTACGGTCCATTCCAGCAGCAGGCCGCGGTCGGCGGGCGGGACGCCCAGCAGGTCGGTGAGGTTGAGCAGGGCGTACTCGTCCGTCACGGTGCGCACGATGTCGGCGGTCCCCGCCCCGGCCCCTTCCCGGGCGGCGGCGAGCAGGGTGCGGGCGCGTTCCCGTACCCGCCCGGCGAAGGCGTCGACGCGGGCGGGGGTGAAGGCGCGGGCGACGAGCCGGCGCAGCCGGCCGTGGTCGCCCGAGGTCTTGGCCGGGTCCTGGTTGAGCATGGTGCGCCGCAGGAACGGCAGGTCGGCCGGGTCGGGGTCGCGGATCTGGGTGGCGCCGGCCCAGGAGGAGTAGGTGCGGTGGTCGCGCAGCACGCGGACGACGTCGGCGTGCCGGGTGACGGCCCAGAAGCCGGGGCCGGCCGGCCACCCGGCGATCTCCGGCTCCTCCTGCCAGGCCACCGGATGGTGTGCGCGCAGCAGCCGGTAGCGGGCGTGCGGGACGCCTTCGGCGTAGATCCGGGGGTCGAAGACGTCGGGGACGTCCGCGGCGTGGTCCATGGGGCCACCGTGACGGGTGCGCGGCCCCGCCCGCAAGGGCGCGGCCGGCCCCGGGGCCGGCCGCTCACGTCAGCGCCGCGGGCACTCCGCGGCGGGCAGGGCGGTGTCGGTGCCCTGGAGGGTGACCGGGCTGAGGGTGTCCGGCACGGCGGAGACGCCGACGGTGCACACCAGCTGGCTGCGGGCCAGCTCCGACAGGGAGCCCACGGCGAACGGCACCCGGACGGTCATCCCGGAGCCCGGCGCGTACTCGCTCACCGCCAGGACGTCCTCCTGCCCGGCGGGCAGCCGGGGCAGCGCCGTGGTGAGCCCGGCCTCCTGGGCCGGACCGATGGGGCCGTCCAGCAGCAGCCGCGCGAGCGCCCTGGGCGCGATGGTGTAGCCGCCGTCGAACGTGAACGGGACCGGGACGAGCCGGTCGCCCTCCTTGGAAACGAAGTAGAGGGCGGCGGCCTTGGCGCCGGGGCTCTTCAAAGTGGCCGCGTGGCCGCTCTCGACCACCCCGGTGGGCTTGATCCCGCATCCGGCGAGCAGGGCGCAGCCCGCCAGCGCCGCCGTGGCCGCCGCGGCCCGGGATCGCGTCTTCCGCCCGGTCATCGGTGGGCCTCCAGCGGCATGTCGAGCGTGAACAGGGCTCCCCCGGAGGGGCCGTTGGCCGCCCGGAGGGTGCCGCCGTGCAGGCGGACGTTCTCCAGGGTGATGGCGAGTCCGAGGCCGCTGCCGGCGGAGCGGGTCCTGGCCGCGTCGGCCTTGAAGAAGCGGTCGAAGATGTGCGGCAGCACCTCGGGGGCGATGCCGGGCCCGCTGTCGGCGACGTCGATGAGCAGCCGCTCGCCGTCGTCGCCCGGTACGGTCCGTACGGTGACGCGTACGGGGGCGCCGCCGTGCCGCAGGGCGTTGCCGACGAGGTTGGCGAGGACCACGTCGAAGCGGCGCGGGTCGAGGCGGGCGCGCACCCCGTCGGGCAGCTCGGTGACGACGCGGTCGTCGTCCCAGTGGCGTCGTTCGAGGGACTTGCGCACGGCCTCGGCGATGTCCACGTCGTCGAGGTTGAGCTCGGCGGCCCGGGCGTCGAAACGGGAGATCTCCATCAGGTCCTCGACGAGGACGGCGAGTTTGCCGGTCTCGGCGCTGATCAGCAGCAGGGCCTTGGCGGTGTCGGCGTCGAGGTGCGCGGCGTCCTCGTCGAGGACCTCGGTCACGGCGAGCATCCCGGCGAGGGGGGTGCGCAGTTCGTGGGAGACGTCGGAGGCGAAGCGGCGGGCGCGGGTCTCGGCGTCCTGCAGCTCGCGCACCGACTGTTCCAGGGCCCGGGCCGTCTCGTTGAAGGTGCGGGCGAGGCCGGCGAGCTCGTCGGCGCCCCGGACCTCGATGCGGGTGTCCAGGCGGCCGCGGCCCAGCCGCTGGGCGGCGCGGCGCATGTCGCGCACGGGCCGCAGCACGCTGCGGGCGGCCAGCAGCGCGGGGACGACGGCGATGGCCAGCCCCGGGACGGCGCCCCGCTGGGCGGCGACGACCATGGCCTCGACGGTCTGCTTCTCGGTGGTGAGCGGAATGCTGGCGTAGAAGACGGCCCCGGTGGGTTCGGTGTAGCCGTTGTGCTCGAAGAGGGCGGGGACGCCGATCGTGAGCCACGGGTTGCCGCGCTGGTCCTCGACGCGCTGGAAGGCGGTGTACCGGTTGCCCCGGACCTGGTCGCGCAGGCTGTCGGTGATCACGGTGGAGGTGGGCGTGCCGGGGTTGGTGGAGGTCCGCAGGCCCTCGTACTCGCCGAAGATGATCCACGGGTGGGGTTTGCCGCGCTTGCCGAGCTCGGTGACGACGCGCTGGAGCTCCTGCTGGGTCATGGGGAAGCGGATCTCCTGCTGCTCCACCTGGTCCCGCAGGGTGCTGACGGCGGTGTCCTGGGTCTGCTTGAGGATGGCGTTGCGCGCCTGCTGGTAGGTCAGGGCGGCGGTGGTCACCGCGCTGATCGCGGCGACCAGCAGGAAGGCCGCGATCAGCCGGGTGCGCAGGCCCAGGGGCGCTATGCGTCTCACGGCCGGCTACAGGGGGCCGAAGCGGTAGCCGAAGCCGCGTACGGTCTGGATGTAGCGGGGGCTGCGGGCGGGGTCCTCGATCTTGTGGCGCAGGCGGCGGACGCAGGCGTCCACGAGGCGGGCGTCGGCGTGGTAGCTGTGGTCCCAGACGTACTCCAGGAGCTGCTGGCGGGAGAAGACCTGCTCGGGCGAGGCCGACAGGTGCAGCAGGAGCTTGATCTCGCTGGGGGCGAGGGCGACCCGGTCGCCGTTCTTGGCGACGGTGAGCCCGGCTCGGTCGATGGCCAGCTCGCCGTGGACCTCGACTTCGGGGCGTATGCCCACCGGGTCGGCGAGCCGGCGCAGGACGGCCTTGATGCGGGCTTCTATGACCTCGGTGCGGGCGGGTTTGACGATGTAGTCGTCGGCGCCGGCCTCCAGGCCGACGACTATGTCGAAGTCGTCGCCGCGCGCGGTGAGCATGATGATCGGCACCTCGCTGGTCTCGCGGATGCGGCGGCAGACCTGCACGCCGTTGATCCCCGGCAGCATCAGGTCGAGCAGGACCAGCTCGGGGCGGAAGCCCCCCATCAGGGCGAGGCCCTCCTCGCCGGTCTCGGCGGCGCTCACCTCGTGGCCGCGCCGGCGCAGGCCGAGGCCCACTCCCTCCCGGACGGAAGGGTCGTCCTCGATCAGCAGTACGCGTGGCATCCGGTCAGTATCCCCAGGTGGTTCATGGCTTTCCTCCCGCTATCGGCCGATTTTGCGCCGCAGGGAGTCCAATTGGTCGGTGATCTCCGTCAGGCGCAGCGGCCCGGCGAGGAGGACGACGCCGAGCGCCAGCGCGACGGTTCCCGCCCCGACCGCGGCGAAGTTGCCGAAGCCGTCGGCGGCGCGGGCGGCCGCCCACCCGGCGGCGGCCGCCGGGACGCAGGCGGCGAGGAGCCGCAGGTGGGTGCGCAGGGCCGTGGCACGCCGCTCGGTGCGGCTGCCCGCGCGCGGGCCGAGGCGGCGGGAGAGGGTGTAGGCGGTCACGGCGGCGCCCGCGAGGAAGGCGACGGAGGAGGCCGCGGCCATGCCGGTGACCGCCCAGCGCGGGGGCAGCAGCAGGTACGCGGCGGCCGACAGTCCGGCGTTCAGCGCGGCGATGACCAGGTTGAGGAAGAAGGGGGTGCGGGTGTCGGAGAGGGCGTAGAACCCGCGGGAGAGCACGTACTGGGCGGAGTAGGCGATCAGGCCGGGTGCGAAGGCCATGAGCATGCCCGCCATGACCTCGATGTCGGCGGCTCCGGTGCGGCCGTACTCGAAGACGCTGCCCATCACCCAGGGGGCGAGGGCGGCGAAGACGGCGGCGGCGGGCACGACGAGGGCCGCGCTGGAGCGCAGGGCGTAGGAGATGTCCCGGCGGACGGCGCCGAGGTCGCCCTCGGAGGCGGCGGAGCTCATCCGCGGCATGAGGGCGGTGACGAGGGAGACGGTGATGATGCCCTGGGGGACGATCCACAGCTGGTAGGCGTTGCTGTAGGCGGTGTAGCCGGCGCCGCCCGCCAGGCCGGCTTCGACGGCGTGCTGCCCGGTGGTGGTGGAGAGCCGGGTGACGACCCAGTAGCCGATCTGGTTGGTGAGGACGAGCATGACCGTCCAGCCCGCGTTGCGCAGCGGGCGGCCGAGGCCGCTGCCGCGCCAGTCGAAGCGGGGGCGCCAGCGGAAGTGGGCGGCGCGCAGCGAGGGGACCAGGGCGAGGGCCTGGATGACGATGCCGGCGGTGGTGCCGAGGCCCAGCAGCCGGGTCTCGGCGGCGGTCAGGCCGTCGGCGGCGTCGTGGGAGACGTAGAGGAAGAGCCCGAAGACACCGATGATCACGAAGTTGTTGAGGACCGGGGTCCACATCATCGCGCCGAACCGGCCGCGGGCGTTCAGCACCTGTCCGAGCAGGGTGAAGAGCCCGTAGAAGAGGATCTGCGGCAGGCAGTAGCGGGCCAGCGCGACCGTGGTGTCGGCCTGGGCTCCGCTGTAGTCGGTGTAGGCCGAGACGATCAGCGGGGCGGCGAGGACCGCGAGGGCGGTGAGCGCGACGAGGGCCGCGGTGCAGGCGGTGAGCAGCCGGTCGGTGTAGGCGGAGCCGCCGTCGGCGTGCTCCTTGGCGGCGCGCACCAGCTCGGGGACGAAGACGGCGTTCAGGGCGCCGCCGATGAGGAGCATGTAGATGATGTTCGGGACCGTGTTGGCGACGGCGTAGCTGTCGCCGAGCAGTGCGGTGCCGAGCGCCGCGACGACGACGGCGGAGCGGACGAAGCCGGTGGCGCGGGAGACGATCGAGCCGGCCGCCATGAGCGCGCCGCTGCGCAGCACCGACGTCTTCTTCGCGGCGGGGGCGGCCGCACCGTGCCGCGCGCCCGTCCCGGCGGCCTCGGCCGTCGTGCCGTGGCTCACCGGCGGGCCATGTAGGCCTGGAACGCCTTGTAGAGCGCCGTGTTGGCGTATCCGTCCATCGGGGTCTCCCACTCGCCGAGCGTCTCGACGACCTGTCCGCCGGTGCCGAGCTTCCAGCGCAGCAGCCCGAAGGAACGTTCGTCGGGGTCGAGGGTGGAGGGTACCCCGCGCATGTCGTACTCGTCCGCTCCGAGGTCGTGGGCGTCACACATCATGCGCCACTGCAGGGCGTTGCTGGGGCGGACCTCGCGGCGGTGGTCGGCGGAGGCGCCGGTCTGGTACCAGACCCTCTTCCCGGCGACGATCATGGTGTGGGCTGCGAGTATCTCGCCCTGGTGGACACCCAGGTAGAGCCGCATCCGGCCCGGCTCCTCGGCGTTGAGGACCTCGTACTGCTGCCGGTAGTACGCGAGGGAGCGGCCGAGCCGGAAGCCGTCGCGCTCCTCGGTGATCTGCAGCAGCCGGTAGAACTCGGGCAGGTCGGCGGCGGTGCCGATGACCGTCTCCACGCCCGCCTTTGTGGCCTTGCGCACATTGCGCCGCCACTCCTGGTTCAGGCCGGACCACAGGTCGTCGAGGGTGCGGCCGGCCAGCGGCACGCGGAAGACGTGGCGGGGCTGGGCGTCGCCGTCGTCCTCGCCGCCACACCGCTTCCAACCGCGCGTGCGCAGCCGGTCGGCGAGGGCGGCTCCGACGGGGTCGACCTCGGTGGCGAGCACGTCGGATATCTGCCGTCCGGGCCCGGTGGCCGCCTTGACGGTGGCCGCGTCCCAGCGGCGGTAGGCGGGGGTGGGGCCGATGCGGACGGCGAAGGCGCCGGCCGCCCTCAGGTGGCGCATGAAGGGGGTGAGCCAGCGGTCGATGTGCGGGTCGGACCAGTCGGCCACGGGGCCCTCGGGAAGGTACGCGAAGTATTTGCGGGTGCCGGGGAATTGGCGATAGAGAACGAGTCCGGCGCCGACGAGGGTCCCGTCGGGCAAGTGCCATCCGACCCTTTCCGAGCGCCAGAGGTCCTTCACCCCGGCCCAGGACGGGTACTGGAGAAAGCTCGCCCGCCGGTGCCCGGAAAGGAACCCCAGGTATGCGGAGGCGGACAGGGCGCGCACGCTCAACTCCTGTCCCTGGTCCTGCTGAGCGGCTGTCACGAGCAGTGCGCACACGGCTGACGGCCTTCCTGTTCGGTCTGATGGGTACGTACAGGACTCTCACAGCCGCCCGTGACCGAAGTGCGCGGCGCATGTGACCGGATGATGACCGTTTCGCTGCGGTCCATGTCACAGAGGAAATCCGGACCTTTTCCCCGAGTTCCGCAACCTAAAGTCGCTCTGTCCGCTCCTACTTTGCGGACGTTCATTTCTTTGGAGGGGTTTTCCGTTGAGCCGCACACGCCGCACCGCCATGGCTGGCACCGCACTTCTGGCCCTCGCGCTGACCGCCTGCGGGGGCGGCTCGGGAACCGCGGGGAGCGGATCCGGCAAGGCGGATATGAAGCAGAAGCCGGACATGGCCGTTTCCGTGAACCTCACGGGCGATCAGGTCAAGGCCGGTGAGCCCGTGAAGGTGACCATCACCGAAGGCAAGCTCTCGCTGGTGAAGGTGACGGACTCCAAGGGCGGGGAGCTGCCCGGGCAGATATCCGCCGACGGCAAGACCTGGACCTCGGGGCGCAACGCCGCACCCGGCACGGACTACAAGGTCGAGGCGCAGAACACCGACAGCCAGAGCGCGACCACCCAGTTCAAGACCACCGCCGCCGACAAGGTGAACAAGGTCTCGATCAACGTGGCCAAGGGCAGCACGGTGGGCGTGGGCATGCCGATCTCGCTGGTCTTCGACAACCCGGTCAAGAACAAGGCCGAGGTGGAGAAGCAGCTGAAGGTCACCACCTCGGACAACACCGAGGGATCCTGGGGCTGGTTCAAGGACTACTCCGGCAACGACCGGGTGGACTGGCGGCCGAAGGACTACTGGAAGTCCGGCACGGACGTGAAGGTCGAGATGAACCTGAACGGCGTGGACTCCGGCCCGGGCGGCGGCCTGTTCGCGCGGGACTACAGCACCGAGTTCAAGATCGGCAAGGACCGCCGGATGGAGGTCAGCCTCGACACCAAGAAGCTGACGGTGACCGAGGACGGCCAGGCGGTGAAGACCATCCCGATCTCGGCCGGCACACCGGGCGGCAAGAAGGCCTCCTGGTCCGGGAAGATGGTGCTGATGTCGAAGGAGGGCACCATCCGGATGGACTCCCAGACGGTGGGCCTGGGCGACGCCTACGACAAGATGGTCGACTACTCGATGCGGCTAACCTGGTCGGGCATGTACGTGCACGCCGCGCCGTGGAACAGCGCCAACTTCGGCAGCGCCAACACCAGTTCCGGCTGCGTGGGCATGAGCGACGCCAACGCCAAGGCCTTCTACGCCCAGGTGCAGGTCGGCGACCCGTTCGAGGTCGTCGGCGAGGGCTCGAAGGGCAACGCCGACATCGGCAACGGCTACGGCGAGTGGAACCTCTCCTGGGACCAGTGGAAGGCCAAGAGCGCCCTGTCCGGCGCGCCCCAGAACGGCTGATCCGGGCACTGACTTCCGTTCAATCGTTACCAGCGCGTAACTTACCCATGGGTTACTTCCGGTAACCCCTTGCGGTTACCGTCGGGTCACTTTGACGACCCCGGCGTACGCGAGGAGCGATTGATGGAACGCACCACCACCGCCGCAGCCGTGGCGGCCCTGCTGGCGGCAGCCGCCCTGGGCCTGGCCCCCCACCAGGCCCAGGCAGCTCCCGCCACCACCGTGACGGCCTCCGCCGACGCCTCGCCGGAGCTGCGGTTCCACGACATCCCCGGCTCCGGAGGCATCACCCTCAAGGGCAACGTCTTCACCCCGGCGGGCGCCGGGGCCGGCCGGAAGTACCCGCTCATCGTGCTGCCCACCAGCTGGGGCATGCCCCAGATCGAATACATCGCCCAGGCCAGGAAGCTCGCGGACTCCGGCTACGTCGTGGTCGGTTACACCTCCCGCGGCTTCTGGCTCTCCGGCGGGCAGATCGAGGTGGCCGGTCCCCCGGACATCGCCGACGTCTCCGCCGTCATCGACTGGGCCCTCGCCCACACCCCCGCCGACGCCGAACGCATCGGCCTCGGCGGGGTCTCGTACGGCGCGGGCATCAGCCTGCTGGCCTCCGCCCACGACCCCCGCGTCAAGGCCGTGGTCGCGATGAGCGGCTGGGCCGACCTCATCGAGTCCATCTACTCCGGCCGCACCCAGCACCTCCAGGCCGCCGCCATGCTCGGCGCCACCGGCTACCTCACCGGCCGCCCCGGCCCCGAACTCCAGCAGATCCTCGGCGACTTCCTCGGCTCGAAGCTGGAGAACGAGCAGGCGATGATCGACTGGGGCAGGAAGCGCTCGGCCGCCGAACAGGTGGACCGGATCAACGCCAACGGCGCCGCGATCATGCTCGGCAACGCGTGGGGCGACACCATCTTCCCGCCCAACCAGTACGCGAAGTTCTTCGAGAAGCTGACCGGCCCCAAGCGCCTGGAGCTGCGCCCCGGCGACCACGCCACCGCCGAGGGCACCGGCCTGCTCGGCCTGCCCAACGACACCTGGACCAACGCCCACCGCTGGTTCGACCGCTACCTCAAGGGCGAGCGCAACGGGATCGACACCGAGGCCCCGGTGCAGCTCAAGTCCCGCAGCAACGACGGCTACGAGGGCTACGCCGACTGGAAGTCGGTCGGCTCCGGCGGCACCGAGAAGCTGAAGCTCTCCGACAGCGAGCACCTCTTCGCCAACGTGGACTCCGGCGCCAACGGCGGGATCATCTTCCTCTCCAGCGTCCTCGACCAGTTCGTCAAGGCGCCCCCGGCCGCCTCCATCCCCCTCCTGCCCCGCGCCTTCGCGGCCGTCTGGCAGTCGGAGCGCTACGCCGGGGACCGCCGCATCCGCGGCACGGCCCGGCTGCACACCACCGTCACCCCCACGAAGGCCGACGGCACCTTCGTCGCGTACCTCTACGACGTCGGCCCGCTCGGCATCGGCAAGCTGGTCAGCAACGCCCCGTACACCTTCCACGGCCGCACCCCCGGGCAGGCGTTCGGCGTGGACCTGGAGCTCTTCTCCACCGCCTACGACGTGCCCGCGGGCCACCGGCTCGCCCTCGTCGTCGACACCGTGGACCCGCTCTACATCGAGCACAACCCCACCGGCGCGCAGCTGACCTTCTCCTCGCCGCGCACCGATCCCTCGTACGTCTCGGTGCCGCTGCGCGAGCAGTGACCGCGGCTGCTGCCGGGTGGGGAGGGCTCCGGAGGGGCTACTCCCGGCCCGGCAGCACCACCCCCGGCTCGGCCGGGGCGACCTCCACCGCCCGGGTCTTGAGGCTGCGCCGCTCCCGCCGGGCGACCCAGGTGGCGCACCAGGACAGCAGCATGCACATCCCGATGTAGACCGGCGAGATGATCATCACGACGGGGATGAAGGGCAGGTCGTAGTCCAGGTTGGAGGCGATCAGCTTGCCCGCGTGAAGGAACTCCTCGTAGGTGATCAGGAAGCCGAGCGAGGTGTCCTTCAGCGCCACCACCAGCTGGCTGATGATCGTCGGCAGCATCGCCCGGACCGCCTGCGGGGCGAGGACGAAGGTCATCACCTGCGTCTTGCGCATGCCGAGCGCGTAGGCGGCCTCGCGCTGGCCCTTGGCCACCGCGTTGATGCCCGTACGGAAGACCTCCGCGAGCACCGAGCCGTTGTAGAGCGTCAGCCCCGCCACCAGCGCGGGCAGCGGCTGGACCTTCAGCGCGACGAAGATGAAGAAGATCATCACCAGTACCGGCATGGCCCGGAAGAACTCCACGCACACCGTGGCGAGCCAGCGCACCGGCCGGTGGACCGAGAGCCTGCCGGTGGCGAGCACCGCGCCGAGCAGGAGCGAGAGCACCGAGGCGTAGGCGAAGGCCTTGAGGGTGTTGCCCAGCCCCTTCAGCAGCAGCTCCTGGATGCCCTCGTAGGCGAAGGGGCGCCACTTGGCGGCGGTGAACTGGTGGGTGTCGAAGAGCAGGTAGAGGATCCAGGCCAGCAGCGCGAGGATCACGGCGGTCGACAGGATCCCGTAGAGGAAGTGGCGGCGCCGGGCCTGGGGGCCCGGGATGTCGTAGAGGGCGGTGGACTCCATGTCCCCGTGGAGCGCGTGCGCGGTCATCGGGCGACTCCGAAGCGCTTCTCCAGCACGTTGAAGAGCGCGCTGATGGACAGGGTGATGATCAGGTAGCCGACGGCGATCCAGACGAAGGTCCAGATGATGCTGTAGCCCAGCTCGTTGAGGGTCTTGTACGTGCCCAGCAGCTCGGTGACGCTGAAGGCGCCGGCGATCGCGGAGTTCTTGGCGAGCGCGATCAGGGTGGAGCCGATGGGCGGGATGACGGAGCGGAAGGCCTGCGGGAGGATCACCGTGCCCAGCGTCTGGCCGAAGGACATGCCCAGGCTGCGGGCGGCCTCGCCCTGGCCCTTGGGGACGGTGTTGATGCCCGAGCGCAGCGCCTCGCAGATGAAGGCGGAGGTGTAGCAGCCCAGGGCGAGGACGGCGAAGAGCTGGAAGGGCAGCACCAGGCCGAAACGGGGCAGGCCCAGCAGCACCGCGAAGAAGAGCAGGGTGAGCGGGGTGTTGCGCAGGACGGCCACCCAGACCGTGCCGAAGACCCGGAAGGAGCCGACGGGTGCGACGCGGAAGGAGGCCATGACGAAGCCGAGGACCAGGGCGAGGAGGGAGGCGTAGACGGTCAGCTCGACCGTGCCGAGGAAGCCCTTCCCGTAGAGCGAGAAGTTCTTGGTGAGTACGTCCATGGCGGTGTCGTCTCCTTCAGCCCGCCGGGTAGCGGTCGATGGGCGGCGGAGCGGGGGCGGGCACGCCGGACAGGCCGAGCGTGGCCTCGTAGGCCTTCTTCCAGTTGCCGTCCTTCTCGTTCTCCTCCAGGGCGTCGTCGAGGGCGAAGCGCAGGGCGTTGTCGCCGCGCGGGACGCCGATGCCGTAGGGCTCCTTGGAGAAGGGCTTTCCGACGACCTTGAGTTCCTCGGGGACCTTGGCGGCGTAGCCGAGGAGGATGGAGTCGTCGGTGGAGACGGCGTCGACCTGGTAGGTGAGCAGGTTGTCCACGCAGACCGAGTAGGTGTCGTAGGCGACGAGGACCGCCTTGGGAAACTCCTTCTGGAGGCGCTGGTACGGGGTGGATCCGGCGGCCGAGCAGACCTTCCTGCCCGCGAGGTCCTCGGGGCCCTTGATGTCCTTCTCGTTCCTGCGGACCAGGAGGGACTGGCCGGCCATGAAGTAGGGGCCGGCGAAGCCCACCTGCTTCTTGCGGTTGTCGTTGATCGTGTAGGTGCCGACGTAGTAGTCGATTTGGCCGTTCTGCAGGGCCGTCTCGCGGTTGGCGGAGGCGATCGTGCGGAACACGGTGGTCCCGGGGTCGAAGCCGAGCGCGGCCGCCATCATCTTGGCGATCTCGATGTCGAAGCCGGAGTAGCCGCCGCTCGCGGGGTCCTTCTCCCCCAGGTACGGCTGGTCCTCCTTGGCGCCGACCACCAGGTGGCCGCGCTTGCGGGCCTTCTCCCAGGTCCGGGAGTCGGGCAGCCGGAAGGCGGTGTCGACCTCGTACGCGGGCAGGTCCTCGGGCTGTGGTCCCTTGACCGGGGGGCTGCCGGACCTGCCGCAGCCGGTGGCGGCGGCGAGCAGGACCGCGAGGAGCGCGAGGGCGCGCAGGTGTCTCATGGGCCCGGCCCCTCAGTGCTTGAGGATCTTGGAGAGGAAGTCCTTGGCCCGCGCGCTCTCGGGGGCGGTGAAGAACTCCTCCGGGGTCCGGTCCTCGACGATCCTCCCGTCGGCCATGAACACGACGCGGTTGGCGGCGGAGCGGGCGAAGCCCATCTCGTGGGTGACCACGACCATGGTCATGCCCTCGCTGGCCAGCTGCTGCATGACCTCCAGCACCTCGTTGATCATCTCCGGGTCGAGGGCGGAGGTGGGCTCGTCGAAGAGCAGGGCCTTGGGGTCCATGGCGAGGGCGCGGGCGATGGCGACGCGCTGCTGCTGACCGCCGGAGAGCTGGGCGGGGTACTTGTCGGCCTGGTCGGCGAGGCCGACGCGGTCCAGGAGCTCGCGGGAGCGCTTGTCCGCCTCCTCCCTGCGGCGTTTGCGGACCTTGATCTGCGCGAGGGAGACGTTGGCGAGGACGGTCTTGTGCGCGAAGAGGTTGAAGGACTGGAAGACCATCCCGACCTCGGCGCGCAGGTGGGCCAGCTCCCTGCCCTCGGCGGGCAGCGGCTGTCCGTCGAGGAGGATGGTGCCGGACTCGACGGTCTCCAGCCGGTTGACGGCCCGGCACAGGGTGGATTTCCCCGAGCCGGACGGGCCGATGATCACCACCACCTCCCCGCGGCCGACGGTGAGGTTGATGTCCTGTAGTACGTGCAACTGTCCGAAGTGTTTGTTGACGTCCCGCAGCTCGATCAACGGATCGACGGCCATGCGCTGCCCTGCCCACTTGTCGGTGTCGAGGTCAGCGCAAACTATCCAGCCCGGGAAGGGCACTTCACCCCGACACGCCTAAAGGGGACATAAAGCTCGCGGCGGGTCAGCCCTCCGAGGCCTCCGCGTAGGCCTGGCTGAGCTCGGGGGAACCGGTCATCGCCCAGGAGACCCCCGATTCGATCACGTTCAGCTCGCGGCCCGAGGCCAGCCGGATCACCGGCTGGCCGTTGGGCCAGACCTGCCAGGCGGCGCCCGGGATGGTCCGGATGATCACGGTCCCGAGGTAGAAGCCCGCGTCGTTGCCGAGCCAGGGCACGATCTCGGGATCCCGCCGCCATCGCGGCATCAGCTGGTCGAGCGCCTCCAACGAGCCCTGACTCTCGTCGAGTTCGAGCCCGGCCTGCCTCGCCTGGACGCGCAGCATCTCGCACTCCGAGAACAACTCGGCGACGCCCTCGGGATCGTCCGCGAGGGCGCCGGCGAGACCCGCACCCCGTTCCGATTGGTGCCGGTTCAGCCAGTTGTCCAGGAAAGGGATGTTCATACCGCCCAGCGTCGCACCAGGATCCGCCGCTGACCACAGGGCGCGCCTGGCGGGATCCGCCGAGCCCGGCGGCGTCCTAGCTGTCGAGGGCGAGGTCCACGACGACGGGTGCGTGGTCGGAGGCGCCCTTGCCCTTGCGCTCCTCACGGTCGACGTAGGCGTCGGTGACGGCCTTGGTGAAGGGCTCGTTCCCGTACACCAGGTCGATGCGCATGCCCCTGTTCTTGGGGAAGGCGAGCTGGCGGTAGTCCCAGTACGTGTACGGACGGTCGTACTTGAGGGGGCGCGGCAGCACGTCGGTGAGCCCGGCGGCCCGCAGCGCCTCCAGGGCGGCCCGCTCGGCGGGGGTGACGTGGGTGAGGCCCTCGAAGACCGCCGGGTCGAAGACGTCCTCGTCGGTCGGGGCCACGTTGAAGTCGCCGAGCACGGCGAAGGGCCGGGGGCCGGCGGCGTCCTCGGCGACGGCGGTGGTCAGCGCGCGGAACCAGTCCAGCTTGTAGCCGTAGTGGTCGTGCGCGATCTCGCGGCCGTTGGGCACGTACACCGACCAGAGGCGGACCCCGCCGCAGGTGGCGGAGATCGCGCGGGGCTCCTCGATCCCCTCGTAGTGGGGACCGCCGGGCAGCCCCGCGACCACGTCCTCCAGGCCGACCTTGGAGACCAGGGCCACGCCGTTCCACCGGCCGGTGGCGTTGACGACCGCCTCGTAGCCCAGCTCGCGCAGCTCGGCGTGCGGGAACTGCTCCGCGGAGCACTTGGTCTCCTGGATGCACAGGACATCCGTACCGGAGCTCTCCAGCCAGGCCAGCAGACGGGGCAGCCGGGCGGTGATGGAGTTGACGTTGAACGTGGCGATACGCATGCGTCCCAACCTACCGCCCGGCACCGACAGTCACAGTTCCGTGGAGTCCCCGGCGGTGAGCCGGCCGTACTCGGCGCCGCCGAGGTTGCCGATCTGGGTGGCGTAGATGGGCAGCGCCAGGTCGGTCAGACCCGCGTCGTGGATGGCGAGGGTCCGGCGCGGCTTGACCTCGCGGACGTAGTCGATCACTTCGGCGATCTTGTTCCAGGGCGCGTGCACCGGGAGCATCAGCGTCTCCACCCCGGCACCGGGAACGGTCAGCGCGTCCCCGGGGTGGAAGAGCGAGGCGTCCACGAGGTATCCGACGTTGGTGATCCGCGGGATGTCCGGGTGGATCACGGCGTGCAGCTCTCCGTGCACCTGGACGTCGAACCCGGCGGCGGTGAAGGTGTCGCCGTTGCCGACGGTGTGCACCCGGCCCGGATAGGCGGGGGCCAGCTTCTCGGCGACGCTGCGCAGGGTCCACAGCCCGGCCGCCGGATTCGCGTCGAGGGCGGCCCGCAGCCTGCCCTCCTCGAAGTGGTCGGGGTGTTCGTGCGTGACCAGCAGGGCGTCCGCCCCGAGGCCCGCGTCCGGTTCGCTGAAGGCGCCCGGGTCGATGACGAGCGTGCGCCCGTCCTTCTCCAGCTGGACGCAGGAGTGCAGCCGCTTGGTGAGCTTCATGATCCAAGGCTAGACCCGGAGGGCCGGATCACGGGGTCGTGGTGGACACCACGTAGACCCTGGGGTGCTCCGGATCCGTCATGTCGACCGTGATGTCCCGGGTGGGGCGCGGGTCCGGCTGCTCCAGGGTGATCCCGTACCAGGTGGCCTTCGGGCTCCAGCTCCAGCCGGCGACCTCGGAGTCGTGCGGGGAGATCGCGACCTCGCCCGGGTTCAGCGCGGCCCGGCTCGTGCCGACGGAGGCGAGGAAGAGCTCCAGGTCCTCCGGGGTGACCGCGAACGCGGTGAAGAGCCGGCTGGTGCGCCAGTTGTTGGTCTCCAGGAACCCGACCCGCCAGGCCTTGTCCGGGATGGGCACCTCGTAGATGCTGCGCTGCACCTTCGAGGGCCAGCCGGGCCGCACCTTGGTCGCGCCGATCTTCGCGGCCTTGTCGCGTCCGCTCTCGCGGCTCTGCTGGGTGGAGATCGCCAGGTAGCCGGCCGGTACGCCGATCAGCAGCACGATGATGATCGCGGTGATCCAGCGGCGCTTGACGACGTGCCTGCGGTCCTCGGCGGTGGGCGGCGGCGTGCCGCCCCCGTCAGGGGCGGGGGCCTGGCGGGGCAGGGTGGGCGGGGGTGTCACGCTTTCGGTTCCTGGTCCTCGGGGCCGGTGGTGTCGCGCCGGCCCAGCTGCTGCGCGTAGCGCTCGTACCGTTCGTAGCGCTCCACGCGGCGGCGGGTGGCGCGGCGGAAGCGGCGGGCGACCAGTCGGGCGAGGTCGGCGGCTCCGACCATACCCGCCTCGGGGCCGAGCTGGGCCTTCGCGATCCGGGCCTCGGGGCGGTAGCCGCGGCCGGTGAGGTGGCGGCGGAAGGCGTCCCGGGCCGGGCCGATCAGCAGGTCGTCGGCGGCGCTGACCCCGCCGCCGATGACGAAGCAGGAGGGGTCGAGGGCGGCCGCCAGGTTGGCGATGCCGACGCCGAGCCACTGGCCGATGTCCTGGAGCAGCTCGACGCACATGGCGTCGCCCTCGCGGGCCAGCTCGGTGATGAGCGGACCGGTGATCTCGGAGACATTGCCGCCGACCCTGGCGATGATGTTGTACGCGACCGGGGAGTCGGCGGCGGCCAGCTCGCGGGCCTCGCGGACCAGGGCGTTGCCGGAGCTGTACTGCTCCCAGCAGCCCCGGTTGCCGCAGGGGCAGCGGTGGCCGCCGGGGACGACCTGCATGTGGCCGAACTCGCCGGCGACCCCGTAGCGGCCGCGCTTGACCTGACCGCCTTCGAGGATGGCCCCGCCGATGCCGGTGCCGAGCGTGATCATGACGAGGTGGTCCTCGCCGCGGCCGGCCCCGAAGCGCCACTCCGCCCAGGCGGCGGTGTTGGCATCGTTGTCGACCATGACCGGGACCGCGAGCCGGGACTGGAGGGCGTCGCGCAGCGGCTCGTCGCGCCAGGCCAGGTGCGGGGCGAACAGGACGCGCGAGCGGTCGGCGTCGACCCAGCCGGCCGCGCCGATGCCCACCGCGTGCACGTCGTGCCGGTCGGAGAGGTCCAGGACCAGCTCGACGATGGTGTCCTCGACGACCTTGGGGCTCTTGGACTTGTCGGGGGTCTCGGTGCGGATCTTCTCCAGGATGATGCCGTCGGCGTCGACGACCCCGGCCATCACCTTGGTGCCGCCGATGTCGATGCCGACGGTAGGGACGCGCGGGGCGGTCAGGTGCGACCTGCGCTCGCGCGTGCCGACCGTGCGCAGCACCGTGGCCCGCGCGGAGCCGCGGCGCGGCGGCGTGAACCCCCGGTAGGTGCTGCTCATCGGTGTGCCGTCGTCCCTCTTGCTCATGCCGTGCCCCGCGCGGCGTCGTCGCCGCGGGGCGAGGGCCCGCCCGCGGCGGGGCCCGGGCCCGATTCTGCCACCCGCTCCAGCTCGTGGCTCAGTTCCTCCAGCTCGGAGCCGCCTGCCATCTGCCGGGTCAGCTCGTCGAGGGTGATCGAGTCGCGGGTGTGGCTGCCCGCCATGGTGCCGCGCTTGAGGAGGACGAAACGGTCCCCGACCAGGTGGGCGTGGTGCGGGTTGTGGGTGATCAGGACCACGCCGAGGCCGGCGTCGCGGGCGGCGGCGACGTATTTGAGGACGACGCCGGACTGCTTGACGCCGAGGGCGGCGGTGGGCTCGTCGAGTACGAGGACCTTCGCGCCGAAGTGGACGGCGCGGGCGATGGCCACGCACTGCCGCTCGCCTCCGGAGAGGGTGCCGATGGGCTGGTCCACGTCGCGCAGGTCGATGCCCATGCGCAGCAGCTCGGCGCGGGTGGTCGCGCGCATGTGCTCCACGTCGAGGCGGCGGAAGGGGCCGCGGCCCCTGGTCGGCTCCGAGCCGAGGAAGAAGTTGCGCCAGACGGGCATCAGGGGGACGACGGCCAGGTCCTGGTAGACGGTGGCGATGCCGCGGTCGAGGGCCGCGCGCGGGTTGGCGAGCACGGTCTCCTCCCCTTCGATCTCGAAGGATCCGGCGTCGTGCCGGTGCAGCCCCGCGATGATCTTGATGAGGGTGGACTTGCCGGCTCCGTTGTCGCCGAGGACGCAGGTGATCTCGCCGGCCGACACCTCCAGGGAGACCCCCTGGAGGGCGCGGATGTTGCCGTAGTACTTGCTGACCTCGGTCAGCTTCACGAGTGCCGTGCTCACTTTGCCTCCGCCCGCTTGCGGACCCATGCGTTGAGCAGCGTCGCGAGCAGCAGCATCGCGCCGAGGAAGAACTTGAACCAGTCCGGGTTCCACTGGGCGTAGACGATGCCGTTGCTGGTCATGCCGAAGATGAAGGCGCCGACCGCCGAGCCGATGGCGGAGCCGTAGCCGCCGGTCATCAGACAGCCGCCGATGACGGCCGCGATGATGTAGAGGAACTCGTTGCCGACGCCCTCGCCCGACTGGACCACGTCGAACGAGAAGAGGATGTGCTGTCCGGAGATCCAGGCGCACAGGGCCACGCCCATGTAGAGGCCGATACGGGTCTTCACGACGGGCACGCCGGTCGCGCGGGCCGCGTCGGCCCCGCCGCCCACCGCGAAGATCCAGTTCCCGGCGCGGGTGCGCAGCAGGATCCAGGTGGCCACGGCGACCAGGGCCAGCCACCACAGGATGGTGACCTTGAGGGTGACGGAGCCGACGTTCCACTGGGAGGCGAAGAGGGCGCGGGCGGAGGGGAAGCCCTCCATGTCGGCGATGGTCTTGGTGGAGACCGAGCCGCTGATCAGCTTGGTGAAGCCGAGGTTCAGGCCGGTCAGCATCAGGAAGGTGCCGAGCGTGATGATGAAGCTCGGCAGTCTGGTGCGGGTCAGCATGAATCCGTTGAAGAAGCCGACGGCCAGGGTGACGGCCAGGGACACCAGGACGCCGACCCAGACGTTCGCGGTCATCTGGTAGCTGAACATCGAGCTCAGCAGCGCCGAAGTGGTGACCATGACGCCGGCGGACAGGTCGAACTCCCCGCCGATCATCAGCAGCGCCACCGGGACGGCCATGATCCCGATGGTGGAGGCCGAGTACAGGACCGTGCTGAGGCTGGAGGCCCGCAGGAAGCTGTCGGCGGCGAAGGAGAAGAAGACGAAGACGGCGGCCGCGCCGACGACCGCGCCGAGCTCGGGGCGGCCCAGCAGCCGGCGGACCACGTGGGTGGGCGCGAGCCGTTCGTCCGCGGTGGTGGCCGTGCTCATCGGCTGCCCCGCTTGATGAACTCCTCCAGCTTGGCGGCCTCGGTGCCGGTGACGATCTGCGGGCCGGTGAGCACCGGGCGGCCGCCGCCGAGCACGTCCGCGTTGTAGCGGTAGAGCCAGAGCAGGTCGATCGCCTCGTAGCCCTGGAGGTAGGGCTGCTGGTCGACGGCGAAGCCGAGGGCGCCGGACTTCAGGTCGCGGGCGACGGATTCGTTGAGATCGAAGGTGTCCACCTCGGCCTTGCTCGCGGCCGCGTCCTTGGCCTTGATCGCGGTCGGGGCGAAGGGCGCGCCGAGGGTGAGGACCGCGTCGACGGAGGGGTCGGCCTGGAGCTTGGCCTGGATGGCGGCCTGGACGGAGGGCATGTTGGTGCCCTCGACGTACAGGTTCTCCATTGTGCCGCTGAAGGTCTTCTTCGCTCCCGCGCAGCGCTGCTCGTGGCCGACGTTGCCCTGTTCGTGCAGGACGCAGACGGCCTTCTTGCGGCCCCGCTTGCTCAGCTCGGTACCGACCGCCTCGCCCGCGATCTGCTCGTCCTGGCCGATGTGGGTCAGCGCCCCGTACTCGGCGGACTGGGCGGATCCGGAATTGACCGTGACCACGGGGATGCCGGCCTTGACGGCCTTGGCGATGACGTCCTTGAGGGCCTCCGGCTTGGCGAGGCTGACGACGATCCCGTCGACCTTCTGGTCGATGGCGTTCTGCACGAACTGCGCCTGCTGCTGCGCCTGGTCGTCGTGGGCGTACACGAAGTTGATGTTGTCCTTGGCCGCGGCCTCCTTGGCGCCCTTCTGGACGATGTCCCAGAAGGTGTCGCCGTCGCCCGCGTGGGTGACCATCGCGAAGGTCCAGCGCGGCGTGGACACGGCGGGCCGGCCCTGCGCCTCGGCCTTCGCCCGGTCCTCGGCGCGCTTGCCGC
This sequence comes from Streptomyces sp. NPDC057010, assembly GCF_042673805.1. NCBI lineage: Bacteria > Bacillati > Actinomycetota > Actinomycetes > Kitasatosporales > Streptomycetaceae > Streptomyces > Streptomyces sp. NPDC057010. The sequence goes on along the minus strand of NZ_JBHUSC010000037.1, from coordinate 22,587 downwards.
CCGTACTGCTGCAGCCCGCGAGCGAGGCTCCCAGTACCGCCGCGAGCACGGCGCCCACGACCCGTACCCCTGTCCCGACCCTAGCCACGTCGCCGCGCCGCCCTTCCCTCGTCCGTGTCGTCCGTCATCAATCGGTCATTCCGGTTCCAGCCGCCCAGTATCCGCCACAGTGGACCATGAGGGGTCATCGGGGCGTGCGCGGGCAGATTGACAGGTCCCCCGTACGGGGTCACGTTGAGTGCATGCGCATCGGGCTCATCGGAACGGGCCGGATCGGCTCCTTCCACGCGGCGGCGCTGGCCCGCCACCCGGATGCGGGCTCGCTCCTGCTCGCGGACGCCGACCCCGCACGGGCGGCGCGCCTCGCCGACCGGCTGGGGGCCACCGCCGCGCCCTCCGTGGACCAGGTCTTCACCTGGGGCGTGGACGCGGTGGTCGTGGCCTGCTCGACCGAGGGGCACGCCGAGCTGGTCGTACGGGCCGTACGGGGCGGGCTGCCGGTGTTCTGCGAGAAGCCGGTGGCCCCGGACCTGGCCCGGTCGCTGGCCGTGCTGCGCGAGGTGGAGGCCGCCGGCGGGCTGCTCCAGGTGGGGTTCATGCGCCGCTTCGACGCGGGCTACCGCACGGCCCGCGAGCTGGTCCTGTCCGGAGCGCTGGGCCGGCTGCACACCGTACGGACGATGACGGCCGATCCGGCGCCGCCGACCGCCGCGTACCTGGCGACCTCCGGCGGGCTGTACCGGGACTGCCTGGTGCACGACTTCGACATGGTGCGCTGGGTGACCGGGCGCGAGGTGCTGGAGGTGTACGCGGCCGGGTCGGACGCCGGACCGGAGCGGTTCCGGGAGTCCGGTGACATCGACACGGCGGCGGCCGTGCTGACCCTGGACGACGGGACCCTGGTCACGGCGACCGGCACCCGGTGCAACGGCGCCGGCTACGACGTGCGCATGGAGCTGGCCGGTGAGCTGGACCAGGTGTCCGCCGGGCTGGACGACCGCACGCCGATCGCCTCGACGGAACCGCACGGCCCGCCCCCGGCGAGCAAGCCGTGGACGGGGTTCCTGGAGCGGTTCGCCCCGGCGTACGAGGCGGAGCTGGCGGCCTTCGTCCGCCTGGTGCGCGGCGAGGGCTCCAACCCGTGCGACGGCCGGGAGGCGCTCGCCGCGCTGCGGATCGCGGAGGCGTGCGAGCTGTCCCGGCGGGAGCGGCGGCGGGTCCTGCTGGCGGAGCTGCCCGGTCTCTGAGGCCATCGCGCGGCTACCAGCAGACCGGGAGCCGCTTCACACCCCGGATGAGGGCGCCGGGGATCCACTCGCGGGGGCCGGCACCGGGGTCCTCGGACAGGTCGGGGAATCGTTCCAGCAGGGCCCGGACCGCGATGCGGCCCTCCATCCGGGCGAGCGGGGCGCCGAGGCAGAAGTGGATCCCGTGGCCGAAGGCCATGTGGCTCCGGCCGGTGCGGCGGATGTCGAAGGCGTCGGGCCGGGGGAAGCGCAGCGGGTCGCGGTCGGCGGCGGCGAGGGAGACCAGGACGGCGGAGCCGGCCTCGATGAAGGTGTCGCCGATCTCCAGGTCGTCGTTCGCGAAGCGGAAGGTGGCGCTCTCCAGGGGGCCGTCGTAGCGGAGCATCTCCTCCACCGCGCCGTCGATCAGGCCGTCCGGGTCGGCGCGCAGGGCCGCCAGCTGGTCGGGGTGGTCGAGCAGGGCCCGTACGCCGTTGCCGATCAGGTTCACGGTGGTCTCGTGGCCCGCCACGAGCAGCAGGAAGGCCATGCCGACCAGTTCCTCGGGGGACAGCCGGTCGCCGTCCTCGTCGCGGGTCCGGATCAGGGCGCTGAGCAGGTCCTCGCCGGGGTTGGCACGCTTGGCGTCGGTGAGCTCGGCGAGGTATGCGGACATGGCGCGCAGGGCGGCGGCCTCGGCCTCCTTGCCGGTGGGCGCGACGATCTCGGTGGACCACCGGCGGAAGCGGCCGCGTTCGAGGTCGGGGACGCCGAGGAGCTCGCAGATGACGGTCATCGGCAGCGGCACGGCGAAGGAGGAGATCAGATCGGCGTGCCGGCCGGGGGCGGCGGCCATCGCGTCGAGCAGATCGTCGGTGACCTGCTGGACGCGCGGGCGCAGGTCCTCGATGCGGCGGGCGGTGAACTCGCGGGCCACCAGCCGGCGCAGCCGGGTGTGGTGGGGCGGATCGGAGCGGAGCATGTTGGTGCTGAGGGAGGTGGTGGTGCGGTCGGCGTAGAGGCCGGCGATCTGCCAGTTCTTCGCCACGTGGGGGTGGGCGAGGGCCTGCCGGGCCTCGTCGTGGCCGACGATGAGCCAGATCTCCTCACCGTCGGCCGTCTTGACGCGGTGGACGGGGCCGCTCTCCCGTAACCGCGCGTAGTGCGGGTACGGATTCTCGTTGAAGTCGTCGGCGAGGCTGCTGAGATCCAGAACGGGCATGGGGGCCAGCGTAGGCCGGGAGTTGACCTTGAACAGGAGCCCCTTTCGGACAATCAGGCGGCGGCTCGGCGCCCCCACGCGGTGCCGGCCAGCACGAGCGCCGCACCCGCGAAGCCGAGGGCGCCGAGGTGCTCGCCGCCGATGACGATGCCGGCCGCGGCCGCCCACAGCGGCTCGGTGCCGAGCAGCAGGCTCACGCGGGAGGGCGAGGTCCGGCGTACGGCCCACATCTGCACGAAGAAGGCGAAGAGCGTGCAGAAGACGGACAGGAAGGCGAGGCCCGCCCATTCGGCCGCCCCGAAGCCGGCGGCCGCGGCCCACGGGCCGTCCCCGGTCCCGGGCACGGCGGCCAGCAGGGCGAAGACGAGGACGGCGCTGCCGAGCTGCACGGTGGTCAGCGACAGCGAGTCGGCGTCCTGGACGGCCTTGGTGCGCGCCATCAGCAGGACGTGCAGGGTCCGGGCGAGGGCGGCGCCGAGGATCAGCAGGTCACCGAGGCCGGGCGCGGTGAGTCCGCCTCCCTGGGTCAGCAGCACGACCCCGGCGACGGACACGGCGGCGGCGCCGAGGAAGGCACCGGAGGGCGCCCTGCGCCGTACGGCGGCCTCGGCCAGCGGCGTGAAGATCATGGTCAGGCTGATGATCAGGCCGGCGTTGGTGGCGGAGGTGTGCACCACCCCGTAGGTCTCCAGGAGGAAGATCCCGCCGAGTACGAGCCCCAGCACCCCGGCGCCGCGCAGCTGGGCCGTGTTCAGTGCCCTCAGGCGCCGCCAGCCGGCGACGACGAGGACGGGCAGCACGAGCGCGAAGCGCAGCACGAGCACGGCGACGACGGTGTGCGCGGCGGTGATGCCCTTGGCGGCGAGGTAGCTGCCGCCCCAGACGACGGCGACGGCCAGCACGGGCAGGTCGGCGGGCCAGGTGCGGCGGGGAGCGGCGGCCAGGGCGGGTGAGATGACGGTCACCGGTGATCTCCAACGTGGCGCGTACGAGGTGGAGACGTCGGCGGCTCACACGGATGGTGCCCGCCACGCTACCGGAGCCGATCTTCCCCGGCGACCCCGTTCCGGGCGGCCCCCCGCGGCCCCGTAGCATCGACCGCATGGCTGATCTCTACGCCCTGGACCTCGCCTTCGACCTCGTCGAGGGCACGCCGGAAGCCGTCCTCGCGGAGATCCGGCGCCAGCTCGCACCGGACGCCGACCTCCTGGGCGCCCGCGGCCCGGCCTGGCGCGTCGGGGGCGTGCTCGTCGGCGAACTCGCCCGGGGCAACCACGAGGGCTGGGCGCTGACGGCCCGCCAGGAAATCCACGAGGAACAGCTCCCGGAGCTGGAGGACTTCCTCATGACCGTCGCGCCCCACATCCGCCCGCCGGGCCCGGTCGGCCGGATCCGCCACTACGAGCACGAGTCCCCGGACCTGCTCGTCCTGCGCGAGGGCCGCGTGGTCCAGCTGGCGCTCGACCCCCGCTAGAGCGCCGGGTCAGTCCGCGAAGGAGCCGAAGGTGGCCCGCCCCTTCGGCCGGTAGGTGTGGATGGCCGTCCCGGCCGGGGTCGTCCGCGAACCGGTCAGCTCGAAGGCGGTCGGCAGCCCGCCGGTGGGAAACAGCCTCCGCCCGGCCCCCAGGAACACGGGGAAGACCAGCAGGTTCATCTCGTCCACGAGATCGCGGGCCAGCAGCCACTGCGCGAGCGCACCGCTGCCGTGCACCTGCAGCTCCCCCTCCATCGCGTCCTTCACCCGCACGATCTCGCTCTGCAGCTGCTCCCCGTCGAGCACGGTGGCGGGGCCCCATTGCGGCTCCTTGAGCGTCGTCGAGGCCACGTACTTCGGCAGGCGGTTCAGTTTGGCCGCGACGGGATCGGCGGGGTCGTCGTGCCGCGGCCAGTAGGAGGCGAAGATCTCGTACGTCCGCCGCCCGAGCAGGAACGCCTCCGTCTTCCCGAAGACCTCGGTGACGAACTCCCCCATCCCCTCGTCGGCGAACGGCACCAGCCACCCGCCGTACTCGAACCCGCCGCTGGGATCCTCCTCCGGCGCCCCGGGCGCCTGCATCACGCCGTCGAGGGTCAAAAAGGTGGTGAGTGTCAGCTTCCCCATGGCTCCGCGCTCCTCGCTCGATGTTCCCTACGCGGATTCAGACTCCCGGACCCTCGGGGACTCATCGGTGCGGCGCGCGAAAGCGCCCACGCCGATACGCCGCAGGGGGCGCATCGCCGAAGCGGTGCGCCCCCTGCGGGCCGTGCGCGACCCGGGGGTGTCGGCCCCCGGGTGCGGGTTCGTGTCCCGGGGCTGCGCCCCGGCCCCGCGCCGGCCGGACTAGCCGCCCAGTTCCTGGTGGCGGGCGGTCAGGGCGGCCGCGCCGGCCTCCGTCAGGGAGCCGAAGAGGCGCAGGCGGGAGAAGCCGCCGTCCGGGAAGATGTCGATCCGGACGTGGGTGCCGACCGCCGGGGTGTCCAGCACGAAGCGGTGGTTCGTGTCGGGCTGCAGACGGGTGCGCGGCAGGAACTCCGTCCACTCGCCCTCCTCGCCCGTCTTGACGGAGAGGGAGGCCCAGCCGGCCGAGTTGCCCTTGAGGTACGCGGTGTCGATCTCGACGGCGCGGATCTCGGACTCGGTGACGAGCTGGTAGCGGATCCAGTCGTTGCCGTTGTCACGGCGACGGGCGGTCTCCCAGCCGTCGTCCATCTTGCGGGAGCGGCCCGGGTTGATGGTGTTGGTCGGCGGGGAGTAGAAGCGGTTGGAGGCGTCCTGGACGGAGCCGCCGTTCTCCAGGGCGACCACGTCGAAGGAGCCGAGCGCCTCGAGCCACTTCGGGTCCGGCAGGACCTCGCCGTAGACGCGCAGGCGGGCGATGCCGCCGTCGGGGTGCTGGTTGACGCGCAGGTGCGTGAAGCGCTGCTCGGCGTCCACCTCGAAGCCGTTGGCGGCGTGGCCGCCGACCGGGGTGCGCGGGACGAGGGTGGTCCACTTGACGTCGTCGCCGAGGAGCTCCTCGGGGGTCGGCGCCAGGGAGCCTTCCCAGTTGGTGCCCTCGATGGAGACGGCCTGCGGCATGTTGCCGCGGAAGTGGGCGGTGTCGACGACGATGCCGCGGATCACGCCGGGGGCGCCGAGGCGGACCAGGGCGTAGTCGTGGTCCTCGGCGGTCGGCCAGGGCTGCTCGGCGGAGACGCCGCGGCGGCGGCGGGTCTCCCAGCCGTCCATGATCTTGCCCTTGTGACCGAAGTGCTCGGGGTCGAAGTGCGCGGCCTCGGCGATGAGCAGGTTCTCGCGCTGGGCGAAGAACTCGTCGTTGGCGAAGGTGACACCGGCGCCCAGCTCACGGGCGGCGAGGTTCGCGTACTGGGTGAACGGGAAGTCCGCGGTGCGGTAGTCCGCGTACGGGTCGCCGCCTCCGTACGGGTTCGCGTTACCGGTGAAGGAGGGAATCGCCACTGTCAGTTCTGCCTTTCAAGGAGGAGGCCCGTGGGCTCGGTCGGGGTGCCGTGGTCGGCGATCTGCGTGCCGCGCAGCCAGGTGGACTTCACGACGCCGTGCAGGGTCTTGCCCGCGTACGCCGTGACCTGGTTGCGGTGGTGCAGTTCCGCGGGGTCCACGGTGAAGGTCTCTTCGGGGGCCAGGACGGCGAAGTCGGCGTCGCGGCCGGCCTCGATCGCGCCCTTCTGCGCCAGTCCGGCGAGGGCGGCCGGGGCGGTGGACATCCAGCGGACGACGTCTTCGAGGGTGCGTCCGCGCTTGCGCGCCTCGGTCCAGATGGCGGGGAGGCCCAGCTGGAGGGAGGAGATGCCGCCCCACGCGGTGGCGAAGTCGCCGGTCTTCAGGTCCGCGGTGGAGGGCGAGTGGTCGGAGACGATGCAGTCGATGGTGCCGTCGGCGAGCGCGTCCCACAGGACGTCCTGGTTCGCGGCCTCGCGGATGGGCGGGCAGCACTTGAACTCGGTGGCGCCGTCCGGGACTTCCTCGGCGGTGAGGGTGAGGAAGTGCGGGCAGGACTCGACCGTGATCTGCACGCCTTCGGCCTTGGCGGCGGCGATCAGCGGGAGCGCGGAGGCGGAGGACAGGTGCAGGACGTGCACGCGGGCGTTCAGCCGCTTCGCCTGGTCGATCAGGTTCTGGATCGCGGTGTTCTCGGCGTCCTGGGGGCGGGAGGCCAGGAAGTCGGCGTACTTGGGGCCCGGGTTCTGCGGCGCGGACTCCAGGTGGTGCGGGTCCTCGGCGTGCACGATCAGCAGGCCGCCGAAGCCGGTGATCTCGGCGAGCGAGGTGGCCAGCTGCTCCTGGTCGAGCAGCGGGAACTCGTCCACGCCCGAGGGCGACAGGAAGCACTTGAAGCCGTAGACGCCGGCGTCGTGCAGCGGGCGCAGGTCCTTGACGTTGTCCGGCAGGGCGCCGCCCCAGAAGCCGACGTCGATGTGCGCCTTGGTGCGGGCGACCTCCTGCTTGACGCGCAGGTTGTCGACCGTGGTGGTGGGCGGCAGGGAGTTGAGCGGCATGTCGAGGATCGTGGTGATGCCTCCGGCCGCGGCGGCGCGGGTGGCCGTCCAGAAGCCTTCCCACTCGGTGCGGCCCGGGTCGTTCACGTGGACGTGGGTGTCGACCAGACCGGGGAGCAGGACGTCGTCGCCGAAGTCCTCCAGCCGGGCTCCGGCCGGTACCTCGGCGTCGTGCGGCAGCACTGCCGTGATCTTCCCGCCGGCGACGGCCACCGATGCGGCGCGCGTCCCCTCGGGGGTGATGACGCGCGTCGAGCGCAGTACCAGTTCCACAGCCACGTCGGACACCGGAACCTCCCCATCTACTTCCACAGAGCGAAATTCAACGTTCTGTTGACGGAGTCTTCACCCCGATCCGGGGCCAGTCAAGAGCGCCCGGACGGACCACTGACACGCCTGCACCGCAATTGGATGTTTCCACAGCATGGAATTAAGATTTCACTATCCAGAATGTAGCTACCACCACCGGCACCCGGGCAGGTAACTTCCCGAGGACGTCCGCCACCAGGACAAACCGCCTCTGACCGGCGGGGACGGCGTCGCCCCGGCTCTAGGGCCGACGTCGACCGACCGGTAGGCTGCTTCCTTGCCTGCCAGCACCGAAAGGACCGCGCCGTGCCGACGTCCAGCGCCAGCACCACCGACGCTTCCGCCAAGACCACCGCCGCCACCGGTGGCGTCCAGTCCCTTGAGCGCGCCTTCGATCTGCTCGAACGCATGGCCGACGCCGGGGGCGAAGTCGGCCTCAGCGAGCTCTCCGCCGCCAGCGGTCTGCCGCTGCCGACCATCCACCGCCTCATGCGCACCCTCGTCGCCTGTGGCTACGTACGCCAGCAGCCCAACCGACGGTACTCCCTCGGCCCGCGTCTGATCCGCCTCGGCGAGTCCGCGTCGCGGCTGCTGGGCACCTGGGCGCGCCCCTACCTCGCCCGCCTGGTCGAGGAGACCGGCGAGACGGCGAACATGGCCCTGCTCGACGGGGACGAGATCGTCTACGTCGCCCAGGTCCCCTCCAAGCACTCCATGCGCATGTTCACCGAGGTCGGCCGCCGTGTGCTGCCGCACTCCACGGGCGTGGGCAAGGCCCTGCTGGCCTACACCCCCGCCGAGGAGGTACGGGCCCTCCTCGCCCGCACCGGCATGCCTGCGGCGACCGAGAAGACCATCACCACGCCCGAGGGCTTCCTCGACGCGCTGGAGCAGGTCCGCAAGGCGGGCTACGCGGTCGACGACAACGAGCAGGAGATAGGGGTCCGCTGCCTCGCCGTGTCGGTGCCGAACTCGCCGACCGCCGCCGCGATCTCCATCTCGGGCCCGGCGGGCCGGGTGACCGAGGCGGTCGCCGAGTCCTTCGTGCCGATCCTCCAGGGCGTCGCCGCCGAGCTGTCGGTGGCCCTGGCGAACCAGAACCCGGCGTAGCGCACCGCGCCGTACGACGGCGCGCGAAGGCGTGAAGAAGGCCCTCGGCCGCCCCCCACTGGGCGGCCGAGGGCCTTCGTCCGTCCGACTGCGGCGGCTGACCGTGCGGTCGGAGCCGCCCCCCGGCGGCCCCGCTGCGGGGGTCTACGCCGGTACCGAGTCGGGGCTCTGCGTCAGACGGCCGTCGGCCATCGTCGCCGTACGGTCCATCCGCTCCAGGTGGGCGTGGTCGTGCGTGACCAGCACCGTGGCGGTGGAGCGCTCCCGCGTCAGGGTGACCAGCAGGTCGAGGACGGCCGCGCCGCGCTCGTGGTCGAGGGCGCTGGTCGGCTCGTCGACCAGCAGCACGGCGGGCTCGTTCATCAGGGCGCGGGCGATGTTGATCCGCTGGCGCTGGCCGCCGGAGAGCTGGTGCGGCCGCCGGTCGGCCTTGTCGGCCAGCCCCACCGCGTCCAGCAGCTCCAGCGCACGACGGCGCAGCGCCCGGGAGGGGCGGCCGGAGAGGTGCGCCATGACCTGGAGCTGCTCGGCGGCGGTCAGCGAGGCCAGCAGGTTCGGCTGCTGGAAGACGATGCCGATCTTCTCCCGGCGCAGCGCCGACTTCTCCGCGGCGCCCAGCCCGGAGGTGTCCTGGCCCGCGACGACGACCCGCCCCGCATCCGGGGTGACCAGCGTGGCGGCCACCGCCAGCAGGCTGGACTTGCCGGAGCCGGAGGGTCCGATCACCGCGGTCAGCGTGCCGGCGGGCACCTCCAGGCCGACGGCGTCGAGGGCGGTGAGCCGGCCGTCGCCGTCCGGGTAGGTGAGCGTGACGTCGTGGACGAGGAGGGTCATCGGGCGCTCCCGAGGGCGGTCAGCGGGTCTACGGCGGTGATCCGCCGGATGGACAGGGCCGCGCCCAGCGCACCCAGCACGATCATGATCGCGGCGGGCACGAGCACGGTGGCGGCGTCGAGGACGAAGGGCACGTCACCGCCGCTGATCAGCACCCCGAAGCCGGCGGCGAGCGCGGTGCCCAGCCCGGTGCCGATGGCGAGCATGACCACGGCCTGCCCGAGGGCGTCCTTGAGGAGGTAGGGCGTCGAGGCACCCAGTGCCTTCAGGACGGCGATGTCCCCGCTGCGCTGGATCGTCCACACGGTGAAGAAGGCGCCTATCACCAGGGCCGAGATGGCGAAGAGGAAGCCGCGCATCAGCTGCAGGGAACCGTTCTCGGCCTGGTACGAACCGATCGCGCCCAGGGCCTCGTCGACGGTCTGCGCCTTGGTGCCCGAGGCCTTCTCGGCGGCGGCGAGGTCCGGGCCGCCGCCGTCGGACGCGGTCACGGCGACGACGGTGGCGAGGGGCTCCGGGGAGGCGCCGGGGTTGCCGAGGCGCTGCCAGTCGCCGAGGTCCATCCAGACGACGGGGGTGTGGCTGTAGGCGGCGGTGCCGGAGACGGCGGCCACCGTCAGTTCGAGGGGGCCGATCCTGAGCGTGGCGCCGGCGGTGAGCCCGCCGAGCTCCTTGGCGGCCTTCTCGGTGAGGACCACCCGGCCCCGGTCGGGGCCGCCGCCGCGCGGGCCGAGCTTCCCGGCGGGGTCGACGCCGAAGACGGAGACGGCGGCCGTGCGCTCCCCCGAGGCGGCGTTGGTGGTGCGGATGCCGAGCGGCTCGGCGGAGGCCACGCCGGGCTGTGCCCGCCAGGCCCGCCAGGCGGACTCGGGCACCTGGGAATTGGTGAAGGACACCTTCTGGTCACCGGCGGGCGCGGCGAAGGCCAGGTGCGTGGCGGGCAGGCCGGTGATGGCCGAGATGTTCTCCCGGGCCAGGCCCGAGGTGAGCCCGGACAGCAGGCCGACCAGCAGCGTGATGAGCAGTACGACCGAGCCCATGAGGGCGAACCGGCCCTTGGCGAACCGTAGATCTCTCCATGCGACGAACATGCTGCCCACCCTGGTCCTCCGCGTGGACACGGGGCATCGCGCCACGGTAGCGATCCTCGTATCGAAGGGCGCACGCCGACATCAAACTTTTGGTTGACCGGGGGCGGTGGGAGCCCACTTACGCTGGTCAGGCCATGACTGCTCCCGCTCCGCTTCCGCCGCCGTCCCCCGCTCCCGCCGGCTCGCGCCCCCTCACCCCCGTGTCGAAGGTGCTGCGGCTGTGCCTGCACGCCCTGCTGCTGGGGCTGCTCGTGCTGGCCGCCGGGCGGGCCGTCGCCGACTCGGCGCCCCGGGCCGGCTGGGTGGTCGCCGCGTGCGCCGTGCTGGCCGCGGTGTACGCGGGCGGTGTACGGGCCCCCGCCGTGCACAGTTCGCCGCGCGCCGGGGCGGTGTGGCTGGCGGGGCTCGGCGCGGCCTGGGCGGCGCTGCTGGTGGTCTCCCCCGACGGGCTGTGGATCGCCTTCCCGCTGTACTTCCTGGAGCTGCACCTGCTGCGGCTGCGCTGGGGGGTCGCGGCCGTCGCGGTGACGGCCTGCGCGGCGATCTGCGGCTTCCTCGCGCACAGCAGTGCGGTGACCCCCGGAGCCTTCCTCGGACCGCTGCTGGGCGGGGCCGTGGCGGTGGCGACCGTACTGGGCTACCAGGCGCTGTACCGCGAGAGCGAACGCCGCCGCGAGCTGATCGACGAGCTCATCACGACCCGCGCCGAGCTGGCCGCCGCCGAGCGTGGCGCGGGGATCCTGGCCGAGCGGGAGCGGCTCGCCCGGGAGATCCACGACACGCTGGCGCAGGGGCTGTCCTCGATCCAGCTGCTGCTGCGGGCCGCCGAGCGGGCGCTGCCGGAGGGGGCCCCGGCCCGGCCCCACATCGCGCAGGCCCGGGAGGCCGCCCAGGAGAACCTCGCGGAGGCGCGTCGTTTCGTACGGGCCCTCACGCCCCCGGACCTGGAGCACGGGTCGCTCGCCGGTGCGCTGGAGCGGCTGTGCTCGGGGGTGCCGGGGCCGCGGGTGCGGTTCTCGCTGAGCGGCGGCCCGCGGGTGCTGCCCACGCCCTACGAGGTGGCCCTGCTGCGGATCGCGCAGTCGGCGCTGGCCAATGTGGTGCGGCACGCCCGGGCCGGGCGCGCCGAGATCACCCTGACCTTCATGGACGCCTCGGTCACGCTGGACGTCGTGGACGACGGGGACGGCTTCGATCCCTCCTCGGCGCCGCCGTCGGCCGGCGACGGAGGCTTCGGCCTGCCGGCGATGCGTTCGCGCGCCGAGACCCTGGGCGGGCTGTTCACCGTGGAGTCCGCCCCGGGCCAGGGCACCGCCGTGGCCGTCACCCTGCCGCTGCCGCTGGAACCCCTGGAGGCCCGACCGTGACCATCCGCCTCCTGCTGGCCGACGACCACCCGGTGGTCCGGGCCGGGCTGCGCGCCGTACTGGACACCGAGCCGGACTTCGCGGTGGTCGCCGAGGCCGCGACCGCCGAACGGGCGGTGGAGCTGGCGGCCGCCGAGCCGGTGGACGTGGTCCTGATGGACCTGCAGTTCGGGCCGGGGACCGGCATGCACGGCTCCGAGGCGACGGCCCTGATCACGGCCCGGGCGGGCGGCCCGCGGGTGCTGGTGCTGACCACGTACGACACGGACGCGGACATCCTGGCGGCGGTGGAGGCGGGCGCCTCCGGCTACCTCCTCAAGGACGCCCCGCCGGAGGAGCTGGCGGCGGCCGTGCGGACGGCCGCGGCGGGCCAGTCGGCGCTGGCCCCGGCGGTGGCGCTGCGGCTGATGGACCGGATGCGGACCCCGGCGGAGGCGCTGACGAAGCGGGAGCTGGAGGTGCTGCAACTGGTCGCGGACGGGCTGTCGAACCAGCAGATCTCCAAGAAGCTCTTCCTGAGCCAGGCCACGGTCAAGTCCCACCTGGTGCACGTCTACGCGAAGCTCGGCGTCGACTCCCGCACCTCCGCCGTGGCGGCCGCGGCCACCCGCCGGCTGATCCGCACGCCGTAGACCCCGTCCGGTGGGGCTGGCCCCCCTCTCGGGACACCGGCGGGCAGGCGGGCGGAGCACGGGGCCGCGGCGGGAGCATCGGGGCATCGAGTCCCCGATGCGAGAGCGAGCCCCCGATGCACCCCGACGTCCTCACGCGCCCGACCGCCACCCCTCCCGCCGAGGTCCGCACCGCCTGCGCACTGTGGCTGACGGCCGTGGCCGCCGGCGTCTTCGAGACCGTGCTCGCGATCGGCCGGATCCTCGCCGACGACAGCGGCTCGGCCCTCGACACCGGCGTCGGACTGGCCGTCCGGCTCGCCGTGTTCACCGCCGCCGTGCTGACCGCCGTACGGATGCGGGGCGGCGCCCGGTGGGCCCGGATCGCCCTGGCTCTCGTCCTCGGGGTGCTCGGGACCGCCTCGCTGGTGGTGCAGCCCCTCGGGTACCTCGCCGACGGCGGTTCGCTCGCCGACGCCGCCGCGCGGGCGGGAGTCCTGGACTGGGTCTTCGGTGCGAGCCGGGCCGTCCACGTCGCGGCCGTGAGCACCGCCGTGGTGCTGATGTTCCGCCCGGCGGCGAACGCCTACTTCCGCAAGGCCGCGTAAGGCCGCTCAGGCCACCCAGTGCGGGCGCTCCACCGCCGGTGCCAGCGGGACCCCGTCGTGGAAGGCCGTCGCGAGGCGGCGTACGCCCTCGTCCAGGCGGTCGGGCGGGAGCGTGTACGGGATCCGGAGCCGGTGCTCGAAGGTGCCCGGGTCGACCCCGAAGCGGGCGCCGCGGCCGATGTGGACCCCCGCCTCGGCCGCCCGGTCGGACAGGGCGGAGCTCACCGGCTCGCCGAGGTCCACCCAGAGGGAGAGCCCGCCGGGCGGGAGCTGCCAGGACCATTCGGGGGTGTGCCGCTGGAGGGACCGCACGAGGGCTTCGCGCTGGGTCCGCAGCGCGGCGAGGCGTGCGGGCAGGGACCGCTCCAGGCTGTCCATCAGCGGGAGGGCGACCAGCTGGTCGAGTACGGAGCCGGTCATGTCGGCGGAGACCCGTACGGCCGTCAGCTCGGTGATCATCCTCGCGGTGGCCCGGATCCAGCCCACCCGCAGGCCGCCCCAGTGCGTCTTGCTGAGCGAGCCGATGGTGAGCACGTGGTCGGCGCCGCCGCGCGGGGCGAGCGCGGCCAGGGGCGCGGGCGCGGGCACGTCCAGGGCGATGTCGGCGATGGTCTCGTCGACGACGAGCCAGGTGCCGGTGGCGCGGGTGGCGGAGAGCAGCCGCAGTCGCTGCTCCGGCGGCATCAGGGCGCCCGTCGGGTTGTGGAAGTCGGGGATCACGTACGCCAGCCTGGGCACGGTCTGGCGCAGCGTGGACTCGGCTATCTCCATGTCCCAGCCGGCGTCGGAGACGGCGATGGAGCCGGTGCGGACCCGTGCGTGGCGCAGGGCGTCGAGGGCGTTGGCGTAGGTGGGGTTCTCGGTGACGACCCGGTCCCCGGCCCGGCACAGGAGGCTGACGACGAGGGCGAAGGCCTGCTGGGCGCCGGCGGTGATCAGGATCTGCTCGGGGCGGGTGGGCAGCCCGCGCCGGGTGAACCGGTCGGCGACGGCCGTGCGCAGGTCGGGCATGCCGAAGGGGTGGTAGCCGGGCGAGCGGGCGAGTTCGGGCAGGCGGGGGGCGGCCCAGGCGAAGGCCTCGGCGAGGCTGCCTTCCGGGGCCCCCATGGCGGCGATGGCCAGGTCGATCCCGGATTCGCCGTCGGGCCGGCCTCCGGTGCCGCCGCCGAGGATGCCGGGCGAGCCGACCGGCAGGTGGCCGTCGGGGAGTTCGGTCCAGGTTCCGGAGCCGCGCCGGCTGCGGACGTAACCGCTCTCGCGGAGCAGGTCGTAGGCGCCGGTGACGGTGGCCCGGCTGGCGCCGACCGCCTCGGCGAGCTCGCGCTCGGCGGGGAGCCGGACGTGCAGGGCGATCCGGCCGTCGAGGATCAGCGTGCGCACGGAGTCGGCGAGCGCCCGGTAGCCGGGGCGGGCCAGGACCTCCGCGGGGAGCAGGGCCGCGAGCTGGCGGCTGCCGATGGTTCTGTCCGCCGTCTGGACCACTCGCCCGTTTGCCATGCCAACCTCCCCTGATTGGCTCTGCCGACCAGGCCAATCGAGGACCAGACTCGCCGTATTGGCCCCCGATTGGCAAGGAGACGCCGAGATGCTGACCGACCGTGACGAACGTGCCCTGCTGGCCGCCGCCGAGAACCGGATCTCCGAGCCGCTGCGCATCGGGGCCGCGCTGGCCGCCGTACGGCGTGCGCTGGGACGGCGTGGGAGGGGCCCGTCCCAGGAGCGAGAATCGGTGGCATGTCATCCCACACCGATTCCGGTTCCGGTTCCACCAAGTCAGCCGATTCACCCGTGATCGCGGGCCTGCTCCTGGCGGCCGGCGGCGGCCGGCGCCTCGGCGGGCGGCCCAAGGCGCTGCTCCCGTACCGCGGCCGCCCCCTGGTCGAGAACGCCGTACGGGTGCTGCGCGAGGCGGGCTGCGGCCCGGTGCACGTGGTGCTCGGGGCCTCGGCCGCCGAGGTCCGCGAGCGGGCGGACCTGGCGGGCTGCGTGGTCGTGGACAACCCGGACTGGGCGGACGGGATGGGCTCCTCCCTGCGGGTCGGCCTCGCCTCGCTGGCCGGTACGGGGGCCCGCGCGGCCCTGGTCTCGCTGGTGGACCAGCCGGGCATCGGGCCGGCGGCCGTCTCCCGGGTGAGGGAGGCGTACCGATCCCCCGCGAGCCTGGTGGCGGCGGCGTACGACGGGGAGCGCGGCCATCCGGTGCTCTTCGGCGCGGACCGGTGGGCGGACATCGCGGCGACGGCGACGGGCGACAAGGGCGCGCGGGTGCATCTCACCCGGCATGCGGGTGAGCTCGTACTGGTGGAGTGCGCGGATATCGCGGAGGCGTATGACATCGACACCCCGCCCGACCTGGCACGTCTCCTCTGAGCACGGCGTGACGACGGTGGCACTGAGGGCCACCGGGAAGCGGAATCTGTCGACTCAGAGAATCTCGACGTCAACAAACCATTGAACTTCCACCATGAGGAAATTACTATCCACTGGTCAGAAGCGCCCTGAACCAAAGACGGCGCCCGCGACCGTATCCCGGAACTCTCCACACCCGACGGCACTGCGTGCCGTCTCGCGCGAGCATTCCCCGCGGCCGCCAGGCACCGCCGCTGAAGGAGTGACAGATATGTCCGCACCAGCGCCGTCCCCGCTGGCCATCGTCGATGCCGAGCCCCTGCCACGGCAGGACGAAGTCCTCACCGAAGCGGCCCTCGCCTTCGTGGCCGAGCTCCACCGGCGGTTCGCCCCCCGCCGCGCCGAGCTGCTGGCCCGCCGCGGGGAGCGCCGCGCCGAGATCGCCCGGACCTCCACCCTCGACTTCCTCCCGGACACCGCACAGGTCCGCGAGGGGGACTGGAAGGTGGCCCCGGCCCCGGCCGCGCTGAACGACCGCCGTGTGGAGATCACCGGTCCGACGGACCGCAAGATGACCATCAACGCCCTGAACTCGGGCGCCAAGGTCTGGCTCGCCGACTTCGAGGACGCTTCGGCCCCCACCTGGGAGAACGTCGTCCTCGGCCAGCTCAACCTCATCGACGCCTACGAGCGCCGCATCGACTTCACCGACGCGCGCACCGGCAAGTCGTACGCCCTGAAGCCCGCCCAGGAGCTGGCGACCGTCGTCATGCGCCCGCGCGGCTGGCACCTCCAGGAACGCCACCTGCAGTTCGAGGGCGCCCCGGCCTCCGGCTCGCTGGTCGACTTCGGCCTGTACTTCTTCCACAACGCGAAGCGTCTGATCGACCTCGGCAAGGGCCCGTACTTCTACCTGCCGAAGACGGAGTCGCACCTGGAGGCGCGCCTCTGGAACGAGATCTTCGTCTTCGCCCAGGACTACGTCGGCATCCCGCAGGGCACCGTCCGCGCGACCGTCCTCATCGAGACGATCACCGCCGCGTACGAGATGGAGGAGATCCTCTACGAGCTGCGCGACCACGCGGCCGGTCTGAACGCGGGCCGCTGGGACTACCTGTTCTCCATCGTCAAGAACTTCCGTGACGGCGGCGAGAAGTTCGTCCTGCCGGACCGCAACGCGGTGACGATGACGGCGCCGTTCATGCGCGCCTACACCGAACTGCTGGTCCGCACCTGCCACAAGCGCGGCGCGCACGCCATCGGCGGCATGGCGGCCTTCATCCCGTCCCGCAAGGACGCCGAGGTCAACCGGGTCGCCTTCGAGAAGGTCAAGGCCGACAAGGACCGCGAGGCGAACGACGGCTTCGACGGCTCCTGGGTCGCCCACCCCGACCTGGTCCCGATCGCGATGGCCTCCTTCGACGCGGTGCTCGGCGAGAAGCCGAACCAGAAGGACCGCCTGCGCGAGGACGTCTCGGTGGCCCCGGGCGAGCTCATCGCCATCGACTCCCTGGACGCGAAGCCGACGTACGAGGGCCTGCGCAACGCGGTCCAGGTCGGCATCCGCTACATCGAGGCCTGGCTGCGCGGCCTCGGCGCGGTCGGCATCTTCGGCCTGATGGAGGACGCGGCCACCGCCGAGATCTCGCGCTCGCAGATCTGGCAGTGGATCAACGCCGGTGTTGTATTCGAGCACAACGGCGAACACGTGCGGGCCACGGCCGAGCTGACCCGCAAGATCGCGGCGGAGGAACTGGCCGCCATCCGCGCCGAGGTCGGCGAGGAGGCCTTCACGTCCGGCAAGTGGCAGCAGGCCCACGACCTCCTCCTCCAGGTCTCCCTGGACGCGGACTACGCCGACTTCCTCACCCTCCCGGCGTACGACCAGCTGGTCGGCTAGACCCTGGATTCGGCTGAAACGCACAGCAGTCGAAAACAGCCGCTCCGCCCCCGCCGCCGTCGAGGCAGCGGGGGCGGAGCCGTTCCCCTAACCGGCCCGCCCGGCCCGGACGTTGCCGATGTAAGCCATCAGGGCGCCGGCCGTGTGGAAGACCCGGTACCCGCCCGCCTCCAGCGCCGCCTGCACCGACGGCTCGTGGTCGAGGGCGAGCACGACCGGGTTCCCGGTCTCCTCCTGCAGGCCGCTGGCCCAGACGGCGGCCGCGATGGTGATCGCCTCGCCGGTGGCGGGGTCCGTCACCTCCGATTCGAGCTCGGGCGCCGCCAGCCCCGCCTCGTCCACGAACCGCAGCAGCTCGCGCAGTCCGGGCACCTCGTCCTCGTCGGCCGTCGGCTCCACGGGGGCGACGGCCCCCTGGAACGGGAAGGCCGGCCGGGGGACCGCGGGAGCGGGCTGACCGGCCGGGGACGCGCCGTCGTGCAGGGCGTCGAGGAACGCGTTCGCCGCGCCGGCCAGCAGAACGCGGCGGGCCTCCAGGAAGTCCGGGTAGTTCTCGATGCGCCACAGCTCCCGGTCCATCGGGATCCACTGGGTGGCGAGTACGCCCGGGTTCCTCGCCTCGGCCTCCTCGAAGTACTCCAGCGGGTCCCTGGCACCGATCTTGAGATTGCTGTCCTGGGTGAGGAAGCAGAAGTTCGCGACGGCGTTGATCTGCCGCTGGGCGTAGTCGTGCTTGCGCAGCCGGGCCTTCGGGAAGATGTGGTGGACCTGGAGCGAGGCGTTCCTGCCGAGCAGGTTGTGCTTCAGCTCGACCCCGCTGAGCAGGTCCTTGGCCCCGTACACGCGGGTGAGCAGGTAGAGGAGCGGGTAGAACCGCGCTCCGATGCTGTAGCCGTCGAAGTCGTCGGGGCGTACGTCGAGATGTCCGCGGCTGCGGCGCAGGACGGCGACGAGCTGGTCCACACCGCCCTCTTCGAGGGCTTTGAGGTCCTGGTTGAGGGTGGTCTCGACGGAGGCGGCGTGCCGGCCCCACAGGAAGCTGTGGACGTACCAGTAGAACAGCCGGTCGCGGGTCTTCGCATCGGGGAACGTTCCGCCGCTCTGGTGCAGCAGGCGGCTCATGACGGGGAACGCGGAGCGGCCGGTGAGCACCCGGTCGTGATCGAGGCCCAACCGTCCGCCCAGTGCGTCCAGCAGGTGCGAGACGGCGTGGACGGACGCCTTGAGGCCGCTCTTGAACTCCGGAACGCCGACATCGGCGAGCTTGGCGAACTGCGCCTCGCCGGTGACGACGGCGTTCACGTTCCGCAACAGCCAGTCGAGCTTGAAGCCGAAGCCCGCGGCGCCCCAGTCGGCGAGGGCGGTCTTCATCGTCGGCCGCGCCTGCGGCCAGGAGGCGCAGAGGGCGGCGAGGGCCAGGTCCCCCTTGGAGAGCTTGGTGCCACCGGAGTTGACCTGGTTGAAGATGTCGACGACGACGTCGACCGTCTTGTCCTTGCCCGTCACCTCCTCGATGTGGACCTGCCTGGTCGCGATCTGCAGGATGTCGGTGAGCCGCTTGAAGTACTGGTTGAACTGCTCGCCTTCGGCACCGGTCCGCTGGATGAAGGCGAGGAGGACGCCGGTCCCTCCTTCGAAGAGCCTGGTCACGTCGACCCAGACCGGCTCGTCCTTCATCTTCGCGGGTGCGTAGAACTCGAAGGTCTCGGTCTCCAGGTTGAAGTGGAGCCCGGTGAAGGTCGCTTCGTTCCCGTCGAAGAAGCGCGGAGCCCTGCCCCGGATCACGCCGTACAGCGTGGTGACGCGCTGCTGGCCGTCCAGGAGCAGGTGGATGGTGCCGTCCTTGCCGCCGACACCGCCGCGGGCGTCGGCGGTCTCCGCCTTGGTGCTCCAGGTGAGGAAGCCGCCCACCGGATAGCCGCGGTACAACGAGAGGAAGAAGGCCCGGACTTGGTCACGGGTCCACACGTATCCCCGCTGGAACTCAGGCAGCGCGATGTCCCCCGCGTCCACCTTGTCCAGGATTTTGTCGATCTGATTCACGACGCCCCCACCCGGTTCAGTTCATTACCGAGCGAACCTAGCAAAACGTGCCACACACAAGGGACCTGGTCTCACATCCCGCCCCCCTCGGGGACCGCCGAGCCGAACGACCGGTCGGTTGTTACTTGTTCGTAACCTGACTGTACCTAGCGGTAACAAGTGGGCGCGTGTCACCTTTCCGGTGCCACCGGCCGGCGGTACCCCCACTTCACAGCCATGCACCGGAGTTGTCGTCCGCTCCGGCATGGCCGACCGCAGGAGTTCCGCAGTGATCGGATTCCGCACCGCCAGCAAGAACCGGTCCCGCCGTCGTGTGCGACGCGCGGTGGGGGCCGGGATGGTTCTGCCGCTCGCCGTCGGGGCGCTGTTGGCCGCCGGGGCCGGGACCTCCGCCGCCAGTCCCGGGGCCGGGCCCACCGCCGTGGTGTCCATGGGCGACAGCTACATATCCGGCGAAGCCGGGCGCTGGAAGGGCAACAGCCTGACCAACACCGGCAGTAGGAACGGCACGGACCGGGCCTGGGTGAGCGGCAGCACCTACGATCCCGCCAAGGTGTACGGGGCCACGGCGGGTGGCTGCCACAGGTCCGACTCCGCCGAGGTGATCAGCGCCGGGGCCATCGCCGAGAAGGCCGTGAACCTGGCCTGCTCCGGGGCGACCTCCCAGAACGTGTTCCGCGCCTCCAGCGGCGGCGTCGCCTTCAAGGGCGAGGCCCCGCAGGCCGACCAGCTCGCCGCCGTAGCCGCGAGCAACAACGTCAAGGTCATCGCGCTGTCCGTCGGCGGCAACGACCTCGGCTTCGCCGACATCATCAAGGAGTGCGCCTACGACTTCGTCCTCTGGAACTCGTACTGCTACGACGACCAGCAGGCCGGCGTCGACCAGAAGATCGACGCCGTCATGGCGAACGTCGGCAAGTCCGTCGACGAGGTGCGCGCCGTGATGCGCGGGGCCGGGTACGCGGACTCCTCCTACCGCATCGTGCTGCAGTCCTACCCGTCGCCGATACCGCGCGGCGCGGAGAACCGGTACACGCAGAGCGACTGGAGCCGCCTCAACACCGGCGGCTGCCCCTTCTGGAACCGGGACTCGGACTGGGCGCGGGACTCCCTCGTGCCGCAGATCGCGGGCCGGCTCAAGGGCGTTGCCGCCGCCAAGGGCGTGCAGTTCCTGGACCTGCGGGACATGATGCAGGGGCGCGAGGTGTGCGCGAAGGCGAGCAAGCAGGTGAGCTCCACGGTGCCCGCGTCGGCGACGACGAGCGAGTGGGCGCGCTGGATCGACAACAACGAGTCGCAGGGGCTCGTCCAGGAGTCCATGCACCCCAACCACTTCGGGCAGCTGGCCGTCGGCCGCTGCCTGTCCCTGGCCGTGGCGCAGCCCGCGACCTCCTCCGTCAGCTGCAAGAACACCGCCGGGGCGGACCAGACGGGCATGTTCCTGACGGCCGCGCCGTAGTCCGTAAATCCGTGTGATCGGGCGGGACCGGGCTGGCATGCTCACCCGCATGGCAGCCCGAACCGCACGTCCCAGTCTCTACGTTTCCGTCGACATCGAGGCCGACGGACCCATCCCCGGCCCGTACTCGATGATCAGCTTCGGGGCCGCCGTCGCGGGCCGGCAGGACGGCGGCTCGTATACGGCCGCCGATCCGCGCGAGCAGACCTTCTACCGCGAGCTGCGGCCGATCAGCGACGCGTACGTACCCGAGGCGCTCGCCGTCAGCGGGCTGGACCGCGACCGGCTGGTCCGGGAGGGCGCCGATCCGGCCGTGGCCATGGCGGAGTTCCGGACCTGGGTGCGGGAGGTCTCCGCGGGGGCGCAGCCGGTGATGTGCGGCTACCCGGCCTCCTTCGACTGGACCTTCCTGTACTGGTACCTGATGCGCTTCGGCGGCGACAGCCCCTTCGGCCACTCCGGATGCCTGGACATGAAGACCCTCTACGCGGTGAAGGCGCGGGTCCCGCTGCGCGCCGCGGTCAAGGGCCGCATGCCCCGCGAACTGCGCTCCCGCCTGCCGCACACGCACCACGCCCTCGACGACGCCGTCGAGCAGGCCGAGCTCATGAGCAACCTGATGCTGTGGGCTCCCCCGGCGAGGTCTCCGCGCGTCACCCACCTCTCCTGGGGCCGGATCGAGGTCGAGGGGCTCGCCCCGGGCAAGGACGTCAAGCTGTACCCGGGCGGCGGCCGCCCCTGGGACTGGTCCGAGCACGGCACCCGGCACGATCCGGGCATCGTGCCGGGCGAGGTGGGCGAGCTGCTCGGCCACGGGGCCAGGGTGATCGTCCTCGGTGAGGGCATGGAACGGCGGCTGCGGATCATGCCGGAGACCCTGGAGCTCGTCCGGAAGGCCGGGGCCGAGGTCCACGTCGCACCGACGTCGGAGGCCGTGGAGCTATACAACCGGCTGGCCGAGACCGAACCGGTCGGCGGCCTCTTCCACTCGACCTGCTGAAGCCCCTGCCTCCCCGGGCCGCCCGGGGAGGCTGTTCCAAGCCGTCGCGGTACTCCGCGGCGGCTTTTCGCGTTATTCGGGCTCCTATCGCCTTGAACAGGCGTGATGCGGTGATCGAACACCTCGCGGGCCGTGTGGAACACGTAAATCCAGGACGTCAAGTCGCGAGATGCAGGGACATGTCCTCGCTGATCGTCCCGTGCTTACTTGATGTGGGAACCCACACGGTTCACGAGAACACCGAAATGGGCCGGCCCGGCGCCGGATCCATTCATCACCCCCTTCACAGAGCAAGGAGACACCTATGCCCAAGACGCCCATGACCAGGCGTTTCGTGATGCTGGCGACGACGACCGCCCTGGCGGCCGGATCCGTCGCACTGCCCGCGAGCGCATTCGCCGCGACGTCCGGAACGACTGCGGCAGTCAGTCACGCCAACGTCGTCCATGACAATCACAGCGGAAATGACAGCAATAAAAAGAAAAACGGCCAGGGCGACTGGAAGAACAAGAACCGCAACGGGAAGGGAAACAACGACAAGAAGAAGTCGGACAAGAACAAGAAGCGGCACGGTGACCACGACAAGATGCCCGCGCCGAAGCCGGGACCGTGGCCCCCGTTCCCGGTGCCCCCGAAGAACCCGGGCCCCGTGCCCCCGAAGTTCCCGATCCCCCTGCCCCCGATACCGGCACCGCCGCAGATACCGGGCCCCCTGCCCATACCTGCGCCGCCGAAGATCCCGATCCCGCTGCCCCCGATCCCGGCACCCCCGAAGATCCCGATCCCCCTGCCGCCGATCCCGGCGCCCCCTAAGTTCCCCATCCCCCTCCCGATCCCGGCACCCCCGAAGTTCCCGATCCCCCTCCCGATCCCGGCACCCCCCAAGTTCCCGATCCCCCTCCCGATCCCGGCACCGCCGAAGATCCCCATCCCCCTCCCAATCCCGGCACCGCCCAAGATC
>NZ_JBHUSC010000036.1:0-75878 GCF_042673805.1 Streptomyces sp. NPDC057010 | reverse complement strand
TCAGATGTCCAGTCGCCACCGGCGCAGGTGCGGCCGCCTGGCCCGCTCGTCGGGGCGCGTCTGGGGACGCGCGACCGGGCGGGGGGCCCACCGTCGCGCCCGAAGCTCAGCGCCTCGTCGTCCCGCAGCCGCCGCAGCGACCGCCAGATGCTCGACTTCACCGTGCCGACGCTGATCCCGAGGATCTCCGCGATCTCCGGGTCCGTGCGGCCCTCGTAGTAGCGCAGCACCAGCATCGTGCGCTGCGGCTCCGGGATCCGGGCCAGCGCCTGCCACAGCACCGCGCGCAGCTCCGTACCGCGCATCGCGTCCGTGTCCGAGGCCGTCTCCGGCAGTTCCTCCGTCGGGTACTCGTTCAGCTTCCGGCGGCGCCACGCGCTGATGTGCAGGTTCGTCATCGTGCGGCGCAGGTACCCGCCGACGGCGGCCTTGTCGCTGATCCGGTCCCAGGCGCGGTACGTCGAGAACAGTGCGCTCTGCAGCAGGTCCTCGGCCTCGTACCGGTCCCCGGTCAGGTGGAAGGCCGTCGCGTAGAGGGCGGCCCGCCGCTCCTGGACGTACGCCGTGAACTCCGCCTCCGACGTGGAGGACGGGGCGGGCTGTCCGGGCTGTCCAGGCTGTCCGGACTGCGCGGGAACCGCCTGGTACTGGTTTGCGTCGATGGCTACGAGATGGGCCGGCCGGGTCCGGGTGACCGTCACCGAACGGACACCCGCCCGACGGTTCACATCGTGCAGCCGCGTGACAACCGCGCTGGTCGTGGTGCTGTGCAGCGTGTTCATCTCGCGCCCCCCGTCGTGGAGTCTGCTTCGGTTTCGGTGTTCGGTTCCGTGCTTTCGTTCGCTGATAGAAGACTGCCCCGCCGACTTAACCGGGGTGTCCGCCGACTGTCACAGGCCTGTCACAGCGGACTCCGCGAGATCCCGTGTCCCCGGCGGTCGAACTCCCGAGTGCCGATGGGACAGAATGAGCCCGTGCCTTTCCTGTTGCTGATCGAGGACGACGACGCCATCCGCACGGCCCTCGAACTCTCCCTGTCTCGCCAGGGCCACCGTGTGGCCACCGCGGCGACGGGCGAGGACGGCCTGAAACTGCTCCGTGAGCAGCGGCCGGACCTGATCGTGCTGGACGTCATGCTGCCCGGGATCGACGGTTTCGAGGTCTGCCGGCGGATCCGCCGCACCGACCAGCTGCCGATCATCCTGCTCACCGCGCGCAACGACGACATCGACGTGGTCGTCGGCCTGGAGTCCGGCGCCGACGACTACGTGGTCAAGCCCGTCCAGGGGCGTGTCCTCGACGCCCGCATCCGGGCCGTGCTGCGCCGCGGCGAGCGGGAGTCCAGCGACTCCGCGAGCTTCGGCTCCCTCGTCATCGACCGGTCCGCCATGACGGTGACGAAGAACGGCGAGGACCTGCAGCTCACGCCGACCGAGCTGCGGCTGCTGCTGGAGCTGAGCCGCCGGCCCGGGCAGGCGCTGTCCCGGCAGCAGTTGCTGCGGCTGGTGTGGGAGCACGACTACCTCGGCGACTCGCGGCTCGTCGACGCCTGCGTGCAGCGGCTGCGCGCCAAGGTCGAGGACGTGCCGTCCTCGCCCACCCTGATCCGGACCGTCCGCGGCGTCGGCTACCGCCTGGACTCCCCGCAGTGATCCGCGCGCTGCTCGCGGGCCGGCGCTGGACCAGCCTGCGGCTGCGGCTCCTCGTCGTCTTCGCCCTGGTCGCACTGACGGCCGCCGTCTCCGCCTCCGGGATCGCGTACTGGCTCAACCGCGAGGCCGTGCTCACCCGTACCCAGGACGCGGCGCTCGGAGACTTCCGGCAGGAGATGCAGAACCGCGCCGCCGCCCTGCCCGCCGATCCGACGCCCGAGGAGATGCAGCGCACCGCCGAGCTGATGGCGGGCAGCAGCCCCGGCTACAGCGTGCTGCTGGTGCAGGAGCGCAAGGACGGCCGTCAGGTGTCGGGGCAGGCGGGGCCGGACGCCTTCGCGCTGGCCGACGTACCGAAGTCCCTCCAGCACGCGGTCAACGACCGGCAGAAGACGACGTCGGCGAACGACTCCGAGTACCACGTGTACTGGCAGCGGACGAAGCCGCGCGGCAATCCGTACCTGGTCGGCGGGACGCGGATCGTGGGCGGCGGGCCTACGGGTTACATGTACAAGTCGTTGGCGCAGGAGCGGGATGACTTGAATGCGCTGGCGTGGTCGTTGACGATCGCGACCGGGCTGGCGCTGCTCGGGTCGGCGCTGCTGGCGCAGGCCGCGGCCCGGACCGTGCTCAAGCCCGTGCAGCGGCTGGGCGACGCGGCGCGGCGGCTGGGCGAGGGCGAGCTGGACCACCGGCTGGACGTGTCGGGGACGGACGAACTCGCCGATCTCTCGCACACCTTCAACAAGACGGCGGAGGCGCTGGAGAAGAAGGTCGCCGACATGAGCGCGCGCGAGGAGGCGAGCCGGCGCTTCGTCGCGGACATGTCGCACGAACTGCGCACGCCGCTGACGGCGTTGACGGCCGTGTCCGAGGTGCTGGAGGAGGAGGTCGACGACCTCGATCCGATGATCGCACCGGCGGTCGCGCTCGTCGTGAGCGAGACGCGGCGGCTGAACGACCTGGTGGAGAACCTGATGGAGGTCACCCGCTTCGACGCGGGCACGGCCCGGCTGGTGCTGGACGACGTGGACGTCGCCGACCAGGTCACGGCCTGCATCGACGCCCGGGCCTGGCTCGACGCGGTCGAACTCGACGCCGAGCGCGGCATCGTGGCGCGGCTCGACCCGCGGCGGCTCGACGTCATCCTGGCCAACCTGATCGGCAACGCCCTCAAGCACGGCGGGTCGCCGGTGCGGGTCAAGGTGGTCGTGGAGGGCGAGTGGCTGGTGATCGCGGTGCAGGACAACGGGCCGGGGATCCCGGAGGACGTCCTGCCGCACGTCTTCGACCGCTTCTACAAGGCGAGCGCTTCGCGGCCGAAGTCGGACGGCAGTGGACTGGGGCTTTCGATCGCCGTGGAGAACGCGCACATCCACGGCGGGGACATCACCGCGGCCAACGGGCCGGAGGGCGGGGCGCTGTTCACGCTGCGGCTGCCGGTGGACGTGGGGAAGGTGATCGCGGGTGAGCAGGCGTAGGTCTGTGGGTGCGGCTGCGGTCGCGGCGTTGACGGTTCTGTTCTCGGGGTGTGTCTCCGGGTGCGGGATCCGGGCGACCACCGTGCCGGTGGACGTCGGGCCGGCGCCCTCGCGGGTGTCCTGCGACACCCCGGCGCAGCCGAGCGGGCAGAGCGGGGTGCAGGGCTTCCGGGCCACGGTGGAACTGGTCTGCGGCTCGCAGCTGGTGGGCGTGGAGCGGGTGGTTCCGGTACCGGAGAAGCGGACGCTGAAGGATCCCGTGGCGCTCGTCGCCCAGGCGCTGCTGGAGGCGCTGGAGCGGACGCCGTCCGGGGAGGAGCGGGACGCCGGGTTCACGACCGGGGTCCCCGAGGGGCTGACGGCGGTCGCGCCGAGGGCGGGGGACCCGGCGGGCACGGTGCGGTTGAGCCGCAAGCCGGAGGACCTGCCGCCGGTGGCGCTGGCGCAGATCGTGTGCACGCTGTCGGACAGCGACGCCGTGTCGGCGGGCCCGGGGCCGCTGGTCCTGGGCGGCCCGGACGCGGATCCGCCGCGGAAGTGGGAGTGCACGGACGCGGTGCGGTCGCGGCCGGAGTCGGTGCCGACCCTGGGGGAGATCGCTCAACCTACGGCTTCGGCGGGGGCTTCGCCGGGGGCTTCAGCGGGGCGGTGAGGCTGGGGGCCGACGGGGCTGACGGGGGCTTTGTGGGGGGCGGCTGTGGTTTGCGTTGCCTCGTGGCGCGTGCCTGTGCGGGTCGGTGTGCGTTGCCGCGCGGTGCGGGCCCGCTATCTCCCCCTCGGGCTCCCGGGCTCGGTCGGTGGCTGCCCACCTGCCTCCAGTGTGGGGGCCGGGGGGTGCGTTGCCGCGCGGTGCGGGTCGGGGGTTCGGTTGGGCGGTCTCAGGGAGGGTTGGGGGTTTCCCG
Organism: Streptomyces sp. NPDC057010; assembly: GCF_042673805.1. NCBI lineage: Bacteria > Bacillati > Actinomycetota > Actinomycetes > Kitasatosporales > Streptomycetaceae > Streptomyces > Streptomyces sp. NPDC057010. The sequence goes on along the minus strand of NZ_JBHUSC010000036.1, from coordinate 71,843 downwards.
TCAGTCCCATCGTCCTTCCGGGGCGGGCCGGCCTGTCAAGGGCGCTCCTGCGTCGCGTCGCTTCGCGATGGCCTTCGGCCACCCTTGACAGACCGGCCCGCCCCGGAAAAACGAAGACTGCCGGGAAGCCCCCAAAGGAACGGGCCGGGTCAGAGACGCATGGACGGTCCCGCCAGAGAGGTGCGAGGGGACGGGGCTCGGCCCACCGGGCAGCCGGGGCGGTGTCCATCTGATTCCGGGCCGGGGTGCCCCCGATCGTCCTGCGGAGCACCCACGCGCGTCAGATCGCTACCCGCTTCTCTCTGCCTGGCGGCCCCCGGCCGTCCGGGGCTGGTGCCCGCGCCACACGCTGACCGGATCACCCTGCGGAGCACAGAGGCGCGTCGGATCGCCACGCGCTCCTGCCGGCTCGGCGTCCGCCGGTCGTCCGTGGCGGAAGGCAAGAGGAGGGAGGTCACTGAGACTTGACGCACAGTTCCCAGGGCTTGGCGTTCGGGCCTGGGAAGGTGACGGTCCTGTAGAGGTGGGCGTCGACGGCCTTGCTGTCGGCCTTGTAGTAGTAGAAGCCGTCGCAGCCGGTCTTCTTGGACTCGTCGCTGAAGAAGAGGGGCCAGGAAACCGAGGACGCTATGCGGTAATCGACTGTGTACGTGGTGGCGCCGGACCAGCAGGGGACCTTGACCCAGTCGTCTCCGTCGGTGTTGTGAACGCAGTCGCCCACCTCGGCGGAGGACACGTCCCCGTTCAGGCCGGAGCTGACCCAGTTGGCGAAGGAGTTGTTCTCCGCGTACAGGATCGTCAGCGTGACCGCGATGGCGGCGATCCAGCCGAGGAGTGGCCGTGCTTTTGACTGACTCGCGGGTGGGGCGGGCGGCTGTTCCGCGGGCTTTTGTTGGCTCCCCAGCAGTACGTCCTTGCCCTGTTGCCGGGCGGCGATGCGCTCGGTGGTGCCGGGCTTGAGGTGGAGGACGCAGGGGGCGCTGTTGTGCCCGTTGCTCTTCACCACGACTTTGCGAGCGCCTGGGGCGAGCGAGTACGTGCCTGTCGCGCCGGGCCTGACCGTTTCCCGGTACGCGTCGTCGAGAGTGATGCCGAGCCAGTCGCCGGTCTGGTTCTCGATCTGCAGGGTGGCTTGCTCCTTCTGCGGTGACGGGGCGTCGAGCAGTTTCAGCGCCTTGGCGATGGAGGGGCGGTCGGCCGGGTTCTTCTCCAGGAGGGACTTGATGAGGGGTTCGATGCGGCCTGCTCGCCGCATGGGGGGAGTCTCCTCGAAGGCCACTGCGTGGAGCGAGCCGGCCGGGTCGTCGCGATGGAACGGGCTGACGCCCTCCACAGCCTCGTACAGCGTCGTGCCCAGGGAAAACAGGTCGCTCGCGGGGCCCGCCTCCTTGCCCTGGGCCCGCTCGGGGGAGAGGTACGGCAGGGAGCCGATGACCAGGCCGGTCGCGGTCAGCCGCGAATCGGTTCGGTTGACGGCGATGCCGAAGTCGGTGAGCAGGATCTGGTGGTCGTCGGCGAGCATGACGTTGGCCGGCTTGATGTCGCGGTGGACGATGCCCTGTTCGTGGGCGGCGTCGAGGGCGCTGAGGAGGGCCTTGGCGAGCTTGGCGGTGTCGTCGACGGACAGGCGCTTCCTCTGGGCCAGGCGCTCCTGGAGGGTGCCGCCGGAGACGAGCTGCATCACGATCCACGGGGCCTCGTCGACGATGACCACGTCGTGGACGCTGATGATGTGTGGGTGGTCGCGCAGCTTGGCGGCGTTGCGGGCCTCGCGCCGGGCGCGACGCAGGCGGTCATGGCGCTCGGCCTCGGGGAGGTGCGGCTCGACGATCAACTCTTTGACGGCGACGTCGGTTTGGAGGGTCTCGTCCCGTGCGGCCCAGACCCGCCCGAACCCTCCGGCCCCGAGGACCCGCTCAAGCCGGTACCGGCCGCCTAAGAGCAGCCCTTGCGTCCCCTGCGCCACGACGCCCCCTCGTCCCACCTCTGATTGGTCGTGGTGACGATGTTGTCAGGTCTGGATCGGTCCCCATAGAGGGGTGGGAAGGCGACGGCCCCCTCAGTGGAGTTGAGGGGGCCGTTGGGGGCGTCAGATGCCCATGGCTGCTGCCAGGTCCTTTTTGATTGCTTCCAGGATTTCCTGGCCGCGGGTGCGGGCCGGGGGCAGGTCGGAGGGTTCGGGTACCGGGACCACGACCTCCAGGTAGCACTTCAGCTTCGGTTCCGTGCCCGACGGGCGGACGATCACGCGGGCCTTGTGGTCGCCGTCCAGGTAGTAGCGCAGGCCGTCCGTGGGCGGGAGCTTCTCCGTGCCGACCGAGAGGTCCTCCGCCGAGACGACGTGCAGGCCCGCGAGGGAGGTGGGCGGCTCCGCGCGCAGCTTGGCCATGGCGTTGGCGATGACGGAGAGGTCCGAGACGCGGACCGACAGCTGGTCGGTGGCGTGCAGGCCGTGGGCCATCGCCAGGTCGTCCAGGAGGTCGGTCAGGGTGCGGCCCTGTTCCTTCAGTTCCGAGGCCAGTTCGGCCACGAGCAGGGCGGCGGTGATGCCGTCCTTGTCGCGGACGCCCTCCGGGTCCACGCAGTAGCCCAGGGCTTCCTCGTAGCCGTAGCGCAGGCCCTCCACGCGGGAGATCCATTTGAAACCCGTGAGGGTTTCTTCGTGGGGCAGGCCCGCGGCCTCTGCGATGCGGCCCAGGAGGGACGAGGAGACGATCGATTCCGCGAAGGTGCCCTGGGCGCCCTTGTGGACCAGGTGGGCCGCCAGGACGGCGCCGACCTCGTCGCCGCGCAGCATGCGCCAGCCGCCGTTGTCCGGCACCGCCACCGCGCAGCGGTCCGCGTCCGGGTCGTTGGCGATCACGATGTCGGGGCGGACCTCGGCGGCCTTCGCGAAGGACAGGTCCATCGCGCCCGGCTCCTCCGGGTTGGGGAAGGCGACCGTGGGGAAGGCCGGGTCGGGTTCCGCCTGCTCCGCGACCAGGACGGGCTTCGGGAAGCCGTGGCGGGCGAAGGCGGCCATGACGACGTCCTTGCCCACGCCGTGCATGGCCGTGTAGACGGTCCGCACGCCCCGGGGGCCGCCGGGGGTCAGGACGGCGTCCGTACGGGCCAGGTAGGCCTCCAGGACCTCCTCGTCGAGCTGCAGCCAGCCGTCCTTGGGGCGGGGGACCGAGTCGAGCGTCGTCACGCGGGCGATGTGGCCCGCGATCTCGGCGTCCGCCGGGGAGACGATCTGGGAGCCGTCGCCGAGGTAGACCTTGTAGCCGTTGTCCCGGGGAGGGTTGTGGCTCGCGGTCACCTCGACGCCGGCGACGGCGCCCAGGTGCCTTATGGCGTACGCGAGGACGGGCGTGGGGAGGGGGCGGGGGAGTACGGCCGCGCGCAGACCGGCGCCGGTCATGACCGCCGCGGTGTCGCGGGCGAAGTCCGCCGACTTGTAGCGCGCGTCGTAGCCGACGACGACCAGGCCGCCGTCGTGGCCCTGGGCCTTCAGGTAGGCCGCGAGGCCCGCCGCCGCCCGGATGACCACGGAGCGGTTCATCCGCATCGGGCCGGCGCCGATCTCGCCGCGCAGACCGGCGGTGCCGAACTGCAGCGTGCCGGAGAAGCGGTCCGCGAGCTCCGCGGTGTCGCCCGCGTCGATGAGCGCGCGCAGTTCGGCCGCCGTCTCCTCGTCGGGGTCCTCCGCCAGCCAGGCCTGGGCCCGGGTGATCAGGTCGTCCTGTGCCTGTTCCTGCACTACTTCCGCCTTAGCTCTCGTACGTGCCCGTGCCTCAGATGCGGGCGAGGACCTGGGTCAGCAGCTTGCCCATGCGCGCGGCCGAGTCGCGGCCGGCCTGGAGGACCTCTTCGTGGTTCAGCGGCTCGCCGGAGATGCCCGCCGCCAGGTTGGTGACCAGGGAGATGCCGAGCACCTCGGCGCCGGCCTCACGGGCGGCGATGGCCTCCAGCACGGTGGACATGCCGACCAGGTCCGCGCCCATGACGCGGATCATGTTGATCTCGGCCGGGGTCTCGTAGTGCGGGCCGGGGAACTGGACGTAGACACCCTCTTCGAGGGTCGAGTCGATCTCCTTGCACATCGCGCGCAGACGCGGCGAGTACAGGTCGGTGAGGTCCACGAAGTTCGCGCCGACGATCGGCGAGGTCGCGGTGAGGTTGAGGTGGTCGCTGATCAGGACCGGCTGGCCGGGCTTCATGCCCTCGCGCAGACCGCCGCAGCCGTTGGTCAGGACGACGGTCTTGCAGCCGGCGGCGACTGCGGTACGGACGCCGTGGGCGACGGCGGCGACGCCGCGGCCCTCGTAGTAGTGGGTCCGGCCGAGGAAGAGCAGCGCGCGCTTGTCGCCGATCTTGTACGAGCGGATCTTGCCGCCGTGGCCCTCGACGGCCGGGGGCGGGAAGCCGGGCAGCTCGGTGACCGGGAACTCGGCCTCGGGCGCGCCGAGCGCCTCTGCGGCGGGGGCCCAGCCGGAGCCCATCACGAGGGCGACATCGTGGGTCTCGGCGCCGGTGAGCTCGCGCAGGCGGGCGGCGGCGGCGGAGGCGGCGGCGAAGGGGTCGGTAACAGATGCGTTCACGCGGACGAGCGTAGCCGCTTTCGGCCTACGCGCGTAGATGGCACAGCTCACGGTGTTCGGATCGTTGCCTTGTCGTTTCCGCCGAATCGTCCCGCCCGCGGCTAGCAGGGCCGCTTGCGGAGTTCCATCACGTAGTCGTGCGGGGCGCCCGCGGACTCGGCCGCGTCGGCGATCTCGCCCAGGTAGCGCGCGGACGGCAGGCCGCCCTCGTAGCCGTTGAGGACGTACACCCAGGCCGCCTCCTCGCCGTCCAGGGTGTGGACGCGGATCCGCATGCGGCGGTAGATGTCCAGCCCCACGCCCTCCCAGCGGTCCATCGAGTCCTCGTCCAGCGGCGCGATGTCGTACAGCGCGACGAAGACCTGGTGGCGCGGGGCCTCGACGATCGTCGCGAGCGCGCCCTCCCAGCCCATCTGCTCGCCGCCGAAGGTCAGCCGCCAGTCGTTGATCCAGCCCGTGCCGCGCAGCGGCGAATGGGGTGCGCGGCGCGTCATCAGCCGCGGGTCGAGGTTGCCGGCGTACGCGGCGTAGAGCGACATGAGGTCGAGGGTACGGGAGGGGCGCCGGTGCACGCGTGCCCGGATGGCGCCCGACGCTGCCCGGATGGAGGGACCGGGCGCGAAGCACCTTGAAGCGTGCGGGACAATGGGGCACGGAATGCATCCCCCGGGGAGACCCCCCGGACCACCGGCCGGGGCGGCAGCCGGCCGGGTAGACGTGAGGCGGAGTTTTCGTGACCCGGATCGTGATCATCGGCGGCGGACCCGGCGGGTACGAGGCGGCCCTGGTAGGGGCCCAGCTCGGCGCGGAGGTGACCGTCGTGGACTGCGACGGCCTGGGCGGGGCCTCGGTCCTGACCGACTGCGTACCGTCCAAGACGCTCATCGCGACCGCCGAGGTCATGACGACCTTCGACTCGTCGTACGAGGAGCTCGGGATCGTCGTCGCGGACGACACCCCGCCCCTGGAGCAGGCCGCGCGCGTCGTCGGCGTGGACCTCGGCAAGGTCAACCGGCGCGTCAAGCGCCTCGCGCTCGCCCAGTCGCACGACATCACCGCCTCCGTGACCCGGGCCGGCGCCCGCGTCGTGCGCGGCCGGGGCAAGCTCGGCGGCCCGCAGGGCATCGACGGCACGCGGGACGTCATCGTCACCGCCGCCGACGGCACGGAGACGATCCTGACCGCCGACGCCGTGCTGATCGCGACCGGCGGCACCCCGCGCGAGATCCCGGACGCCATGCCCGACGGCGAGCGGATCCTGAACTGGACCCAGGTCTACGACCTCGACGAGCTCCCCGAGGAGCTCATCGTGGTCGGCTCGGGTGTGACCGGCGCCGAGTTCGCCGGCGCGTACCAGGCGCTCGGGTCCCGGGTGACGCTGGTGTCCTCCCGCGACCGCGTGCTGCCGGGCGAGGACCCCGACGCGGCCGCCGTCCTGGAGGACGTGTTCCGGCGGCGCGGCATGAACGTCATCGGCCGCTCGCGCGCCGAGTCCGCCAAGCGCGTCGGGGACCGGGTGGAGGTCACCCTGTCCGACGGCCGGGTCATCACGGGCACGCACTGCCTGATGGCGGTCGGCGCGATCCCCAACACCAAGGACATGAACCTGGAGGAGTCCGGGGTCCGGCTCAAGGACTCCGGGCACATCTGGACCGACAAGGTGTCGCGGACCTCGTCGCCCGGCGTGTACGCCGCCGGTGACGTGACCGGGATCTTCGCGCTGGCCTCCGTCGCCGCCATGCAGGGCCGCATCGCGATGTACCACTTCCTCGGCGACGCGGTGGCCCCGCTCAACCTCAAGACGGTGTCGTCGAACGTCTTCACCGACCCCGAGATCGCCACGGTCGGCTACACCCAGGCCGACGTGGACGCCGGGAAGATCGACGCCCGCGTGGTGAAGCTGCCGCTGCTGCGCAACCCGCGCGCCAAGATGCAGGGCATCCGGGACGGCTTCGTGAAGCTGTTCTGCCGTCCGGGCACCGGGATCGTCGTCGGCGGTGTGGTCGTCTCCCCGCGTGCGAGCGAGCTGATCCACCCGATCTCGATCGCGGTCGACAACAACCTGACGGTCGAGCAGATCGCAAACGCGTTCACCGTGTACCCCTCCCTGTCGGGATCGATCGCCGAGGTGGCCCGCCAGCTGCACACGCGGAAGGCCGCCGGGGAGGCGTAACCGGCTCGAACCGCCGCATACCGTAAGGGGTTTGGGGCGGGGCGCCGTTTCGTGGCCGGCCGTTCACGCAACTCTCCGGCCGCGTATACCACTAGTCGCCCCACCGTATGGACAACTTCGGTATTCCGGCGCAAGGAGCTGAAAGCAGACGGTCGTTGGGGTTACTGTCAGTTTCGTGTTCGCTGCAGAACGTCGCCAATTGATCCTCGAAATGGTGCGGGCCAACGGAGCGGTATCGCTCCGGGAGCTCGCCCGCGTCGTCCAGACCTCCGAAGTGACCGTACGGCGGGACGTGCGGGCACTGGAGGCAGAAGGACTCCTCGACCGCCGACACGGCGGTGCGGTCTTGCCGGGCGGTTTCACGCGGGAGTCCGGCTTTCCGCAAAAGTCCCATCTCGCGACGGCGGAGAAGACCGCCATCGCCGATGTGGCGGCCGGCCTCGTGGAAGAGGGCGAGGCCGTCGTCGTCGGCGCGGGCACCACGACCCAGGAGCTGGCCCGCCGGCTCGCCCGGGTGCCCGGACTGACCGTCGTCACCAACTCCCTCCTGGTGGCGCAGGCCCTGGCCCACGCCAACCGGGTCGAGGTCGTCATGACCGGCGGCACCCTGCGCGGCTCCAACTACGCCCTCGTGGGCAGCGGTGCCGAGCAGTCCCTCCAGGGGCTCCGGGTCTCCCGCGCGTTCCTCTCCGGCAGCGGTCTGACGGCCGAGCGCGGCCTGTCGACGTCCAACATGCTGTCCGCGAGCGTGGACCGGGCCCTGGTGCAGGCGGCGGGGGAGGTGGTGGTCCTCGCCGACCACACCAAGCTCGGCACGGACACCATGTTCCAGACGGTGCCGACGGACGTGATGACCCGCCTGGTGACGGACGAGCCGCCGCCGCACGACGACCGGGCCGCCACGGAGCTGCAGGCGCTGGCCGACCAGGGCGTGCAGATCACGGTGGCCGGCTCCGGGATGCCGGGCGCCGCGTCCGGCGACGGCCTTCCCCCGGGGCGCCGTCCCCGCCGCGACTCGCCCCTCCCGGTCCAGCGCCGCGGCGGCCCCCAGCTGCGCAGCGCGGGCATGGTGCCGGACCCGCAGCCGGGCGAGCGGGCCCGGGTCGCGGACATGCGGCGCCGCTAGGGGGTGTCCTGGGCTCCGCCCGGACCCTGCACGAAGGCCCCGCCCGGGTGAACCGGGCGGGGCCTTCGGGTGACCGGGGGCGTCAGTCCTTGATCTCGCAGATCGTGGCGCCCGAGGTGAGGGAGGCGCCGACCTCGGCCGTGAGGCCGACGATGGTGCCGGAGCGGTGCGCGTTCAGCGGCTGCTCCATCTTCATCGCCTCGAGTACGACGACCAGCTCGCCCTCCTCGACGCGCTGGCCCTCCTCGACCGCGACCTTGACGATCGTGCCCTGCATCGGCGAGGCGAGGGTGTCGCCGGAGGCGGCCGGGCCGGACTTCTTGGCGGCGCGGCGCTTGGGCTTGGCACCGCCGGCGGCGGCCGTACGGGCCAGGGTCATGCCGAGCGAGGACGGGAGGGAGACCTCCAGGCGCTTGCCGCCGACCTCGACGACGACCGTCTCGCGGCCCGGCTCGTCCTCGGTCTCCTCCGCGGCCGGGGCCGCGAACGCCGGGATCTCGTTGACGAACTCGGTCTCGATCCACCGGGTGTAGACCGTGAACGGGCTGCCGTCGGCGGGGGCGAACGCCGGGTCGGTGACGACCGCGCGGTGGAAGGGGATGGCGGTGGCCATGCCCTCCACCTCGAACTCGGCGAGCGCGCGGGCGGCGCGCTGGAGGGCCTGCTCGCGGGTGGCGCCGGTGACGATCAGCTTGGCCAGCAGGGAGTCCCAGGCCGGGCCGATCACGCTGCCGGACTCGACGCCCGTGTCGAGGCGCACGCCGGGGCCCGAGGGCGCGGCGAACTTGGTGACGGTGCCGGGGGCCGGCAGGAAGCCGCGGCCCGGGTCCTCGCCGTTGATGCGGAACTCGAAGGAGTGACCGCGCAGGACCGGGTCGCCGTAGCCGAGCTCCTCGCCGTCGGCGATGCGGAACATCTCGCGCACGAGGTCGATGCCCGAGACCTCCTCGGTGACCGGGTGCTCGACCTGGAGACGGGTGTTGACCTCCAGGAAGGAGATCAGGCCGTCGGCGGAGACCAGGAACTCGACCGTGCCGGCGCCGACGTAGCCGGCCTCCTTCAGGATCGCCTTCGAGGCGGCGTACAGCTCCGCGTTCTGCGCCTCGGAGAGGAACGGCGCCGGGGCCTCCTCCACGAGCTTCTGGTGGCGGCGCTGCAGCGAGCAGTCACGGGTGGAGACGACGACCACGTTGCCGTGGGAGTCGGCCAGGCACTGGGTCTCGACGTGCCGCGGCTTGTCGAGGTAGCGCTCGACGAAGCACTCGCCGCGGCCGAAGGCGGCGACGGCCTCGCGGACGGCGGACTCGTAGAGCTCCGGCACCTCTTCGAGGGTGCGGGCGACCTTGAGGCCGCGGCCGCCACCGCCGAAGGCGGCCTTGATGGCGATGGGCAGGCCGTGTTCCTTGGCGAACGCGACCACCTCGTCGGCCCCGGACACGGGGTCCGGCGTACCGGCGACCAGCGGCGCGCCGGCCCGCTGGGCGATGTGACGGGCGGCGACCTTGTCACCGAGGTCCCGGATGGCCTGCGGCGGCGGACCGATCCAGGTCAGGCCGGCGTCGAGTACGGCCTGCGCGAAGTCGGCGTTCTCGGACAGGAAGCCGTATCCGGGATGGATGGCGTCCGCACCGGAATCGGCTGCGGCCTGAAGGACCTTGGAGATGTCCAGGTAGCTGGCGGCCGGGGTGTCACCGCCCAACGCGAAAGCTTCGTCGGCCGCGCGGACGTGCAGAGCGTCCCGGTCCGGATCGGCGTAGACGGCTACGCTCGCGATCCCGGCGTCCCGGCAGGCCCGAGCAACGCGGACAGCGATTTCGCCACGGTTGGCGATGAGCACCTTGCGCACGATGGCTCCCTCCTTGAAACAAGCTGAGTTTAGGGACAGCCCACACGGCCTTTCGACCCTTCCCCAGTGGTGACCTTGCCCACACAGAGTGTGATGCGGGGTCACTTGGACTGGGAAAGCCTTGTGGCGCCCCAGGTCAGGGGGATCCCCGACTGCACAGTAACCCCGTCATGTATCCAAGGTCTCTGTCCAGCCGGTCAGCGGGCCCGGGTGATTCTTTGTCGAGTCCCTACGAACGGCCCACATTTTCTTTGCTTGATCGCTGTACAGGGGCCCTACCGTAACGAAGCGGCCCGGACCTCTTGTCCGCACGTTTACCCGTTAGTAGCCTCCAGGCGTCGAACAGGCTTGTGACGCGTGGGGGGTGGGGCGAGGTGCTGCGCAGACTCGTGGCCGGGCTGGCCGCGATCGTGCTCGTCGCGGAAGCGGCCGTGCTCGTGCTCGTCCACATCGTGCTGGGCCGGACCACGGAGAACCAGTCGATGTCCATCGCGGGCAGCGACCCGGATGTCATGTCCAAGGCAACCTACGGCCTCGGGGCGGGCATGGGGGCCTTCCTGCTCCTGACCGCCGTACTCGCCGCCCTCACCGCGGTACGCGACCGGGAACCCGGCCGCTTCGCCCGCGTCGTGCTCGTCTCCGCCGCCGTCACCCACGGCGTCCTCGGCGTGCTCACCGTCGCCCTGGTCGGCTGGGGCGCCTTCGCGGTGATGATGCTGATCCTGTGCCTGCTCGTACTGACCCTGACGCTCTACGCCGCGCCGCCTGCGCCGCCGCTCGGGGAGCTCAAGCCCACAAGTCCGTGATGGACACGCCCAGTTCACCCAGCAGGGAACGCAGCAGCGGCAGCGACAGCCCGATCACGTTGCCGGGGTCCCCGTCGATGCCCTCGATGAACGGCGCCGACAGCCCGTCCAGCGTGAACGCGCCCGCCACGTGCAGCGGCTCGCCGCTCGCCACGTACGCCGCGACCTCCGCGTCCGTGGGCTCGCCGAAGCGGACCGTCGTGGAGGCCGTCGCCGAGACCTGACGGCCGTCCGCCGTGTCGATCACGCAGTGCCCCGTGCGCAGCACCCCGGAGCGGCCGCGCATCGCCTTCCAGCGGGCCGTGGCCTCCTCGGCGTCCGCCGGCTTGCCCAGCGCCTCGCCGTCCAGCTCCAGTACGGAGTCACAGCCGATCACCAGCGCGCCCGCGGCCTCCTCCAGAGCCGCCACGACCGCCGCCTTCGCCTCGGCCAGCGCCAGGGCCAGCTCGGCGGGCTCGTCGTGGTTCAGCGCGTCCTCGTCGAAGCCGCTGACGATGACGTGGGGGGCGAGCCCGGCCTGCCGCAGCAGGTTCAGCCGGGCCGGGGAGGCGGAGGCGAGGACGAGCTTGCGCGTGTCTCCGGACGGAGCGGTGGCGGTCATGCAGCCATCGTAGGGGCGCCGCGCGCACGGCCCGGCGGGGGCCTAGAAGCCCACGCCGAGGACGTAGACCACGACGAGCATGGCGAGGGCGAGCACCACGGTCATCCGCCGGATCATCGCCTGCGCGTCGCGCATGTCCTTCGGCGGCTCGTTCTTGGGATCGGACCAGAGCATGCCCCGATCCTGGCCCCGGGGACGCGTGTGGCGCCTGAGTACGGGTACTCAGGCGCCACCGTCCGTTCGCGTCATCTTCCGCATCCGGGCCGGACGGGACCGGCCGGCGGTCCTAGCCGGGCCAGTACGTACGGCCCCACGCGCGCGGCCCCGGCCGCGGCAGCCGGCGCCGCGCCACCCGGGCCGGCGTCGACCACTCGTCCGCGACCCGGGGCGCGCCCGACGGCGTGGAGGCCAGCGCCGCCGCGCGCGCTTGGACCACCGCCAGAGCGGCGGCCAGCTCCTCCGGGGTCGGATTGCCCTTGACGACCTTGATCACCACAGAGACCTCCTGGAGGGGCTAGAGGGGGATGTTGCCGTGCTTCTTCGGCGGCAGGGACTCCCGCTTGGTGCGCAGCTGCCGCAGCCCCTTCACCACGTGCGCCCGGGTCTCGGACGGCATGGTCACCGCATCGATGTAACCGCGCTCGGCGGCCGTGTACGGGTTCAGCAGCGTGTCCTCGTACTCGGCGATGAGCCGCGCCCGGGTCTCCTCCACATCATCCGCCTCCGCGATCGTCCTGCGGTGCAGGATGTTCACCGCGCCCTGCGCGCCCATGACGGCGATCTGCGCGGTCGGCCAGGCCAGGTTGAGGTCCGCGCCGAGGTGCTTGGAGCCCATGACGTCGTACGCGCCGCCGAAGGCCTTGCGGGTGATGACGGTGATCAGGGGCACGGTCGCCTCCGCGTACGCGTAGATCAGCTTCGCGCCGCGCCGGATGATTCCGTTGTACTCCTGGTCGGTGCCCGGCAGGAAGCCCGGCACGTCGACGAACGTCAGAACCGGGATGTTGAAGGCGTCGCAGGTCCGTACGAACCGGGCGGCCTTCTCGGAGGCGTCGATGTCCAGGCAGCCGGCGAACTGCATCGGCTGGTTGGCGACGATGCCCACCGGGTGGCCCTCGACCCGGCCGAAGCCGGTGAGGATGTTCGGCGCGAAGAGCGCCTGCGTCTCCAGGAACTCCGCGTCGTCGAGCACGTGCTCGATCACGGCGTGCATGTCGTACGGCTGGTTCGCGCTGTCCGGGATCAGCACGTCGAGCTCGCGGTCGGCGTCGGTGACCTCGGTGTCCGCCTCCTCCGGGAAGGCGGGCGGCTCCGAGAGGTTGTTCGACGGCAGGTAGGCGAGCAGGGACTTCACGTACTCGATGGCGTCCTTCTCGTCACCCGCCATGTGGTGCGCGACACCGGACGTGCTGTTGTGCGTGCGCGCCCCGCCGAGCTCCTCGAAGCCCACGTCCTCGCCGGTGACGGTCTTGATGACGTCCGGGCCGGTGATGAACATGTGCGAGGTCTGGTCGACCATGACCGTGAAGTCGGTGATGGCGGGGGAGTACACGGCGCCGCCCGCGCAGGGGCCGACGATGAGGCTGATCTGCGGGATCACCCCGGAGGCGTGCACGTTCCGGCGGAAGATCTCGCCGTACATGCCGAGAGCGCTGACGCCCTCCTGGATGCGGGCGCCGCCGGAGTCGTTGATGCCGATGAGGGGGCATCCGGTCTTCAGCGCGAAGTCCATGACCTTCATGATCTTCTGCCCGTAAACCTCGCCGAGGGCGCCGCCGAAGACGGTGAAGTCCTGCGAGAACACCGCGACGGGGCGGCCGTCGACGGTGCCGTAGCCGGTGACGACGCCGTCACCGTAGGGGCGGGTCTTCTCCAGCCCGAAGTTGGTGGAGCGGTGGCGGGCGAGTTCGTCCAACTCCACGAAGGAGCCCTCGTCCAGCAGCAGGGCCACCCGCTCACGCGCCGTCAGCTTGCCCTTGGCGTGCTGCTTCTCCACGGCCCGGGCGGATCCGGCGTGGGTGGCCTCGTCGATGCGGCGCTGCAGATCCGCGATCTTGCCCGCGGTGGTGTGCATGTCGATCGGCTCTGAGGGTTGTGACATCGGGGTCGCGGCTCCCTGCGTGGTGTCAACTGCCTGGTCAATGTGACTGACTACGGCTGGCTACTGGTGCGTAGCGTATCGGCGGGCATGGCGCTCGGCAGTGCGGCGTTTGACACACCTACATTGGCTTGCATGACGCCATCAGATGCATCAGCAGGTGCCTCCGCCGGACGCTGGTCGAGCCTGGACCGGCCGCCCCTCAACGCCGCCGCCCTTGAGCGGGCCCTGGTCGGCGAGGGGTCGCTGTGGACCTCCCTGGAGGTGGTGACCACCACCGGGTCGACCAACTCCGACCTCGCCGCGCGGGCCGGCGGGCTGCCCGAGGGGGCCGTGCTCGTCGCCGAGGAGCAGACCGCCGGGCGCGGGCGGCTCGACCGGAGCTGGGTCGCGCCCGCCCGGTCCGGGCTGTTCTTCTCCGTCCTGCTCAAGCCGGGCGAGGCCGTGCCCCAGGAGCGGTGGGGGTGGCTGACCCTGCTGGCCGGGGTGGCCACCGCGACCGGGCTGTCCCGGGCGGCCGGCGTGGACACCGCCCTCAAGTGGCCCAACGACCTGCTCGTCACCGTGGACGGGGAGGAGCGCAAGACCGGCGGGATCCTCGCCGAGCGGGTCACCGACGGCGTGGTCATCGGGATCGGGCTCAACGTCTCGCTGACCGAGGACGAGCTGCCGGTGCCGGCCGCCGGGTCGCTCGCCCTGGCCAAGGCCGCCGTCACCGACCGGGACCCGCTGCTGAAGGCCGTACTGCGCGCCCTGGAGCAGTGGTACGGGAACTGGCGCGCGGCCGGCGGCGACCCCGCCGCCAGCGGCCTCCAGGAGACCTACGCGGCGGGCTGCGCCACCCTCGGCCGACACGTCCGCGCGGAGCTCCCGGGAGGCCGCACGCTCACCGGAACGGCCGAAGCGGTGGACGCCGACGGCCGGCTGGTGATCCGCACCGCCGAAGGGACCCACGAGGCCGTCGGCGCGGGCGACGTGGTGCACCTGAGGTCCGTCCACTGACCAAGGGGTTCCCGCCGGATACGGCCCGGATGCGGCCGGGGCGCGGCCCGGGCGGGGCGCCGTGGCGCGGGGCTCCGGCCCCGGGCCCCCGGCGCCCCAAACTCCGTACGGGCTGAAATCCGCGGGGAGGGGGAGTGAGCTACGGCACACCTGCCGTATGGTTTAGGCGATCCCGGTGCTCGTGGTGATCAACCGGTTCGCAGGGCATTGCGCACGGAATGGACAGGAGGCGGCCCTTGACCGTCGACGACCCTACGTCCAGCGCGTCCGCCCCCGGGCCCACCGGTCCCGGAACCCCGATCGGGCGCGACCAGCACCACCCCCACCACGAGGTCGACCACACGGCGCAGCCGACCGCGGACCCCCTCGCCATCCGCCTCGAACAGCTGATCCTCGGCGCCGAGCGCCGCTACACGCCGTTCCAGGCCGCCCGCAGCGCCGGGGTGTCGATGGAGCTCGCCTCCCGCTTCTGGCGGGCCATGGGCTTCGCCGACATCGGCCAGGCCAAGGCACTGACGGAAGCCGACGTCCTGGCGCTGCGCCGGCTCGCCGGCCTGGTGGAGGCCGGGCTGCTGAGCGAGCCGATGGCGGTGCAGGTCGCCCGGTCCACCGGGCAGACCACGGCGCGGCTGGCGGAGTGGCAGATCGACTCGTTCCTGGAGGGGCTCACCGAGCCGCCCGAGCCGGGGATGACCCGTACGGAGGTCACGTACCCCCTCGTCGAGCTGCTGCTGCCCGAGCTGGAGGAGTTCCTCGTCTACGTGTGGCGGCGCCAGCTGGCGGCCGCCACCGGGCGCGTGGTGCAGGCGGCGGACGACGAGGAGATGGTCGACCGGCGCCTCGCGGTGGGCTTCGCCGACCTGGTGGGCTTCACCCGGCTGACGCGCCGGCTGGAGGAGGAGGAGCTCGGTGAGCTGGTCGAGTCCTTCGAGACGACCTCGGCGGACCTGGTGGCCGCGCACGGCGGCCGGCTGATCAAGACCCTCGGCGACGAGGTGCTCTACTGCGCCGACGACGCGGCGACGGCGGCCGAGATCGCGCTGCGGCTCATCGAGACGATGGAGGCCGACGCGATGATGCCCGAACTGCGGGTCGGGATCGCCTTCGGCACCGTCACGACCCGGATGGGCGACGTCTTCGGGACCACCGTGAACCTGGCGAGCCGGCTGACCTCGATAGCCCCGAAGGACGCGGTGCTGGTCGACGGGGCGATGGCCGAGGAACTGGGCCGGACCGGGGCCGCGCCGGTCTCGGAGAAGGAGGCCGAGGCGGAGGAGGGCGGCGGCGGGTACCGCTTCGCGCTCCAGCCGATGTGGCAGCGGCCGGTGCGCGGGCTGGGAGTGGTGGAACCCTGGTCGCTGACGCGCCGGAAGCCTAAGATCCCCGGGTAACGTTCGTTAACCGGGAGGCCCTGCCCATGTCCGAGACCCTGTCCGCGGCCGTATCGGCGTTCGAGTCGGAGTACGTTTCGCTGCGGCGGCACGGCGACGACGGGGTCGTGGAGCTGGTCCTGGACCGCCCGAAGGCGATGAACGCGGTGTCCACGGACATGGCGCGCGCCATCGGCGGCGCGTGCGCGGCGCTGGCGGCCGATCCTTCCGTACGGGTGGTCGTGCTCTCCTCCACCGCGGAGCGGGCGTTCTGCGTCGGTGCGGACCTCAAGGAGCGGAACTCGCTGTCGGACGCGGAGCTGGTGCGGCAGCGGCCGACCACGCGGGGCGCGTACGGGGGCGTGCTGGAGCTGCCGATGCCGACGATCGCCGCCGTGCACGGTTTCGCCCTGGGCGGCGGCTTCGAGCTGGCCCTGGCCTGCGATGTGATCGTCGCCGACGAGACGGCCGTGGTCGGCCTGCCCGAGGTGTCGGTGGGCGTGATCCCGGGCGGCGGGGGCACGCAGCTGCTGCCGCGGAGGGTGGGCGCGGCCCGGGCGGCCGAGCTGATCTTCACGGCCCGCCGCGTGGAGGCGCCGGAGGCGCTGTCCCTGGGGCTGGTGGACTCGGTGGTTCCGGCCGGCCAGGACACGGCCGAGGCCCTCGCCCTGGCGGCCCGGATGGCGGCGAACTCCCCGGTGGGGCTGCGGGCGGCCAAGCGGGCGCTGCGGCTGGGGCACGGCATGGACCTGGCGGCGGGCCTGGAGATCGAGGACGCGGCCTGGCGCACGGTGGCCTTCTCCGGGGACCGCGCGGAGGGCGTGTCGGCCTTCAACGAAAAGCGCAAGCCCAACTGGCCGGGCCAGTAACCCCCGCCGGCCCCCGGCCTGCGGGGACGGCTGTGGTCCGCCGGGGCCGGGCGCGCGCCGGGGCACCTCCTCGGGCGCCGAACGTGACCAGGGGCCGGACCGTGGCAGCGGGACAGCGTTCGGCGCCCTGCGGGGGCGCCCCGGCACACACCCGCCCCCGGCGGCGCGCGCTTCGAACGCCCAGCGGCGCCCAAACGCCGGCAGGACCGAACCGCGCAGGTAGCGCGGGCTTCGCGTCCCGCGAGAAGCCGGCGAAGGGTTTCAACTCAGCTGGTCGCGCACGAGATCAAGGAATGCCTGTCGGCTCGGACGGATGTGCGCCCAGACTTTCTCGTCCTGTGGCTCTCCCGGGTCTTCGGGGCCCTTCCTGATCACCTCTTGTACTGCCCACGCGAGGCTATGTGCCGCTTCGCTGACCTCAGACGTGCACAGCACGTGGATCGTCTTCTGCACCACCCACACCCTGTCAAGGACCTGCCTTGCCCGGGCCTGCCACTGCTCGTCAGCCAGGTTGTGGTGATGCCGATCCACCGCGACTCGTTCGGCTTCCTGCACCGCAGACAGAAATTCGATGAGGTGAGTGAGCCGCTCGTTGCGGCGCGCCTCGGCAAGTTCACGAACACTGCGGCGCGCCTCGCCGCGTTCCACGGCGCGTCCTGCCGAGCGCTGGGCCAGCATCGACATGAGCCCGCCGAGCAGGACGCCGATGAGCGGCGCAAGCGTTGTCCACACAACGTCCGATTATGACAGCGATGGCATGAGCATGGCTCTCGCCGCTGTTTGGTGCGGGTAGGGCTGCCCCCGGCTCGGGATCTGCCGCCCGCCATCACCCCCAGTCATCCCCCGCCACCCAAAGTCGCGCCAATTGTCACCAAATCACACAAAACTCCCTAACCTGGGGTGATGGGAGTCGACGGACGACTGCGAGCCGTGGTGGGTCTGGCGCAGGCGATGGCCGCGGCCAACGCGCCGCGGGACAGTGTGCGGGCCGCCGCGCGGGGGGCGCGGGTGGCGCTGGACGGGTCGTTCGCCGCGATCTCCGCGTGGGAACGGGAGCGGGGTCGCCTGCGGGTGCTCGTGAACGAGGGGGAGCGGCGCCCCGGGGAACTGGAGTTCCCCGAGGACGAGTCCTACCCGGTGCACGACTTCCCCGAGATCACCGAGTTCCTGCACGAGCGCTGGGCGGGCGGCGGCGGCCCGCACGCCTGGGTCGAGAACGCCGTCGGCGACCGGCCCGGCCGGCGCGGCGATGCGCTGCGGCGGCGCGGGCGGGGGACCTGCGTGGTCGCACCGATCGTGCTGAGCGGGCGGGCCTGGGGCGAGCTGTACGTCGCCCGCGACGAAGGGCTGCCCGACTTCGACGAGGACGACGCCGAGTTCGCGACCGTCCTCGCCGCCGTGGTCGCGGCCGGGCTCGCCCAGAACGAGCGGCTGGAGGAGGCCCGGCGGCTCGCCTTCACCGACCCCCTTACCGGGCTCGCGAACCGCCGGGCCGTCGACATGCGGCTCGACGAGGCCCTGGAGGAGCACCGGCGGACGGGGGCCGTGGTCAGCCTGGTCGTCTGCGACCTGAACGGCCTGAAGACGGTCAACGACACCCTCGGCCACGCGATGGGCGACCGGCTGCTGGAGCGCTTCGGGTCGGTGCTGAGCCTGTGCGGGGCGATGCTGCCGGGGGCGCTGGTCGCGCGGCTGGGCGGCGACGAGTTCTGCCTGGTCGGGGTCGGGCCGACGGCGGACGAGGTCGTACGGGTCACCGAGGAGCTGTGTACGCGGGCCGCGGAGCTGGAGCTGGGGGAGGGGGTGGCCTGCGGGGTGGCCTCGACCGGGGATCCGATCGGGCTGGTGAAGTCCTCGCGGCGGTTGTTCCGGCTGGCGGATGCGGCGCAGTACAAGGCGAAGGCGGCGCGCTCCCCCAAGCCGGTTGTCGCCGGGCGCGACACCGCTGTGGTGCGGATGGCCGACGCCGCCGCCGAGGCCGCCTCCGGCGAGCGGCGCCGCTTCCGTGGCCGCCAGTGACCCCGGGGCTCCGCCCCGCGCCCCCGCCCCGGCGGGGCACGACGTGGTCCACCTCCCCGGCCGGGTGCGCCCCAAAGATTCGGGGCTCCGCCCCGGACCCCGCGCCTCAAGCGCTGGCGGGGCTGGATCTGCGAGCGCGCCGAGCGCGCCGAGCGCGCCGAGCCCCGTGCAGCCGGGTGCCGTGAAGGGGTGACATGAAGCGATTCAATCCGTAGGGTGCTGAATATGGATATGCACACTGTCGTGGTGGGGACGTCCGGGACCACCGCCGAGGACGTCATCGCCGTCGCCCGCGGCAACGCGCGGGTCGAGCTGTCCGCCGAGGCGCTCGCCGCGCTCGGCCGCGCACGCGAGATCGTCGACGCGCTCGCCGCCAAGCCCGAACCCGTCTACGGGGTGTCCACCGGCTTCGGCGCCCTCGCCTCCCGGCACATCAGCCCCGAGCTGCGCGCCCAGCTCCAGCGCAACATCGTCCGCTCGCACGCCGCCGGCATGGGCCCGCGCGTCGAGCGCGAGGTGGTCCGCGCGCTGATGTTCCTGCGGCTCAAGACCGTGGCCTCCGGCCACACCGGCGTGCGCCCCTCCGTCGCGCAGACCATGGCCGACGTGCTCAACGCCGGGATCACCCCCGTCGTCCACGAGTACGGATCCCTCGGCTGCTCCGGCGACCTCGCCCCGCTCTCCCACTGCGCGCTCGCGCTCATGGGCGAAGGGGACGCCGAGGGCCCGGACGGGGTCGTCCGCCCCGCCGGCGAGCTGCTCGCCGAGCACGGCATCGAGCCCGTCGAGCTCCGCGAGAAGGAGGGCCTCGCCCTCCTCAACGGCACCGACGGGATGCTCGGCATGCTCGTCATGGCCCTCGCCGACCTCGGCAAGCTCTACACCTCCGCCGACATCACCGCCGCGCTCACCCTGGAGGCGCTGCTCGGTACCGAGAAGGTCCTCCAGCCCGAGCTGCACGCCATCCGCCCGCACCCCGGCCAGGGCGCCTCCGCCGCCAACATGGCCGCCGTGCTCAAGGGCTCGGGGCTCACCGGGCACTTCCAGGAGGAGTCCGCCCCGCGCGTGCAGGACGCCTACTCCGTGCGCTGCGCCCCGCAGGTGGCCGGCGCCGGCCGCGACACCATGGCGCACGCCGCCCTGGTGGCCTCCCGCGAGCTGGCCGCCGCCGTGGAC
This sequence comes from Streptomyces sp. NPDC057010, assembly GCF_042673805.1. NCBI lineage: Bacteria > Bacillati > Actinomycetota > Actinomycetes > Kitasatosporales > Streptomycetaceae > Streptomyces > Streptomyces sp. NPDC057010. The sequence continues at coordinate 52,174 of NZ_JBHUSC010000036.1, read as the reverse complement.
AACCCGGTGGTCCTGCCCGACGGCCGCGTGGAGTCCAACGGCAACTTCCACGGCGCCCCGGTCGCGTACGTCCTGGACTTCCTGGCCATCGCCGCCGCCGACCTCGGCTCCATCGCCGAGCGCCGCACGGACCGCCTCCTCGACAAGAACCGCTCGCACGGCCTGCCGCCGTTCCTCGCGGACGACGCCGGCGTGGACTCCGGTCTGATGATCGCCCAGTACACGCAGGCCGCCCTGGTCAGCGAGATGAAGCGGCTCGCGGTGCCGGCCTCCGCCGACTCGATCCCCTCCTCCGCCATGCAGGAGGACCACGTCTCGATGGGGTGGTCGGCCGCGCGCAAGCTCCGTACGGCCGTCGACAACCTGACCCGGATCATCGCGATCGAGCTGTACGCGGCCACCCGCGCCATCGAGCTGCGCCACGGGCTCACCGCGGCCCCGGCCAGCCTGGCCGCGATCGCCGCCGCCCGCGCGGCGGGTGTCGAGGGTCCCGGGCCGGATCGTTTCCTCGCCCCTGACCTGGCCGCCGCCGACGAGTTCATCCGTACGGGTGCTCTCGTCGCCGCGGTGGAGGGTGTGACGGGCCCGCTGGCCTGACCCCCGCGCGGATCCACCGCACAGGGCCGTCCCGACCGGGGCGGCCCTTCGCGTTGCGCCGGGGCCCTACGCGGTGCGGGAGCGGCGTACCGAGTACGTGACGAAGCCGGCCCCGATGCCGAGGCAGACCGTACCGCCCAGGAGGTACGGGGTGGTGTCGACCGAGCCGGTGTCGGCGAGCGAGAGCGGAACCGGCCGGGAGCCCTCCTGGGCACCGGCGCCCGCGCTGTTCGCGGCCGCGGGCACGCCGGAGGGGCCTTCGGCGGCGCCGGGCGCGGTGGCGTTCGCCGAGGGTACGAACCAGAGGGCGCCGAGGAGGGTGGTCGCCCCGAGAGCGGTGAGCAGCGGACGGCGTGCGGACACGGTGCGATCCCCCTTGTGGCAGCAGCGAATTGGCCGTGTGCGGTGATGCTACGGAAAGGGGCGGGTCGTGGGAAAGCCGGGGGTTCCGCGGGCTTACTCTCCGTCGTATGAACCCTTCTGACACATCACGATTCGTCCGCCTTCGGGTGGATTTGGTACTGGAGGTTCCGGATCCGGAAGCACTGACCGGAGCCGCCCTCGCACACATCGAGGCCGACGAGTTCATGCCGGACGAGGAGCGCGGCCACGCCGAGTCCGCCGTCCGCGAAGACGAATCGGAGGCCCTGGCCTACCTGGTCGACCCCACCGACCTGGTCGCCGAGATCCCCGGAGTGGAGCTGGCACAGGCCTCCTGGAGCAGCGAGCCCGTCGAATACGACCCCGAGTCCATGGAGTGGGACCTGGACGAGGAAGATGGAGACTTCGACGAGAAGACCGACAACGCCTGACCGTGTGGTGGCCCACATCCCAACGGAATGTGGAACCGATCCGCGTCGTTATCGCGTTGTCATGGCGAGGCAGGGGGTCATCCCCCCTGCCCGGCCAGTCCCGGGACGGCAGCCCCGGGGTTTCCGGCAACGATGGAGTGGCGTGTGAGGACGGACAGCAAGCGGCGGAGAAGGTCCCTGGCGGCCGTGTCCGCCGTGCTCGGCGGGGTGCTGATGCTCGCGGGGTGCGGTGGCGACGACAAGCCGAAGGCGGCCGAGAGCAGCAAGTCCCAGGCCGAGGTCGATGCGGCCGCGGCCAAGGACGCCTCCAAAGCCCGAATAACGATCACGCCGAAGGACGGCGCCACCAACGTCGGCCTCAACGACGCCGCGAACGTCGCCGTCAGCGACGGCACGCTCACGAACGTCGAGCTGAAGACCTCCGAGGGCACCGCCGTGGCCGGCAAGATCGCCGCCGACGGCAAGAGCTGGAAGCCCGACGCGGCGCTGAAGCGCTCCACCAAGTACGCCCTCTCGGCGACGGCGAAGGACGCCGACGGCCGCGAGGCGCACGAGAACACCTCCTTCACCACGGTATCCCCGGAGAACAGCTTCGTCGGCTCGTTCATCCCGGACGACGGCCAGACCGTCGGCGTCGGCATGCCGGTCTCCATCACCTTCAACAAGCCGATCCAGGACAAGAAGGCCGTCCAGGCCGCCATCTCGGTCACCTCCAGCAGCGGCCAGGAGGTCGTCGGCCACTGGTTCGGCGCGCAGCGGCTGGACTTCCGCCCCGAGCAGTACTGGCAGGCGAACTCCACCGTCACGCTGAAGCTGGCACTGGAGGGCGTCCAGGGCGCTCCCGGCGTCCAGGGCGTCCAGAACAAGACCGTCACCTTCAAGATCGGCCGCAGCCAGGTCTCCACGGTCGACGCGAAGTCGAAGAAGATGACGGTCACCCGGGACGGCGCGGTCCTCAAGACCATCCCGATCTCGGCGGGCTCCCCGGAGAACCCGACCTACAACGGCCAGATGGTGATCTCCGAGAAGTTCAAGGAGACGCGGATGGACGGCTCCACCGTCGGCTTCAAGAACGAAGAGGGCAAGGGCGAGTACGACATCAAGGACGTGCCGCACGCGATGCGCCTGTCGACCTCCGGCACGTTCATCCACGGCAACTACTGGGGCGCGGACTCGATCTTCGGCAGCGTCAACACCAGCCACGGCTGTGTCGGCCTGAACGACGCCAAGGGTGCGAACGATCCGAACCAGCCCGCCGCCTGGTTCTACGACAACTCGCTCATCGGCGACGTGGTCACCGTCGTCAACTCCCCGGACAAGACCATCACGCCGGACAACGGCCTCAACGGCTGGAACATGGCCTGGGCGGAATGGAAGGCCGGCGCGGCCTGACGCCCGCGGCGCTCCAGGCCGCAACCCGCACGGAAGGCGGGGCCCCTCAGGGGTCCCGCCTTCGGCACAGTGACCGAAAACCCGTGAGCGCCCGCCCGGCAGGTCGCCTAGGGTCCGGGGCATGACGATCCGCACCCTGTCCGTGCCCCCGACCGACACCGAACTGGACGCCTGGGTGGCGGTCCTCGCCGCCGCGCAGAGCGCCGACCTGCCGGACGTGCCCGCTCCCACCCGGGCGGAGGTCGCCGGGCGGCTGGGCGTGCCGCCCGCGCGGGGCCGGAGCGTGCAGTGGGCGGCCGACGAGGGCGTCGCGGCGCTCCTCCTGTTCACGGACGAGGGCAACACCCACACCGCGTACCTGGACGTCCTCGCCGTACGCCCCGACGCGCGCCGGCGGGGTGTCGGCACGGCCCTGTGGCAGCGGGTCCGCGAGGAACTGCTCGCCCAAGGCCGCACGTCGGTGGCCACGGTGGCGGACCTCGGCGGACCGGGGCAGGCCTTCGCCGAGGCCCTCGGCTTCGAGAACGTGCTGCCCATGGCCTGGTACGTGCGGGAGATCGGCGGAGCCGGGGCGTCCCGAGACCAGGCCCCGGACACGCCCGGCTACGAGCTCCTGACCTGGCACGGCCTGGTGCCCGACGCGTGGGCGCCCGCGGCCGCCGTGGCCCACGGGGCGATGGAGGACGCGCCGAGCGGGGACATGGACGAGCGGATCCAGTCCTGGACCGCGCAGCGGCTGCACGCGGCGCAGCAACTGGTCCTGGACCGGGGCGGCGAGATGACCACGGTCGCCGCCGTCACCCCCGCTGGGGAGGTGGCCGCGTACACGGAACTCGTCCTGCCGGACCCGGCCGGGCCGCGCGCCATCCAGTACGACACGGTCGTCGTCCCCGCCCACCGCGGCCACGGCCTCGGCCGGGCGGTGAAGCTCCGCATGGAGGCGGAGGCGGCCCGCCGGTTCCCGGCCCTGCGACAGATCGGCACGACGGTGGCCGACGAGAACACCCCCATGCGGGCGGTGAACGAGGCCCTGGGCTACCGGCTGGAACGCGGCGCGGCCGTCTTCCAGTTGAAGCTCCAGTTCTAGTTCTGGCTCTGGGGGGTGTGTATAGGGGCGGGCGCGGCTTCCGGCCTCGTCCACGACGACAGCAGGCGCAGGGCGTCCTCCGACGGGGAACCCGGCGCCGGGTGGAAGGCGACCAGGCACTGCTCCGGGTCGCCCGGGAGGGTCAGCGTCTCGAAGTGCAGGTCGAGCGCGCCCACCAGGGGGTGGCGCAGCTTCTTCACCCCGTGCGTCTTGTCCGCCACCGTGTGCGCCGCCCACAGCCGCCGGAACTCCTCGTTCTTCACCGACAGCTCCCCGACCAGCGCCGACAGCTGCTCGTCCTCCGGGTGCCGGCCCGCGTACATGCGCAGGTTGCTCACCACCTCGCAGGCCCGGCACTCCCACTCCGCGTACAGCTCCGCCGTCGCCGGGTCCAGGAACACCAGCCGCACCAGGTTCCGCTCCTGCGCCGGCAGCGTCCCGAAGTCCCCGAACACCGCGGCCGCGAGCCGGTTCCAGCCGATGACGTCCTGACGCCGCCCCACGAGGTACGCCGGTACGCCCTCCATCGCGTCCAGCAGCGTCCGCAGCTCCGGCCGGACCTGCTGGGGGCGGGGGCTCTGGCGGCGCCTGCGGGGGACCGGGCGGGCCAGGTGCGTCATGTGCGCGTGCTCCGTCGCGCTCAGCCGCAGCGCCCGCGCGATCGCGTCGAGGACCTCAGCCGAGACGTTGTGCCCCGCGCCCTGCTCCAGGCGCGTGTAGTACGCGACCGACACCCCGGCCAGCTGCGCCAGTTCCTCGCGGCGCAGCCCGGGGACGCGCCGGTGGCGTCCGTGGTCCGGCAGGCCCACGTCCTCGGGGCGCAGGCGCGCGCGGCGGGAGCGGAGGAACTCGCCGAGGCATGCTCCGTGATCAACCAGGTCCATATCGCCAGTATCGCCGGGGCAGCGACCGCCGTGTGGGCGCGTTCCTGACCCCGCCAGGGGTAGGTTCACCAGTCCTAGGCAGGACAGGTGGCTGGGTGGGCGCCGCGCGGACGGGCAGCCTGGACACCGTCACCGCGGCGCCGAGACGGCCGCGGCGGACACCACCCCCCTTCCTTGCGAAACCCGCGTCACCGCCGAGGAGCAGCACCCATGTCCGTCACCCAGGTCGCCGCCTACGCCGCCCCCGCCCCCAAGGCCCCGCTGGAGCGCGTCACCGTCCCGCGCCGCCCCGTCGGCGAGCACGACGTCCTCATCGACATCAAGTACGCCGGCATCTGCCACTCCGACATCCACCAGGTCGGCAACGGCTGGGGCGAGGGCATCTTCCCGATGGTCCCCGGCCACGAGATCGCCGGTGTCGTCACCGAAGTCGGCCCCGGAGTCACGAAGTTCACCGCCGGCGACCGGATCGGCGTCGGCTGCCTCGTCGATTCCTGCCGGAAGTGCGAGTACTGCCTCGCCGGCCAGGAGCAGCACTGCGCCGGGGGCCCCGTCGGCACGTACAACGCCCTCGACAGGAACGGCGAGCCCACGTACGGCGGCTACTCCACCCACCTCGTCGTCGACGAGAACTACGCCGTCCGCATCCCCGACGGCCTCTCCCTGGAGGCCGCCGCGCCGCTGCTGTGCGCCGGCATCACCCTGTACTCCCCGCTCCGGCACTGGCAGGCGGGCCCGGGCAAGAAGGTCGCCGTCGTCGGCCTGGGCGGCCTCGGCCACATGGGCGTGAAGATCGCGGCCGCGCTCGGCGCCGAGGTCACGGTCCTCTCGCAGTCGCTGCGCAAGAAGGAGGACGGCCTGCGGCTGGGCGCCTCCCACTACTACGCGACGAGCGACGAGGCCACCTTCGAGGAGCTGGCCGGCCGCTTCGACCTGATCCTGTCCACCGTCTCGGCCCCGCTCGGCCTGGACCGCTACCTGTCCCTGCTGCGGGTCGGCGGCGCACTCGTGAACGTCGGCGCCCCGGAGGAGCCGGTGTCGCTGAACCTGTTCTCGGTGATCGGCGGCAACAAGACCCTCGCCGGGTCCATGATCGGCGGCATCGCCGAGACCCAGGAGATGCTCGACTTCTGCGCCGGGCACGGGCTGGGCGCCGAGATCGAGCTGATCCGCGCGGACCAGGTCAACGAGGCGTACGAGCGGGTGCAGGCGGGCGACGTCCGCTACCGCTTCGTGATCGACGCCTCGACGATCTGACCGTGTCACGCGTTCTTCACGCCGCGTGCATGGACCGGGTACGGGGAAGGTGCGGATGATCTTCTCACCGTCCCTACGCAGCCCAGGAGTTCGCGATGCCCAGCCGCCGTCACTTCCTCGCCGGATCCGCGGCCGCCGTGGGCCTCGCCGCCCTCCCCCAACTGCCCGGAGCCGCAGCCGCGTCGGCCGCCGAGGACGCGGCGGCCCCGCCCCACCTCGTGGTGATCCTGGCCGACGACCTGGGCTACGGCGACCTCGGCGCGTACGGCCAGAAGCTCATCACCACCCCGCGCATCGACCAACTCGCCGCCGAGGGCCTGCGGTTCACCGACGCCTACTCCGCCGCCGCCGTCTGCGCGCCCTCCCGGGCCGCCCTGCTCACCGGCCTGCACACCGGCCACGCCGCCGTCCGCGCCAACCCCTCCAGCGGCGGCCAGGGCGGCCTCGGCCCCGGGGACACCACCTTCGCGGAGGTGCTCCGCGCGCGGGGCTACCGTACGGGCCTGTTCGGCAAGTGGGGCTTCGGACCGGAGGCCGCGGACCAGCCGAGCCACCCGGCCGCGCGGGGCTTCGAGGAGTTCTACGGGTACATCGACCACACCCACGCCCACGAGTACTACCCGGCGTACCTCTGGCACGACAACGCCAAGGAGCCGGTCCCGGCGGGCACCTTCGCCCCCACCGTGATCGCCGAACGCGCCCTCGGCTTCATCGACGCGCACGCCTCCGGCCCGGACCCCTTCCTCCTCGTACTGGCCCCGAACCTCCCGCACGCGCCCAGCGACATCCCCGACGTCGGCGCGTACGCCTCGCGGTCGTGGACGCAGGCCAACAAGGCGCACGCGGCGCAGATCAGCCTCCTCGACGCGCAGGTCGGCGCGGTGGTGGACCGGCTGAAGGCGCGGGGGATCGCGGAGCGCACCGTGGTGCTGGTGGCCTCGGACAACGGCCCGCACGAGGAGGGCGGCGTCGACCCCGACCTCTTCGACGCCAACGGCCCGCTGCGCGGCTACAAGCGCAACCTGTACGAGGGCGGCGTCCGCGTCCCGCTCATCGCATGGTCCCCGGGCCGCATCGCCCCCGGCACCACCAGCGCCCGCCCGACCCCGCTCTACGACGTCCTGCCCACCCTCGCCGACCTGGCCGGCGCCCCCGCCCCGTCGGACCTCGACGGCCTCTCGGCGGCCCCGGTCCTGGCGGGCGCGGCAGCCGTCGCCCCGATCCACGACCACCTGTACTGGTACCGGGACGAGCAGGGCGTCACCACCCGGGCCAACGCGGTGGACGGGGGCCGGGCGAAGCGGGTCGCGGAGGCGATCCGCAAGGACCGGTGGAAGGCCGTACGGTTCGCCCCGGCGCGGGACCGCACGGTGCCGGACGCGCAGTGGCAGTTCGAGCTCTACGACCTGACGGCGGACCCCTCCGAGAAGAACGACGTGGCGGCGAAGAACCCGGCGGTGGTGTCCTCGCTGACGGCCCTGCTCCGCGCCTCCTGGGCGGACACCTACGTCCGCAGCCCGTGGGGTGTCACGGCGACCGCGGACCCCACGGCCGGCACGGTCACCACGACCCTCTCGAACGGCACCAACCGCCCCTGGCCGGACGCCCGCGTCACCCTCCCCGTCCCGGCGGGCTGGACGGCCAGCCCGACGGGCCCGACGACTGCCGCCTCACTGGCCCCCGGCGCGGCCCTGACCACGGTCTGGGCGATCACGACGCCCGACACGGCGCCGGCCGCCCTCCTGACGGCCGCCGCCACGACCTCCGCCTTCCGCTTCACCGCGTCGGCGCGGTTCACCCCGCTCCCCGCCCCGCCCACCCGCGACAGCCACCTCAGCGACCTGCCGTGGGTCTCGGCCACCAACGGCTGGGGGCCGGTGGAGATCGACCGCTCCAACGGCAAGCAGGCCGCGGGCGACGGCACACCGATCGCCTTCGGCGGCGTCACGTACCCGAAGGGCCTCGGCGTGCACGCCCCGTCGGAGATCGTCTACCACCTGGGCGGCCGCGCGGCCCGCTTCACCGCCCTCGTCGGCATCGACGACTTCTCGACGAAGCAGTCCTCGGTCGGCGCCACCCGGGCCATCGTCCGCGGCGACGGCCGCACCCTGCTCACCACGCCCACCCTGACGGGCGCGGGCGGCCCCGTCGCCATCGACCTGGACGTGACCGGCGTCCGCCTCCTCCACCTCGTGGTCGAGGACGCCAACGCCCGCTCCTCCTTCGACCACACCTCCTGGGCCCGGCCGTACGTGACGGTCGTCTAGCAGGGCCGGCCGCGGCAGAGGGTCACTCCGCCGCGGCCACGCCGATCGGGCAGGAGACGCCCGTGCCGCCGATGCCGCAGTAGCCGCCCGGGTTCTTGTCGAGGTACTGCTGGTGCCACGTGCATACGCCGGGGCCGCTGTCATGCACTGGCCTACGGGCGGGGACAGGCCAGGTCCGGAGCAGAGCGGTTCGGCGAGCACGTCACAAGAGCGACGGAGTGGAAGACAGTGCTCTTCAGGTAGTGGCCGAGGGATACGTCTCCTCCCCACGTCAGCCGCTCGACCGCACTCTTCACCAGGAGAACCAGCCTGGTCACTTCCCGATCCTGCTCAGAGGCGAACCGGGGTGCGAACTCTGCGAGCTGAAGGCCCAGCCACTCGCCGGCCTCCTTGGGCTCCTCCCATGTCCCCCGGATCATCGAGGGCGGTTTCATCAGCCAGTGCGCCGTCTGGATCGGAGGGAGGTCGGTAGTCGGGAAGGCTGCCACGGCTTCCCGATACCGGTCGTGCACCTCTTGCTCACTGGTCGCCGCCGGAGCCTGGCCGGGCGGTCTGCGGACGCTCTCCCTGTCGAACGTCTTCTTCTCCCCCACCCATGCGTAACCGTGGTGGTGCACCGCTGCTCCGTTCCGAGAGATGACGACGGCCCCGCCCGTCGGCGTGAGGGCAGGGCCGTCAGTTCAGGTGGTGCCGTGGCTCAGGCGGAGAGGTCGAAGCGGGTGGGGTCGATGCCCGCCGCGTCCAGCTCGGCCGTGGAGAAGCGCAGCGGCTCGGCGTCCGGGCGCTTGCTGTCGCCCATCGCCCACGCGTCCGGCCCGATCTTCGCGAGGGTCACGCACGCCTCGCCGTCCGGGTGGGTGTTGCCTCCGCATGCCTTGCTGAAGCGGGCTCCGGAGATGTCGAGTCCGTACAGGTCGGTCATCTGGTCCTCCTTGATTCAGATGGGAAGGGCACCGCTGTCCCGCTCGGGGTGTGCCCGGCTGCCTCGCAGCGCCTCTGCGATCTGCTCGACGTGAGCAGCGGGGATCGAGCCCAGGTGCACGAGCGGCTCGCCTCGGGGAGTCACCTGTGGGCGTATCGCCGCGTAGGCGCTCTCCGGCAGGCCCAGGGAGGCGAGCACCTCGCGCATGACATCGGAGGCGCTCAGAGCCGCTGTACGTCCGTCTCTCCAGGTCTGCATGTCCACTACCGCCCCCCCAGAGTGCTTCTTGGGGTGCGCGGCCAGCTCGACGTTGCAGTCCGAGACAGCGGACAGGTCCCCGGCGCCGTACGCCGCTGTGCGCTGCTTCGCAAGGGCAGCGCAGACACCGCAACCCGGCGCAGGTGCAGGCGGTGTGCGGGGGAGGGACAGTTGAACAGGCGGGTCCATCGTGGTGCTGGGGCTGCTCACTGGGATTCCCTCCCTCGGGGGGTGTCGGCACCGCTGATGCTTCACCCGCTGAGCAGCCCGTTCTAAGGTCTTTCCTGTTGGGGCAAGAATCCGTCCCGGATGCCCTCGACCAGGGTTCTCATGACGTCGCCGTAGACCGCCACCGCGGCGAACCGTTCGAAGGTTTCGAGGTAGAGCTGGACGTCCTTCGGGTCGCGGGTGGTGACCTCGGAGTGGAACGTCTCCACGATGACGAGCCGGTCGTCGTGGAGGCTGAAGCAAGTCATGGGGAAGTCAGGCATCCGGCGGTCGGAAGGCACGACACCGAGAGAGACATTGGGCAGACGGGACACGGATACGAGCCGGTCGAGCTGGAGCGCCATGACCACGGGCTCGCTGATGCGCCACCGGAGTACGTGCTCGCAGATCAGGAAGCGGAACGACCTGCCCGGCTCGTACAGGACGGATTGCCGTTCGAGGCGAGCCGCCACGGTCTTGGCCCTGCTCTCTTCCGGCATGGCCGGCGGCAGGGAGAAGACGGCAGAGGCGTACTCGGGCGTCTGGAGGAGTCCGGGGACGAGCTGGCCCTGCAAGAGCCTGAGCGTGGTGGTGCCGGCTTCGATGGCCCGGATGGTCTTCTGGTGCTTCCACGGGCCCATACGGCGCAGCAGGCGCCATGCGGTGGCCTCGGTGGCTTCAGCGCGGGCGGCTGCCAGGAACTCTTCCTTGACCTCCTGGCTCACGCCTATGGCGGTGAGGACCAGGTCCACATCCTGGACGGTCGGTCGTACCTTGCCCGTCTCGATCTTCGAGAGCTTTCCGGCAGACATGGAAGCCCTGCGGGCCACGGCGTCACCCGTGAGTCCGGATGCATCGCGCAGCGCCCGCAGGGCTTTCCCGATCGAGTCGGCGGTCAGCGGTGCCGCTCCCAGTAGTCCGCGAACGGCACCGCTTCGGCCAGGGCGCGGTCTCGGTAGGCCCGATACTCGGCAAGGCGGTGGGCGGGAAGCAGTTCGGCGCCGATGAACGCACCTTCGGACGTGTAGTGCATCCGGTACACGTCCTGGTCATCGAACAACCAGAAGTCGTGATCGGGCAGGTCGGCAACCTCCTGGTCGGCCTGGTCGATGATGCCGATGGTCTCGCCGGCCGTGATGTTGCCCGGGTAGGCGGCCAGTTCGTAGCGCAGGTAGTCGGTCAACGGAGACCTGAGCACATGGATGCGCGAGACCTGCTTGCCCTTGTCGGTCATGGACCGCACCCATGGGTTGTCGTCCCAGTCAGGGCCCATGTCCCCGCCGGACAGGAAGCGTTCGAACTCCTCGCGTTCCTCGTCCACGCTGTAGACGGAGAGCGTCTCCAGGCGGAAGGCAGTCCGCTCGAAGGTCTCGAAGAGACGGCCGAACTCCTCACCGTTGAGCACGGAAGTACTCCTCCAGCACCGCGGCCGGGACCACGACGGCGGTCTCGCCCTCGGGCAGGTCGAGCTGAGCCAGCCGCTCGGGGTCGGTGATGACGTAGCCCTGGACCACGTAGTCCTTGGCATCTTCGGTGCCCCACAGCGTCGGGCACGTTCCGTTCCTGCACTCCGGGTCACCGGACAGCTTCCGCAGCATCCTCGCCCCCACTTGTCGGCGTACGCCTGTCGTGTTCGATGCTCCCGAGCCGGTTGCGGTGGGGTCAAGCGCTGATCCTTTCCAGAACAGGAAAGCGGTCCTCTCGGGCGGAATCGAGGATGCGTCGGGACGTACACGGCGGATACAACGGCAGCATGACCCTCTTCCTGTGTGCCAAGTGCGGCGGCGGCCTTACGGCAGACCTGACGCCGCTGCCTGCCGTTCCCTCGGCGCCTGATGACGAAGGACGGGACAAGGAGAGTCGGCTGGCCCCGGCCACGATGCCGCAGGGGCACTACGCGACCGAGACCGAACCGTGGGGTGCTCCATACGTGCCGCATCCGGACCAGGAAGAGGGCGGGCCTGCGCAGCCGCGTGGACCCTGGCGGAGTGACGAAGGGGTGGCAATGATCTCTGCCGGGCCGTGCAACAACATCGTGATCCACCCCGAGGACGCGCCCGCTCTCCAGCCGCTGCCGAACTGGGAAAGCAGCGTCGGATGCTGCGGACCGTCCGGAGACAGCGGACTCAACCGTGCCTGTCCCTGTGGCGCCCGAGTGGCCACGCTCGCCGCAGACTGTTGGGGCCCGTACGAGCTCCATCTGGACGCGAAGCGGGTCTACGGCTACGACCCGTCCTGATCAGTACCCCGTCGGGTGCGCGGACAGCCAGGCGGAGTGCTGGTCGCGCAGGCGGTCCCGTTCCTCGGAGGTGGGGAGGATGACGTCCGCGCCGCCGTCGTACGGGTGGTGGATGCGGGTGAAGCCGGGGTCCGTCACGAAGATGCCGGGCAGGGTGTCGTCCGCGACGGCGCGCAGGAGCGGGTCGAGGCAGCCGCGTTGCCAGCGGCGGCGGTCGGCGTAGAAGTACCAGCAGGTGTGGAAGGCCGGATCCGGGTCGTCGGCGTCGACCAGGGTGGTCCACAGCGTGCCCTCCGGATGGAGGGCGGCGCGGCGGGCCGACCAGTCCGTCGGCTCGGACGGGTCGGCCCAGTCGGTGGTCACCACGTACGCCTCGCCGCCCGCGAAGAGTTCGTCGAGGACCGTGTTGTACCGGTCGATGAGGACCGCGTACTCGGCCTCATCCTCCGCGTAGCGCTTCGACCCCGGCAGGCTGTGGAAGCGCACCCAGCGGTCCCCGTAGACCGTTTTCAGCTCCCACGGCAGCACCGGCCCGGCAGGCAGGTGGGCCTGCCAGAGCCGGGTCAGCCGCTCGTGCGCCGGGTCGGGGATAGCGGCGTCGTTCACTCCCCGGGCGCCTCGGCGACGCCGATCGGGCAGGAGACGCCCGTGCCGCCGATGCCGCAGTAGCCGCCCGGGTTCTTGTCGAGGTACTGCTGGTGATACGCCTCCGCGGGCCAGAAGGGGCGGTCCGTTGCCGGGAGGACGGCCGTGGTGATCTCGCCGTGGCCCGAGGAGGTCAGGACCTGCTGGTAGGCCGTGCGGGAGGCCTCGGCCGTGGCCTGGTGGGCGGGGGAGTGGGTGTAGACCGCCGAGCGGTACTGGGTGCCGACGTCGTTGCCCTGGCGGAAGCCCTGGGTGGGGTCGTGGGACTCCCAGAACAGCTTGAGGAGGGTCGCGTAGGAGACCCGGGCCGGGTCGAAGACCACGCGGACGACCTCCGTGTGGCCGGTCAGGCCCGAGCAGACCTCCTCGTAGGTCGGGTTCTCGGTGAAGCCGCCCTGGTAGCCGGCCAGGGTGGTCCACACCCCCGGGGTCTGCCAGAACTTGCGTTCGGCGCCCCAGAAGCAGCCCAGCCCGAAGTCCGCGACCTCCAGGTGCGCGGGGTACGGCCCCGAGAGCGGGTTGCCGAGGACGGTGTGGCGCTCGGGGACGGAGAACAGCGGCTCCGCGCGGCCCGTCAGGGCCTCCTCGCGGGTGGGGAGCTCGGGCGTGCGGCGGTACGAGAACATGGGTTCGCCTCCTTGGGTACTTCTTCAACGGCTCCGGCCGGGCCCGGATTCCCGGCCCGGCCGGACGCCTGCGCGCTCAGTCGCGCCGCGCGACCAGGTCCACCGCGAAGTCCCGGGCGTACAGGTAGCGCTGCTTCGGCTTGCCGACGTACGACCACGGCATCGCCCCGATGTACCCGTCGATGTGCCGGAACTGCTCGACCGCCTCGGCGTCCCGGTCCTGCCAGAACAGCAGGAAGGCGAGCATGTGCCGCATCAGCGGCGCCTGCGGGTGGTCGTTGCCGGCCGCCGCCAGGTCCGCCAGCGCCGCGTCCACCGCCGCCATGACCTCCGGCTCCTTGAAGTACGTGTCGACCGTCAGGTCGTCCTCGTCCGTCTGCTGCTCGAAGTGGGCGATCAGCGGCAGCAGCGACAGCAGCTCGCCCGGCTCGCCCTCGGCCGCCGACGCCCGGGCGAAGGCGTGGGCCAGCTCGTGGGAGCCGCGCCACTTGCGGCACCAGTACTGCAGGGCGGTGTGGTGCGCCCACAGCACCCTCGGGGCGCGGCTCGTGATCTGCTCCCACAGCTCGCGGTAGCGCTCGTGCGAGTAGCCCAGGCCGAACGCGATGGGCTGCTCCACCATGTACGGCGTCGGGTCCGCCGGGCCGGCCAGCCGCTGGGCCTCGTGCGCGTCGGCCTGCGCCCTGGCCAGCAGCTCGTGGAAGAGCCGGAACTGCTCCTGCGTCGTGTGCGCCGCCCGCTTCGCGCCGCGCACGTTCCAGGCGACCTGCACCCCGGTGTCGGCATGGACCAGCGCCGCCGTCGCGTCACCCGGCCGGGCAGCCCGCCAGGCCAGCAGCCACGCGTCGTCCTCGGCCGCCGCCTCGGCCAGCGGACGGACCCGCTCCATGCGCTCCTGCCAGTCCTGCCCCGCCGCCTCCACGTACGCGGCGGCGGCCTCCCAGTCGCCCGACCGGACGGCCTCCAGGACCGCGGTGCGCTCCGGCGGCACCGGCGCCGCGTTCTCCGTGTCGAGACCGTCCTCCGGCACGAAGCCCAGGGCGACGACCCGCGCCGCCCTCTCGGCCTCCTCCCGGGCCTCGGTCTCCGCCTCGATGCCCTCCGTGCGGGAGGTCAGCTCGCCGATCTCCGCCTCCAGCCGCTTCGCCTTGCGGATGAAGTACACGCCGCGCAGGACCTTGAAGGCGCCGCCGAGCAGCAGGACGCCGAGGATGACGAGGCCGATCACGGGGCAAGCACCAGCTTTCGCAGGGGTTCGGTGTCGGGCTGGTCCGCCACGGTCGCGTCCAGGGCCAGGCCGAGGAGGTCCTCGAAGCCGTCGGCCGGGTAGCGCAGGGTGGCCTGTTCCGACCAGGACAGCTCCCAGCGGGCCGCGCCGCGGGCCGTCAGCTCGACGGTGACCAGCTGGTTCACGGCTCGCCGCAGCGCCGGGCGGGCGAACTCGCGGGCCGCGCGACCGGTCGCCGCGGCCGCCTCCTCCGACTTCGGGAAGCGGTCGGCGATCCGCCAGCGCACCGCCGGGTCGGCGTCGATCGCGTCCAGCAGGGCGGCGAGCTCCGGGCCCGCGCCCTCGGCGGTGAGGGCCTCGCGGATGTCCTGCGCGCCCTGGCCGACGTACACGGTCATCGACTCGTGGACCAGGTCCTCCCAGTCCAGCCGCTTGAACGCGAGGGCCTCCGGGGTCAGGACCGCCTGCTCCAGTGCGGCCAGCGCCGCGTCCGCGTCGGCCAGCAGCTCCAGGGAGGGGCGGGCGCCTTCACGGCCGCGGCCGTCGTCGGGCAGGGCTTCGATGCGGGCCACGCGTTCGGCGAGCGCGGGGTGGGAGTCGTACGGGGAGGCCGGCTCGGTCGACAGCTCCCGGCGCAGCGCCTCCAGCTCGTCCGGGCGGGCGTCGAGGAGCCGGCGCAGCCCGCCGAAGACCTGGCCGGGGCGGGGCAGCAGGCCGGCGCCGGCGCCGAGGGTGGCGTAGGAGCTCATGTAGAACTCGTGGGCCGAGCCGAGGGCGCGCAGTTCGCGCAGCGCGGACGCGGCGGCGTCGCGTCCGGCGACGCGGACCGAGGCCAGGTCGGCGGCGAGCTCCTGGCGGCGGGAGGTGGTGAGGGTGGCGCGCATGTAGAAGTTGCCGTAGGCCGTGTAGATCC
Source organism: Streptomyces sp. NPDC057010 (assembly GCF_042673805.1). Lineage (NCBI taxonomy): Bacteria > Bacillati > Actinomycetota > Actinomycetes > Kitasatosporales > Streptomycetaceae > Streptomyces > Streptomyces sp. NPDC057010. The sequence goes on along the minus strand of NZ_JBHUSC010000036.1, from coordinate 36,840 downwards.
TGGCCATGCCGCGGTACGTCGCGCCCAGGCCCGGGGTGTCGACCATGGTGGCCCTCTTGCCCTTGGCCCTGCGCTTGGCGGCGTGCCTCTCCTGCCGCTCGCGCTCCTTGGCCTGCTTGGCGTCGGAGCGTTCGTGGAAGTGGGCGACGGTGCGGATGAGTTGGGTCCGGCCGCGGGCGATCAGCGGGGTGAGGCGGGTGTCGAAGTTGGCGTAGTGGCCCATCTCGTGGGCGAGTACGGCGCGCAGCTGCATCTCGTCCAGGCCCGTCATCAGCGGCAGGCCGAGGTAGAGGCGGCGGGTGCCGGGCCGCAGGCCCAGCAGCGAGGACTCCTCGCTGACGCCCGCGTTCACGTCCTCGGTCAGCACGATCTCGTCGGGCGCGCGGGTGCCGACCTGCCGGGCGACGTCGTGCACGGCCTCCCACAGCGCGGGCTCCTGGGCCTCGGTGACCGTGACCGTGATGCCGGCCGGCGGTTCGCTCCTGGGGATGCGCAGCATGAACAGGCCGCGCACGATCGGGATCGCGAGGACGACGGAGCCGATGACGATCTTGGCGGTGGTGGCGTGCAGGCCGGCCGCGTAGGCGGCGTAGTCGATGCCGGCCAGGACGGCGAGCAGGACGACGCCGAGCAGATAGAAGCCTGCGAGCAGGACGAGCGCGCGGGCAGCACGCAGTGAAGCGCCCATATGGACAGATCCCCCCACGGGATGAAAACGGTGCCGAAGTGACTCGCGGGTCACTTACGGCAACCTTATGCGTCAGGGAGAAGCCCTGGTGTGGGGGGTGTTCGGTCCGTTCAGTGCGGGAGCGTGGCCGGTGAGCCGCCGTTCGCCTCGTAGCCGGCCACCGCCAGCGCCCGGTAGACCGCGTACTGCGCGGCCGGGTCCTCCGATGCCGACCACGGCAGGGCGCCCACGTAGCCGTCCACGTGCCGCACCTGCTCCATCGCCTCCGCCCAGCGCTCCATGTTGACCAGGAACAGCAGCAGCAGGTGCCGTACGTGCGCCAGCATCGGGTCGTCCTGCCGTGCCGTGTGCACCGCGTACAGGGCGCCCTCCACGGCCCGCGTCACGACCGTGCCCTGGTAGAAGCCGCCGGTCAGGACCACGTCGGGCAGGTTCTCGTACAGGGCGAACAGCGGCAGCGCCGCCAGCAGCGAGCCCTGCGGGGCGCGGGCCGCCGCCGCGTGCGAGAAGGCGTCGGCCTTCTCCCGCGAGCCGTGCCACTTCTCGCACCAGTAGTGCAGCGCCGCCAGGTGCGCGCCCATGTGCTGCGGCGCCCGGTCGATGACCTTCGCCCACAGCTCGTCGAACTCCGGCTCCGGGTAAGCCAGGCCGCGCGCGACCGCCAGCTCCGTGATGTACGGGACCGGGTCGCCCGGCGCCAGCAGCGCCGCCTTGCGGCATGCCTCCCGCGCCTCCTCCAGGATGATCCGGTGGTCGTCGGAGCCGACGCCGCCCGAGGCCCGCCACGCCTGCTGCACCAGCAGCTCCGCGTGCACCTGCGCGCCGCCCGCGTCCTTCTCCGCCTCCAGCCGCCAGGCCTTCAGCCACTGCGCGCCGGCCCCCGGCTGCCGTACGAGTTCCAGCGCGGCCGCCCCGCCGAAGGCCTGCACGCGCTGCCAGCGCTGCTCGCCCTCCTTCGGGGTTCCGGCGAGCAGCTGCGAGGCCGCCTGCCACTGGCCGGTGCGCCGGACGTTGTCGAGGGCGTCCATCAGGTCCGGGTCGGGCCCCGGGATGCGGATGTCGAGGTCCTCCTGGCGGTCGAACCCGTAGTTCGCGGGGTCGGCGGCGTCGGGGCTGCCGGGCGCGACCAGACGGACGGAACCCCCGCGCCGGGCCCGTACGAACGAAAAGGTCATGGCGGCGAGCAGGGCGAACCCCATCAGGACCCAGATAATCTCCATACCGCCAAGCGAACCAGACTCGGGGGGCCGCAGGCCAATGGCAGGCCAATAGGGGAGCTGGGCCCGGGCGGGGCATAGGCTCTGACCATGAGCGACGACAGCCACGAGCACCAGAGCTTCGAGACCCGCGCGATCCACGCGGGCAACACGGCGGACCCGCTGACCGGCGCGGTCGTACCCCCGATCTACCAGGTGTCCACGTACAAGCAGGACGGCGTGGGCGGACTGCGCGGCGGCTACGAGTACAGCCGCAGCGCCAACCCGACCCGTACCGCGCTGGAGGAGAACCTCGCGGCGCTGGAGGGCGGCCGGCGCGGCCTCGCCTTCGCGTCCGGGCTCGCCGCGGAGGACTGCCTGCTGCGTACGCTGCTGTCCCCGGGCGACCACGTGGTCATCCCGAACGACGCGTACGGCGGCACGTTCCGTCTCTTCGCGAAGGTCGTCTCCCGCTGGGGCGTGGAGTGGTCGGTGGCCGACACCTCGGATCCGGCGTCCGTACGGGCCGCCCTCACCCCGAAGACCAAGGTCATCTGGGTCGAGACCCCCTCCAACCCGCTGCTCGGCATCACCGACATCGCCGTCGTCGCCGACATCGCGCGCACGGCCGGGGCCAAGCTGATCGTGGACAACACCTTCGCCTCGCCCTACCTGCAGCAGCCCCTCGCGCTGGGCGCGGACGTCGTCGTGCACTCGCTGACGAAGTACATGGGCGGGCACTCGGACGTCGTCGGCGGTGCGCTGGTCACCGCGGACGCGGCGCTGGGCGAGGAACTGGCCTACCACCAAAACGCGATGGGTGCGGTGGCCGGGCCGTTCGACTCGTGGATCGTGCTGCGGGGCATCAAGACGCTCGCGGTGCGCATGGACCGGCACTTCGAGAACGCGACGAAGATCGCGGACATGCTGACGCGCCACCCCAAGGTGCACAAGGTGCTCTACCCGGGGCTGCCGGACCACCCGGGGCACGAGGTCGCCGCCAAGCAGATGCGCAACTTCGGCGGCATGGTGTCCTTCCAGGTGGAGGGCGGAGAGGCGGCGGCGGTCGAGGTCTGCAACCGCGCGAAGCTGTTCACGCTGGGCGAGTCCCTGGGCGGCGTCGAGTCGCTGATCGAGCACCCGGGCCGCATGACGCACGCGTCGGTGGCGGGCTCGGCGCTGGAGGTCCCCGCGGACCTGGTCCGCCTGTCGGTGGGCATCGAGAACGCGGATGACCTCCTGGCGGACCTGACCCAGGCCCTGGGCTAGGCCCGGCCCGGCCCCGGCGGCGGTACGTGCGCCTGCGCGCCGTCGCTGCCGGGGCTCCGCCCCGGACCCCGCTCCTCAAACGCCGGAGGGGCTGAAATCGCCCTGCGGGCAACCAGCCCACGCCAGGCGGGCGGCATCAGCCGAAATCCAGCCCCGCCGGCGTTTGAGGCGCGGGGTCCGGGGCGGAGCCCCGATCTTGCGGCCGCACCTGCCCACTCGTGCGGGCTGTACGGCCCCGTCGGCTACCAGCCCTCCAGCGGGGGTGAGATGCCGCTGGGCGGGGTGGTCCAGGGGTGGGTGCGGGCGGCCCAGACCGTGAAGGCGACGGCCGCCGCGAACAGGACGGCCCAGCCGAAGCGGCGCAGCGCCCGGCGGCGGCGCAGGAGGCGGGCGCCGCGGGCCGCCGCGCCCGCGGCGAGGCCGGCCGGGACCGCCGGGTAGGGGCCCTCCAGCAGCTCCCTGACCTGCGCTTCCTTCCGGTCCGGGAAGCCGCTCACGCCGCCTCCCGCGCCCGCAGCACCGCCACGGCCCGATTGCACAGGACCCGTACCCGCTCCACCGGCAGCCCCAGTTGCGCCGCCGTGACCTCCTCGGCGACCCCTTCGTAGATCCGCAGGACCAGGACGAGGCGTTCCTGCGGGCTCAGCCGGGCCAGTACGCCTCCGCCCCCGTGGTGGCGCCGGCCGGTGCGGGCGAACGCGGTGCACAGTTCCTGGCGGGTGAAGTCGTACGGGTCGTCCCCGCGCAGCCGCCGCCAGTTGGCGTACGTACGGGCCAGGGCGCCGGCCAACAGCCGCCGTGCGGACTGCGGTTCACCGGTCAGCAGCACCGCGACGTACAGGAGCCGCCCCGCCGCGCCCGCGACGAAGGTCTCGAACTCCGCGTAGGGGGCCGCCTGTTGGCCCCCGTGGTCGAGCGCTCCCATAGCCCACATAGTGCGGCCAGCGGGACGGGCCAGGTCAAGGGGCGTGACGGGCCCGGCTCGGCTCCCCGCCGAAGGGCGGGCTCAGGACGCCGGGCCGGCCTCGGCCACGGCCGCCATCAGCTCCGACAGCGACAGGTTGAAGCGGGTCAGCAGCGAGGTGAAGGATTCGCGCTCCGTCTCGCTCCAGCCCTCCGTCACCCGGGCCATCAGCTCCCGCCGCGAGGACCGGACCTCCTCCAGCCGGGCCAGCCCGCGCGGGGACAGCGCCAGCACCACGGCCCGCCCGTCCTCCGGGTGCGAGGTCCGCTTGACCAGGCCGGTGTCGACCAGCGGCGCGACCTGCCGGGTCACGGTGGAGGAGTCGATGCCCATGCCGCCGGCGAGGGCCTTGACGCCCATCGGGCCCTCCAGGTCGAGCCGGTTCAGGAGCAGGTACGCGGCGCGGTCCATCGAGTTGCGGGCCTGGCCCACACCGCCCAGGCGGGTCTGCTCGGCTCGGCGGGCGAAGACGGCCACCTGGTGCTGGAGCGCGTCGAGGAGACCGCCTCCGGCGGGCGCTTCGGCCGCCGCGGGCAGGTCGGAATTGGCCGGGGTGGAAGGCATGGCCGTGGGCTCTCTTCGCGTGGGTCCGACAAGGATGGGGGACAGAGTACGCGGCCGTGCGGCGGCTCGTACGCCCCGTTTGACAACTGATACGGCGGCCGCGGAACGCGCCTCAAGCGCCGTCCGGGATGGCCGGATTTCACCCCGGTACGGGCGGGGGTCCGCGGCTCCTGCCGCGCGCCGCGCCGCGGGGCGGCTGCGAGACTGGCGGCATGAGCTACCGCGTGCCGCAGCCCGTTCCGCAGGTGATCCTCGACGACATCAGGGGGGCCCAGAAGATGCTGTCCGGCGTCGCCCGGGTCACCGCGATGGAGGGCAGCCGGCACCTGTCCTCGCTCACCGGCTCCCCGGTGCACCTCAAGTGCGAGAACCTCCAGCGGACCGGCTCCTTCAAGCTGCGCGGCGCGTACGTGCGCATCGCCGGCCTGCGCCCCGAGCAGCGGGCCGCCGGCGTCGTGGCGGCCAGTGCGGGCAACCACGCGCAGGGCGTGGCCCTGGCCTCCTCCCTCCTCGGGGTCCGCTCCACGGTGTTCATGCCCGTCGGGGCGCCGCTGCCGAAGGTGGCGGCGACCCAGGAGTACGGCGCCGAGGTGCGCCTGCACGGGCAGGTCGTCGACGAGACCCTCGCCGCCGCTCAGGACTACGCGGACCGCACCGGGGCGGTGTTCATCCACCCCTTCGACCACCGCGACATCATCGCGGGCCAGGGCACCGTGGGCCTGGAGATCCTGGAGCAGTGCCCGGAGGTGCGGACCATCCTCGTCGGCATCGGCGGCGGCGGTCTCGCGGCGGGCATCGCGGTCGCCGTGAAGGCGCTGCGCCCGGACGTGCGGATCATCGGCGTCCAGGCGGCGGGCGCGGCCGCCTACCCGCCCTCGCTGCTCGTGGGGCACCCGGTGTCGATCGACAACCCGAACACGATGGCGGACGGCATCAAGGTCGGCCGCCCCGGCGACGTCCCGTTCAAAATCATTGGCGAACTGCTCGACGACGTGCGTACGGTCTCGGAGGACGCGCTCTCCAGCGCCCTGCTGCTCTGCCTGGAGCGGGCCAAGCTGGTGGTCGAGCCGGCCGGGTGCAGTACGGTCGCCGCCCTGCTGAGCGAGCCCGACCTGTACGGCGGGGGCCCGGTCGTGGCCGTCCTGTCCGGCGGGAACGTCGATCCGCTGCTGCTCCAGCGGATCCTGCGCCACGGCATGGCGGCGGCGGGCCGGTACCTCTCGCTGCGGCTGCGCGTGGCCGACCGTCCGGGGGCCCTGGCCGGGCTCCTGGGGGTGTTGTCAGTGGTGGATGCGAACGTGTTGGACGTGAGCCATGTCCGGACCGACCCGCGGCTCGGGCTCACCGAGGTGGAGGTGGAGCTGCACCTGGAGACGAAGGGCCCGGAGCACTGCAAGGAAGTCGCGCGGTCGCTGCACAACGCGGGGTACCGGGTGATGAGCTAGCCGAAGAAGTGGAAGCCGTCACCGCGTTCCCGTAGCGGTACGCGATATAACGCGATAGCGTGCGCCCGGGTGGAGGGGGAGCGCAGGTGCGCCCCCGTTCGGCCGGGCGGGTCACGCCCGGCGCCCATACGATTTGCGTAGGAAACACCCGAAAACACTGGGAGAATCCATATGCCAGGCGCCATCTACGCCGAAGGTCTGGTCAAGGCCTTCGGCGATGTACGGGCTCTGGACGGCGTGGACCTCGATGTCCCCGAAGGCACCGTCCTGGGCCTGCTCGGCCCCAACGGCGCGGGCAAGACCACGACCGTGCGCGTCCTGACCACCCTTCTCCGCCCCGACAGCGGCAAGGCCGTCGTCGCCGGCATCGACGTCCTCAAGCACCCCAACGAGGTCCGGCGCGCGATAGGCCTGTCCGGCCAGTTCGCCGCCGTCGACGAGTACCTGACCGGCCGCGAGAACCTTCAAATGGTCGGCCAGCTCTACCAGATGAAGGCCAAGGCGGCGAAGGCCCGGGCCGAGGAGCTCCTGGAGCGCTTCAACCTCTCCGACGCCGCCGACCGCACCGCCAAGACCTACTCCGGCGGCATGCGCCGGCGCCTGGACCTCGCGGCCGCCCTCGTCGTCAGCCCGCCCGTGATGTTCATGGACGAGCCCACCACCGGACTCGACCCCCGCAACCGCCAGCAGCTGTGGGGGATCATCCAGGAACTGGTCGCCGGCGGCACCACCCTCCTCCTCACCACCCAGTACCTGGAGGAGGCCGACCACCTCGCGCACGACATCTGCGTGGTCGACCACGGCAAGGTCATCGCCCGCGGCACCTCCGACCAGCTCAAGGCCCGCACGGGCGGCGAACGCGTCGAGGTCGTCGTCCACGAGCGGGAGCACATCCCCACCGCACGCGAGGTGCTCGCCGGCTTCGGCAAGGGCGAGACCACCTACGAGGAGCACACCCGCAAGCTCACCGTGCCCGTGTCGGGCGGCGCCAAGCTGCTCGCCGAGGTCATCCGCGAACTGGACGGCCGGGGCATCGAGATCGACGACATCGGGCTGCGCCGCCCCACCCTCGACGACGTGTTCATCTCCCTGACCGGCCACGCGGCCGAGCTGGAGGCGGAGGAGAACGGCGAATCCGCCCCGCAGGACGCCAAGGGCCGCAAGGCGGCGCGGAAGGAGACGGCGAAGTGACCACCACGACCACCCCCTCCGCGACCCCGGAACTGGCCGCGCCGCGCCCCCGCGGCGGCATCGTCCAGGGCGTCAGCGACTCCCTGGTGATCGCCAAGCGGAACCTGATCCGGATGTCCCGCATCCCCGAGATGATCATCTTCGGCGTGATCCAGCCGGTGATGTTCGTCGTCCTGTTCAGCTACGTCTTCGGCGGCTCCATCAGCGTCGGCGGTAACACCTCACCCGCCGCCTACCGCGAGTTCCTGATGGCCGGCATTTTCGCCCAGACCGTCACCTTCGCCACCGCGGGCGCCGGCGCGGGCATCGCGGACGACATGCACAAGGGCCTGATCGACCGCTTCCGCTCGCTGCCCATGGCCCGCGGCGCCGTCCTGACCGGCCGCACGCTCGCCGACCTCGTCCAGACCGCGCTCACCGTGGTCGTCCTGGCCGTCGTCGCGCTCATCGTCGGCTGGCGCACCCACGAGAACCTCGGCAAGGTGCTCGCCGGCTTCGGCCTGCTGCTCCTGCTCGGCTACGCCTTCTCCTGGATCGGCGCCCTGATCGGCCTGTCGGTGCGCACCCCGGAGGCGGCCACCTCGGGCGGGCTGATCTGGCTCTTCCCGCTGACGTTCATCTCGAACGCCTTCGTCCCCTCCGACAACATGCCGACCTTCCTGCGGCACATCGCGGAGTGGAACCCCTTCAGCGCCACCGTCCAGGCGGCCCGCCAGCTCTTCGGCAACCTGCCGCCCGGCTACGAGGCGCCGGCGGCCTGGCCGATGCAGCACCCGGTGCTGGCGTCCGTCCTGTGGTCACTGCTGATCATCACGGTCTTCCGGACCCTCGCGGTCCGCAAGTACCGCTCGGCGACCGCGTAGGCCCGTACGCACAGCCCGTACACACGACGATGCCCGGCCGGAGAAACCCGGCCGGGCATCGTCGTACGCGTCGTACGCGAGAAAAGCGGTGATCAGGGGTGATCAGCCGGTGAAGGGCTTGACGTCGAGGATCTTGACCGACGCCTTCTTGCCGTTCGGCAGCTCGTACTCGGCGTCCTCGCCGATCGCCTTGCCCAGCACACCGGTGCCGAGCGGGGACTGGGGGGAGTACGTCTCGAAGTCCGAGGAGGCGTACTCGCGGGAGGCCAGCAGGAACTCCATGGTGTCGTCCTCGTCGCCGTCGAAGGCGATCTTGACGAGAGTGCCGGGGGCCACCACGCCGTCGGACGCGGGCGCCGTCCCGACCTTGGCGTTCTCCAGGAGCTGCGTCAGCTGGCGCACGCGCAGCTCCTGCTTGCCCTGCTCCTCCTTGGCCGCGTGGTAACCGCCGTTCTCCCGCAGGTCGCCCTCCTCACGGGCGGCTGCGATCTTCGTGGCGATCTCCGTGCGTGCGGGACCAGAGAGGTAGTCCAGCTCTGCCTTCAGCTGGTCGTACGCCGCCTGGGTCAGCCAGGTGACGCTTTCGCTCGTCTGGGTCACGGGTGCTCCTCGTCGGTACAGGGGACTACAAGCCGCCAGCGGCGGGCGAAACCACGAGCCTAACAATTCGGCAGGAAAAGGGGGAGGACGTCATCTGTATGAAGTGTGTCATCACGGGTCACGAGGACCCGGCTCGTTACTCTCCGTGACCCTCAGCGGGACGACGGCTGGCAGCCCACCAGCTCGATCATCGTGGCCCGGCCGGTCGTCCTGAGCGAGACCATCTCGTCCACCCGGCTCTCGGACTGCGCGAAGGTGTAGTCGGCCCGGCCCACCTCGTTGTGCTCCTTGTCCTGCGAGCTCAACGTGCACACCCCGGTGACCGAGGACTCCTTGCGGACCTCCAGGTGCACCTTCACCTCGTTGTCCGAGACCACCTGGAACTTGATCACCTCGGCGCTGACGCTCTGCCCGGCGACGTAGTCCCAGCCGATCCAGCCGACCACACCGAGCAGCACGACCCCGAGCACCGACCCGATGACCTTGAGCTTCCGGTCCGCGCGCTCGTCCGCCGACCGGCCGTAACGGCCCTCGGGCAGGCCCTCGCGTACCGCGCTCATCGATCGTTCCTTCCGAGAGGGCGGGGCCGGATCCGTACGACCCGCCCCCGGAATTTTCCGTCCCCCGATTCGGTCAATATAGAGGTCGACCGTCACGCCGAAACGCAGAGGATCCCGTCTTGACCGAGCAGCTTCGACTGATGGCCGTCCACGCCCACCCCGACGACGAGTCCAGCAAGGGCGCGGCCACCATGGCCAAGTACGTCTCCGAAGGGGTCCCCGTGCTGGTCGTGACCTGCACCGGCGGCGAGCGCGGCTCGGTCCTGAACCCCAAGCTCCAGGGCGACAAGTACATCGAGGACAACATCCACGAGGTCCGCGCCAAGGAGATGGACGAAGCCCGCCAGATCCTCGGCATCGAGCAGGAGTGGCTCGGATACGTCGACTCCGGCCTGCCGGAGGGCGACCCGCTGCCCCCGCTCCCCGACGGCTGCTTCGCCCTCGCGGACGTCGAGGAGGCCGCCGGCGAGCTGGTGAAGAAGATCCGCGCCTTCAAGCCGCAGGTCATCACCACCTACGACGAGAACGGCGGCTACCCGCACCCCGACCACATCATGACCCACAAGATCTCGATGGTGGCCTTCGACGGCGCGGCCGACACCGACAAGTTCCCGGAGGCCGAATACGGCCCCGCCTACCAGCCGCAGAAGCTCTACTACAACCAGGGCTTCAACAAGCCGCGCACCATCGCCCTCCACGAGGCGCTGCTGGAGCGCGGCATGGAATCCCCCTACGGCGAGTGGCTGGAGCGGTGGAAGGAGTTCGAGCGCAAGGAGCGGACCCTGACCACCCACGTCCCCTGCTCGGACTTCTTCGAGATCCGCGACAAGGCGCTCATCGCGCACGCCACGCAGATCGACCCCGACGGCGGCTGGTTCCGCGTCCCGATGGAGATCCAGAAGGAGGTCTGGCCCACCGAGGAGTACGAGCTCGCCAAGTCGCTCGTCGACACTTCCCTCCCCGAGTCCGACCTCTTCGCGGGCATCCGGGAGAATGCGTAGCTATGAGCGCTACGCAGGCAGCAATCGCCCAGCTCCTCCCGCTGGCCGGAGACACCTTCGACAAGAACAAGGTGACCCCCGGAATCCTCGGCTTCATCGTCTTCGCCGCCCTCGCCCTCGGGGTGTGGGGCCTGATGAAGTCCATGAGCCGCCACATGGGCCGCGTCGACTTCGAGGAGGCCCCCGAGCCGGGCTCCGCCGCCGCGGAAGCCACCCGGGCCCCGTAGACCCGCGCCGCCCTTGCGGCGCGGCCCCACTCCTGGGGCTCCGCCCCAGACCCCGCGCCTCAAACGCCGGCGAGGCTGGATCTGCCTCCGGCGGCGCCTCAAACGCCGGCGGGGCTGGATCTGCCTCCGGCGGCGCCTCAAACGCCGGCGGGGCTGAATGTGCCCTGCGGACAATCCAGCCGCGCCTGGCGGGCGGCACCAGCCCAAATCCAGCCGCGCCTGGCGGGCGGCAGCAGCCACCATCCAGCCCGCGCCTGGCGGGCGGCAGCAGCCACACTCCAGCCCGCGCCTGGCGGGCGGCAGCAGTCACACTCCAGCCCGCGCCTGGCGGGCGGCAGCAGCCACAATCCAGCCTCGCCGGCGTTTGAGGCGCCGCCGGAGGCAAATCAAGCCCCGCCGGCGATTGAGGCGCGGGGTACGGGGCGGAGCCCCGGGTCCCGGGAGCTACGCCGGGTCGGCCGGAGGCAAGGGCACGCCCATGATCTCCCGCGAGTGCAGGTTCGGCACCAGGCCCAGCCGCCACGCCTGCCAGCCCTCCGCCGGATCCACACCCCGGCCCAGCACCACCCCGTACGTCTCCAGGCCGTCCTCCAGCCGCCCGTCCCGCGCCGGATGCGGCGCCTGCGCCAGCCGCGCCAGCTCCGCCCGCGCCTCCTCCGGCGCGCCCGGCACGGCGTACGGCAGCATCGTGCACCGCAGGAACCGCGCCCAGTCCTCCCCGCGCCGGTCCCCGTACGAGATGAACAGCCGCACCGCCTCCTCGCACAGCCCCAGCGCCTGCGCGACCCGGCCGTTGCCCGCGTCCACCACCGCCAGCTCCAGGCACGTCCACGCCTCACCGTGCGCCAGCCCGATCCGCCGGAAGTCCGCCCGCGCGTCCACCAGCAGCTGCCGCGCGAACCCGGAGTTCTTCAGGTTCCCCGTCTGCGCCGCCCGCTGGTCCCGCGTCACCCGCCCCGAATGGTGCCGGGCGTGCGCCAGCCCGTACACGTCCCGCATCCGCGAGAACATCGTGCGCGCCCGCTCCAGCTCCCGCACCGCCTGATCGCGCTCGCCGCCCTCCTCCAGCGCCTGCCCCAGGTAGTACAGCGTCCACGCCTCACCGCGCGCGTCCTCCGCCTCCCGGTGCCGGGCCAGGGCCTCCCGCAGCCGCTCCAGCGCAGGCCCCGGATCCCCGTCCACCACCCTGGCCCGGCCCAGCTGCGTCAGCGCCCACGCCTCACCGCGGTCGTCGCGCGTGCGCCCGTACAGGTCCAGGGCCAGGCGCAGCTCCGCCTCCGCCCGCGGCACGTCACCGACCCGCAGGTACACCTGGCCCAGCTGGAAGTGCGCCCACGCCTCGCCGTGCACGCTCTCGCTCTCCCGGTGCAGGGCCAGCGACAGCTCCAGCAGCCGGATCGCCTCCGCCAGGTGCGCCAGGTCCCGCTCCACCGCGGCCAGCGCGTGCAGACCCCACGCCCGGTCGCCCGCCAGCTCCGCCGGCTCCTGCAGCACCAGCGCCTCGCGGATGCGGGCCGCCGCCTCCGGCAGGCTGCCCTGGTGGTGCAGGGTGATGCCGAGCGACACCAGCGCCATCGCCGCCCCCGCCTCCTGCCGGGCCTCCATGTACTGGTCCACCACCGAGGTCAGCGTGGTGCGGGCCTTGTCCAGCTCGCCCAGCTGCCGCGCCGCGATACCCGTACGCCACTGCACCGACCGCACCAGCCGGCCCTGCTCGCCCTGCCGGCCCGCCGCCACGGCCTGCGTCAGCTCGTCGATCTCACCGAGCCGGTACAGGTCCCCGCGCAGCAGGCAGAAGTCGCACAGCGCCCCCAGCAGGTCGAGCACCGCCTGCTGGTCCACCCCCTCCGAATGCCGCAGCGCCGCCGTGATGAAGCTCGACTCGTCGTCCAGCCAGCGCAGCGCCGCGTCCAGCGAGGTGAAACCGTGCCCCCCGAACTGGTTCGCCCGCGTCGACATCTTCCCGTCGACCATCCGGATCACCGAGTCCGCGAGCTGCGCGTAGTTCCGGATCAGCCGCTCGTGCGCCGCGACCGCCTCCGCCCGGTCCTCCATCGCCGCCAGCCGTGCCGCGGCGTACGCGCGCACCGCGTCGTGCATGCGGAACCGCTGCCCGCGCACCCGCTCGATCAGCCCGGCCTCCCACAGCTCCTCCAGCGCGCGCAGCGCCGCCTGCTCCGGTACGTCGGCCAGCGCGGCCGCCGCCGCACCGCCGAGGGAGGCCCGCCCGGCCAGGGGCAACCGCAGCAACAGCCGACGGGCCGGCGCGGACAGCCGCGCATCGGCGGCCCGCAGGGCCCGCTCCACCGGATGCCCCTCCCCGGCGGCGGGCACCCGGCCCTCACGCGCCGGCGGAGCCAGCATCCGCAGCGCGAGGGGCAGCCCGCCACCCGACTCCACGGCCGCCGATACGGCGGCCGCGGAGGCGCCTTCGGCATCGCCCGGCTCCGCCGCGGCCGCCGCGCGGACCAGCTCCGTCGCCTCCGCCTCCGCCAACCGCTCCACCGGCAGCTGGTACACCCACGCCGCCAGATCCGCCGGCAGCTCCAGCGGCTCCCGCGCCGTCACCAGCACCAGGCTCTCGGAACGCTCTGGCACCAGCATCCGCACCTGCGCCGCAGCCACCGCGTCATCCAGGACCACCGTCACCGGCAGCCCCTGCAGGTGCTGGTGGTACAGCTCGCCGAGCCGCCGCACCTGCTGCTCCGCCGACGACCCCTCGCGGAACAGCAACTGCTCGCGCGGCGCGCCCAACCGGTTCAGCAGGTGCAGCAGCGCCTCCCGCGTCGACAGCGGCGCACCCCCCAGGTCCCCGCCCCGCAGATCCACCACGCACGCGCCCCGGAACTGGTCCCGCAGCCCGTGCGCCGCCCGCAGCGCCAGCGCCGTACGGCCCACCCCCGGCTCACCGTGCAGCACCACGACCACCGGGCGCGTCTCCGTGCTGGCCCGCGCCGCCTGCACCCACTGCGCGATCCGGGTCAGCTCCGCCTTCCGGCCCGCGAACGGGCCCGCCGGATCCGGGAGCTGGCCGAACGACTGCTCCAGCACGCTGCGCCGCCGGGCCTCCGCACTGCGGTCCGCCCCGCGCAGCGGCGGCGCGGTCCGGGCCGCGATCCGCGGCGCCCGCGCCGCCGCGGCCACCGCACGCTGCTGCTCCAGGAACGGCCGTATGCCGCGCACCTCCAGCGCCGACAGCCACTGCAGCCTCAACTGCTCCGGCCCGCCCGGCCGGCCCCGCTCCCCGGCCCGCCGGTTCGCCGCCGGCAGGTGCAGGGCCGTCACCTTCGCCACGGTCGCCACCGCCCCCGCGACGCCCGCCACCGCCCCCGCGGTCAGTGCCGTACCGGCCGCCACACCGAGCGCCAGATCCGCCCCGACGGCCGCAGCCGCCGCAACCGCAGCCACCAGTAAGGCGGTCGAGGAATTCCCCCGCTGGAAGGCCTCACCCAGCGACTGCTCCCCGGCCGCCGCCTCGTCCAGGGCCCGTACGTACGCCTCGTACTCCGGAGCGGCACTCGCCGCGAGCGAATCCAGAGCCTCCCTGGCCCGCGCCAGCAGCACCGCCTTGTCGGCCGGCACCCCCGCCGCCGCCCGCCGGGCCTCCTCCTCGACGGCCCGCCCCAACAGCCGCTCGGCCTCACTGCGATGGCTGTCCCGCATCGGCAATCCCCCTCAGAGAGCTCCGGCAACGAGCCACAAGTGTCCGTCGGGACGCCCGCGAGCGCGAGAGAATCTGAGCTAGTTCAGAGGGAGTTGGCGACCATACGGTCATGATGCGCTGAACCACGACCACGAACGGGGAACCGGTGACACCGGTACGAGAGATACGCACGGCCGCACGACTGATCGGCCGGCGCAACGCGCTGCGCTACCTGGCCATCGGCGTCGGAGCGTCGATGCTCGCGGCCTGCACGGGCAAGGGCACGACCAAGCCGGCGGACCCCGCCCCGGCGACACCGAGCACCCCCGCACCGGCCACCTCCGCACCCCCCACCGTGGCGGGCCGAGCCTTCGACGCCTTCATCAGGGGCGCCTGGACCATCGAATCGACCACGCCCGGCGGACACACGGCACGGGGCAAGGCCCAGGTCAACGCGGACGGCGGCGGCAACGGCGGCTGGTCCATCGAGTGGGCGGACGGCGGCGGCACCTGGAACGGCGGCTTCCTGCTGCGCGGCGGCCACCTGCGCCTCGACGTCTACGACGCCCCCAAGGGCGTCAACCGCCTCACCGGCGGCGAGGCGCTCACCGTCCCCGCCACCGTCGACGAGACCACCCCCCTCACCCTCCCCTGGAAGCCCCCGGGCCACGCGAACACGAACGACGGCCAGAAGCTGTCCGTCGAGTACGCCAAGAACACCCTCCGCATCCGCCACACAGAGCCGACCGGCAGCACCACCACCCACGTGTGCACCCGAGCGTGACCCCGCCCTCCGCCCACACCCGCGACCTGTCCCCACTCCTTCGGCGCTGATCCGATCTCGTGCGGCAGGATGGCCCCATGCCGAACCACCTCGCGAACGAGACCTCCCCCTACCTCCTCCAGCACGCCGACAACCCCGTCGACTGGTGGCCCTGGTCCCCGGAGGCCTTCGCGGAGGCGCGGGAGCGCGGCGTACCCGTTCTGCTAAGCGTTGGCTATAGCTCTTGCCATTGGTGTCATGTCATGGCCAACGAATCCTTCGAGGACGAGCTGTCCGCCGCGTACATGAACGAACACTTCGTCAACATCAAGGTGGACCGCGAGGAGCGCCCCGACGTCGACGCCGTCTACATGGAGGCCGTGCAGGCCGCCACCGGGCAGGGTGGGTGGCCGATGACCGTCTTCCTGACGGCCGATGCCGAGCCGTTCTACTTCGGGACCTACTTCCCGCCCGAGCCGCGGCACGGGATGCCCTCCTTCATGCAGGTGCTCGAAGGGGTGCGCATGGCGTGGGTGGGGCGGCCCGAGGAGGTCGCCGAGGTGGCGCAGCGGATCGTACGGGACCTGGCCGGGCGGCAGTTGGACTACGGGAAGGCCGGCACGCCCGGGCCCGAGGAGCTGGCGCAGGCGCTGCTGGGGCTGACGCGGGAGTACGACGCCGCGCGGGGCGGGTTCGGCGGGGCGCCGAAGTTCCCGCCGTCCATGGTGCTGGAGTTCCTGCTGCGGCACCACGCCCGGACCGGTTCCGAGGGGGCGTTGCAGATGGCCGCCGATACGTGCGAGGCCATGGCGCGGGGCGGTATCTACGACCAGCTCGGCGGCGGGTTCGCGCGGTACTCCGTGGACCGGGAGTGGGTCGTGCCGCACTTCGAGAAGATGCTGTACGACAACGCGCTGCTGTGCCGGGTGTACGCGCACCTGTGGCGGACCACCGGGTCAGACCTGGCCCGGCGCGTCGCGCTGGAGACCGCCGACTTCATGGTGCGGGAGCTGCGGACCGAGCAGGGCGGTTTCGCCTCCGCGCTCGATGCCGACAGTGAGGATCCGCTGACCGGCGAGCATGTCGAGGGGGCGTACTACGCGTGGACCCCGGCCCAGTTGCGGGAGGTGCTGGGGGAGGACGATGCCGAGCTGGCCGTCGCGTACTTCGGGGTGACCGAGGAGGGGACCTTCGAGCACGGCACGTCCGTGCTCCAGCTGCCCCAGGACGGGCCGGCGGCGGACGCCGGGCGGCTCGCGTCGATCCGGTGGCGGCTGCTCGCCGCGCGGGAGGAGCGGCCCGCGCCCGGGCGGGACGACAAGGTGGTCGCCGCGTGGAACGGGCTGGCCATCGCGGCCCTCGCCGAGTGCGGGGCCTTCTTCGAGCGGCCGGATCTCGTCGAGCGGGCCACCGAGGCCGCCGATCTGCTCGTCCGGGTGCACATGGACGGGCGGGCCCGGCTCGCGCGGACCAGCAAGGACGGCCATGTGGGCGTGAACGCCGGTGTGCTGGAGGACTACGGGGACGTGGCCGAGGGGTTCCTCGTTCTCGCCTCCGTCACCGGGGAGGGGGTGTGGCTGGAGTTCGCCGGGTTCCTGGTCGATCTCGTGCTGGACCGGTTCACCGCCGAGGACGGGTCCCTCTACGACACCGCGCACGATGCCGAGAAGCTGATCAGGCGGCCCCAGGACCCCACCGACACCGCCGCCCCCTCGGGCTGGACCGCCGCCGCCGGCGCGCTGCTCTCGTACGCCGCGCACACCGGATCGGAGGTGCACCGTACGGCGGCCGAGCGGGCGCTCGGGGTGGTGGAGGCCCTCGGGCCGCGTGCGCCGCGCTTCATCGGGCACGGGCTGGCGGTCGCGGAGGCGCTCCTGGACGGTCCGCGCGAGGTCGCGGTGGTCGGTCATCCGGAGGATCCGGCCCGGGCGCTGCTGCACCGGACGGCGTTGCTGGGGACGGCTCCCGGGGCTGTCGTGGCCACGGGGATGCCGCGTGCGGCGGACGGGAGTGGAGGGGAGTTCCCCCTTTTGGCCGAGCGCACACTCGTGCACGACCTTCCGACGGCGTATGTGTGTCGACATTTCGTCTGCGCGCGGCCTACGACAGATCCGGTCGAGCTGGCGGAGCAGTTGGGTACGGTTCGTCCCTGAACCGACCGGAGTACCGTCAATTCCGGTTGTCCGTACGCTTGTTCAGTAACAGGGTTTTCATCCGGACGGCTCCTGACTTTCATTTCCGCTGCCTAGTCTCGTGTCGTTCGAGACGCATCGACGCATCGACGCATCGACACATCGACACATCGACACATCGACATCGACACAGCGCGCTGGGGGGTGCGCGAGGGGGGAAGCGGAGGGCGGCGGGCCGGGGGGCCCGCCGCGTGCCTCCGGGGGGTTTCACGGTTCGCCGCCTGGGGTTGCGGCAGTCTGTGGGGGGACGGTTTGTACACCTCTGTGTTCATTTCCATAATTTCGCTTGCGCTGTTCGGGATCGCCGCGTTCACGCTCTGGTGGCAGATGCACGCGTGGCGGACGCCGGAGACGCTCGCGTCGACCCGGTTCGACCGCCCCGACGGGGGCGGCCGGCTGGCCTTTTCCCTGTTGTTGCCGGCCCGCCACGAACAGGCGGTGCTGGAGCACACGATCGACCGGCTGCTGGAATCGAGCCACCACGACTACGAGATCATCGTGATCGTCGGGCACGACGACCCGGAGACCGCCGCCGTCGCCGAGCGCGCGGCCGCGCGGGCCGCCGAACGGGCGCCCGGCCTCGTACGCGTCGTCGTCGACCACCACGAGACCAAGAACAAGCCGAAGGCCCTCAACACCGCCCTGCCGCACTGCCGGGGGGACATCGTCGGGGTCTTCGACGCCGAGGACCAGGTCCACCCGGAGCTCCTCGCCCACGTCGACCACGCCTTCCGGTCCACCGGCGCCGACGTGGTCCAGGGCGGGGTCCAGCTCATCAACTTCCACTCCAGCTGGTACAGCCTGCGCAACTGCCTGGAGTACTTCTTCTGGTTCCGCTCCCGGCTGCACCTGCACGCCGAGAAGGGCTTCATCCCGCTCGGCGGCAACACCGTCTTCGTGCGCACCGAGGTGCTGCGCGAGGCGGGGGGCTGGGACCAGAACTGCCTCGCCGAGGACTGCGACCTGGGGGTGCGGCTGTCGTCGGTCGGCAAGAAGGTGGTCGTCGCCTACGACTCCGACATGGTCACGCGCGAGGAGACGCCGGGCTCGCTGATGAGCCTGCTCAAGCAGCGGACCCGCTGGAACCAGGGCTTCCTCCAGGTGTACCGGAAGAAGGACTGGCGGCAGCTGCCCGGCCGCGGGCAGCGCTGGCTGGCCCGCTACACCCTGATGACCCCGTTCATGCAGGCCGCCTCCGGGGTGATCATCCCGCTCAACTTCGCCGTCGCGGTCTTCGTCGACGTCCCGGTCGGCATCGCGATCATCACCTTCCTGCCCATGATCACGGCGATGGTGACCTTCGTCTTCGAGATCGTCGGCCTGCACGACTTCGGCCGCCAGTACGGGCTGCGCGTGCGCTTCGTGCACTACGTCAAGCTAGTGGTCGGCGGCCCCTTCTACCAGGTCATGCTCGCCGGCGCCGCGATCCGCGCGGTCTGGCGCGAGCAGCGCGGCCGCAACGAGTGGGAGCTGACGAGCCACACGGGCGCCCACCTGACGACGGCCACCACCACGGCCCCCGTCCCCGCCGCGACGGCCGCCACCTCCGCCGCCTCCTCTGCTTCCGCCGCCTCCTCCGCCTCCGCGATCCGAGAGGACAGCCACCAGTGACCGCCACCCTGCCCACGGCCACTGATCCCCAGTCCGCGACCGCCACGGCCACCGCCACGGCGACCGCCACCGACGCGCAGCGCCTGCCCGTCCGGCGCCTGCCGGGCGAAGGCTCCGGCGGACTCGGTGTCCGCCCGCCCGCGCCCGCCAGGCCGCTGGTCCGGTTCCGCAGCTCCCGCCCCGACCTGCTGCTCTGCGGCGCCCTGCTGCTGGTCATCGTCTTCGTCCAGGGCTGGAACATCACCGATTTCCCCACCCTCAGCGACGACGAGGGCACCTACCTCGCCCAGGCGTGGGCGGTCCAGCAGGGCGACGGCCTGGCCCACTACACGTACTGGTACGACCACCCGCCCCTCGGCTGGATCCAGATCGCGGGCCTGACCTACCTGCCGTCCCTCTTCGTGCCCGACTCGATGACCGTCGCGTCGATGCGGTTCTCGATGCTGGCGGTCTCCGCCGCCGGCTCGGTCCTGATCTACGTCCTCGCGCGCCGGCTGTGGCTGCCGCGCTGGGCGGCCGGGCTCGCGATGGCCCTCTTCGGGCTGTCGCCGCTCTCCGTCGTGCTCCAGCGGGAGATCTTCCTCGACAACCTCGCCGTGGTGTGGATGCTGCTGGCGTTCTGCCTCGCCGCGTCGCCCAGCCGCCACTTGTGGCACCACTTCGGCTCGGGACTGGCGGCCGCCACCGCCGTCCTGACCAAGGAGACGATGCTGGTGGTGCTCCCGGCGCTGCTGGTGACCATGTGGCGCCACAGCCACCGCGACACCCGCAAGTTCGCCGTCACCGGAGCCATCACCGCCTGCGCGCTGATCGGGCTGTCGTACCCGCTGTTCGCGCTGCTCAACAGCGAGCTGCTGCCCGGCGCCGGCCACGTCTCGCTCGTCGACGGCATCACCTACCAGATGAGCCGCCCGGGCTCCGGCTTCATCCTCACCCCCGGCTCCGGCTCGAACGGGGTCTTCCGGTCCTGGCTGTACTACGACACCGTCCTGCCCCTGGGCGGGCTGGCCGGTGCCGTCCTGCTGCTGCTGACCCTGCGGTGGTCGGTCACCGCCCGGGCGCTCGCCGGGCCGGCGCTGGCCGCCGTGATCCTGGGCCTCGTCGCGATGCGGCCCTCCGGCTACCTTCCGGCGATGTACGTGATCCAGGCGCTGCCGTTCCTGGCGCTGGTCCTCGCGGGCGGCGCGGCCAGCATCACGCACGCGGTGCTGCGCCGCCGCCGTTCGCCCGGGGAGCGCCGGCCGGTGGTGTGGGCGCGCCGGGTCCTGGTCTGCGTACTGGCCGCGTCCGCCGCGCTGTACGTGCTGCCGCGCTGGTACGAGGGCAACCGCACCGCGCTCACGGCCGACGCGAACGCCCCGTACCGGCAGGCCGCGGCCTGGCTCGGCAGCGAGGTCGCCGAGCCGGCGAAGACCCGCGTCCTGCTCGACGACGCGCTGTGGCTGGACGCCGTCCACCGCGGCTTCGAGCCCGGGCTCGGCGCCATCTGGTTCTACAAGGCCGATCTCGACCCCGCCGTGACCAAGACCCTGCCGGGCGGCTGGCGGGACATCGACTACGTGGTGTCCTCGCCCACCGTGCGCCGCGACGCGGTGGACCTGCCGAACGTGAAGGCCGCACTGGAGCATTCGACGGCGGTCGCCGTCTTCGGCTCGGGCGAGGACCGCATCGAGATACGCCGGACCGACCGCGAGAGTGGGAGCTGAGCCGCCATGAGCGAGGACCTGTGGTCCCTTCCTGCCCCGATCGATACGGAACTGGCCGCTCCGCAGTCGGTGACCGGCAGCGTCACCCTCATCGTCCCGACCTTCAACGAGGCGGGCAACATCGGCGAGTTGTTGCGCAGGCTCGGTGACGCCCTCCCCGAACCCGAACACCTGCCCTGCGCGGTGCTGTTCGTCGACGACTCCACGGACGACACCCCGGCCGTCATCGAGAAGGCGGCCGGCGAGTACCCCTTTCCGGTGGCGGTCCTGCACCGGGAGGTCGCCGAGGGCGGCCTCGGCGGCGCGGTCGTCGAGGGCATCAGGCGGGCGGACACCGACTGGATCGTCGTCATGGACGCCGACCTCCAGCACCCGCCCCACCTGGTGCCCGAGCTCGTCGGCGAGGGCGAGCGCACCGGCGCCGACCTCGTCGTCGCCTCCCGCTACATCAGCGGCGGCAGCCGGGCCGGGCTCGCCGGGAGCTACCGGATCGCCGTCTCGCGCGGCGCGACCTGGCTGACCAAGGGGCTCTTCCCCCGCGCCCTGCGCGGGATCAGCGACCCGATGAGCGGCTTCTTCGCCATGCGCCGCTCGGCCGTCACCTCGCAGGCCCTCAGGCCCCTCGGCTACAAGATCCTGCTGGAGCTGGCGGTGCGCTGCCGCCCGGGCAAGGTCGCCGAGGTCCCGTTCGTCTTCCAGGACCGCTACTCGGGCGAGTCCAAGTCCACCGCCCGCGAGGGCATGCGCTTCCTGGCCCACCTGGCCGCGCTGCGCTCCGCGGCCCCGCTGGCCCGGATGATCGGCTTCGGGCTGATCGGGCTCTCCGGTTTCGTGCCGAACCTGGCCGCGCTGTGGCTGCTGACGCACGCCGGGATGCACTACCTCCCGGCGGAGATCGTCGCGAACCAGGCCGGGGTGCTGTGGAACTTCCTCCTCATCGAGACGCTGCTGTTCCGCGACCGGCGCCGGCACCGGCACTGGGCGGACCGGGTCGGGCGGTTCGCGCTGCTCGTCAATGCCGATCTGCTGCTGCGGATCCCGCTGATCGCGCTGTTCGTCGCCCGGTTCGGGATGGCGGTGCTGCCCGCCACCGCGCTGGCGCTGGTCACCACCTTCGTCCTGCGGTTCGCGGCCACCGAGGCGCTCGTCTACCTGCCACGCAAGGGGAGCAAGGGGCGCGAGGTGCACGACGCCGGGCGCCACACGAAGAGTTGAGCCGCACAGAAGGGAACCTTTCGATGCGACTGAAGATCCGGCGGAGGGCCGGGCGGCGGGCCGCCCTGCTGGCCGTCGGGGCGATGACCGCGGGCCTGCTGCTCACCGCACCGCAGCAGGCCACGGCCGGAGCGCCCAATCTGCTCACCAATCCCGGTTTCGAGACGGCCGGTGCGCCCGGCGCCGACATGCCGTCCTGCTGGTCCAAATCGGGCTGGGGCGACAACGACTTCACCTTCGCGACCGTCTCCGACGCGCACAGCGGCACCAAGGCGGTGAAGGTCTCGCTGACCCGCCGCGTGGACGGTGACCGCAAGGCGCTGGTCACCGAGAACAGCGCCTGCGCCCCGACCGTCACGCCGGGCAGGCAGTACGACCTGTCCGCCTGGTACAAGTCGAACACCCCGGACGTCTCGGTGACGGTGTTCCGCCGTGAGGCCTCGACCGGGACCTGGCAGTACTGGACCGACCTGCAGAATCCGCCGGTCAGCGCCGGCTGGGCGCGCACGGCCGTCCGTACGCCGGCCGTCCCGCCCAACACCGACAAGATCGCGTGGGGGCTCTCGGTGTACGGGGTGGGCACGCTGACCACCGACGACTACGCGCTGGAGGAGGTGGGGGCGCTCCCGCCGCAGCCCACCTGCTCGGGCACGGCCGAGGAGTGCGCCAAGGGCAAGTGGGAGGTGATCCCCGCCAAGAACCCGGTGCGTTCGATGCACGCCGTGGTCCTGAAGAACGGCAAGGTGCTGCTGATCGCGGGTTCGGGCAACGACATCGCCCAGTTCAACGCGGGCACCTTCACCTCGGCCGTCTACGACCCGGCGAACGGCTCCTTCAAGACGGTCCCCACGCCCGTGGACATGTTCTGCTCGGGCCACGTGCAGCTGGCGGACGGCCGGGTGCTGGTGATGAGCGGCAACAAGGGCTATCCGTCCGCCGACGGCAAGATCGGCTACCAGGGGCTGAAGGACAGTTACGTCTTCGACCCGGCGACCGAGCAGTACACGAAGACCAACGACATGAACGGCGGGCACTGGTACCCGTCGGCGACGATCCTCGGCAACGGTGACGTGATCTCCTTCGGCGGTCTGAAGGAGGACTCCACGGGCAACGTCACCGCGGAGAAGTTCTCGGCGGCGCAGAACAAGTGGCTGCCGATGAACGAGGTCAACCAGACCTGGTCCTACTGGGGCCTGTACCCGTCGATGATCCTCATGCAGGACGGGCGGCTCTTCTACTCGGGCAGCCACACCTTCGGCAACAACACCGCCGGCTCCGGCTCCTCGGTCTACGACTACGGCGCCAACACCATCACGGACGTGCCCGGCCTGCGGAAGAAGGACGAGCGCGACGAGTCGGCGAGCGTGCTGCTGCCCCCGGCGCAGGACCAGCGGGTGCTGACGATCGGCGGCGGCAACAACGAGACCAACCCGGCCGCGAACCGGATCACCGACATCATCGACCTGAAGAAGCCGAGCCCCGCCTACACGGCCGGCCCGGACCTCCCGCAGGGCCTGGTCGACACCGGCACGGGCAAGCGGCCGCAGACCGGCGCCGAGGGCAAGATGTACGTGTCGGCCGTGCTGCTGCCCGACGGGAAGGTGCTGGAGACGGGCGGCGGGCTGCACGACCGGGCCGACCCGGTCTACGAGGCCTCGTTCTTCGACCCGGCGACCAACACCTACCAGGCGGGCCTGGCCGCCGACCCGATCCCGCGCACGTACCACTCGGCGTCGTTCCTGATGCCCGACGGCCGCGTCATGTCGGTCGGCGACAACCCGGGCAACGGCACCTACAACCACAACGTGTCGATCTACACCCCGCCCTACCTCTTCAAGGGCGCGCGCCCGCAGATCACCTCGGTGATCGACGCGCAGTGGGTGTACGGGGACACGCAGCGGATCACCGTCAACCGGCCGGTGGCCAAGGCGGAGCTGATCCGTCCGGCGGCGGTCACCCACTCCTCGGACCCGAACCAGCGGTTCGTGGACCTGCCGATGACGGTCGTCAACGGCACCACCGTCGACCTCAACGTCACCAGCAACCCGAACCTGGCGCCGCCCGGCTGGTACATGCTCTTCGCGGTCGACGCGAACGGCATCCCCTCGGTCGCGCAGTGGGTGCACCTGGGCGGCGCCCCGGCCCTGGCCGCCGCCGCCGGGGAGCAGCCCTCGGCGCACGAGCACGCCTTCGCGGACAGGCTCGGCCCCGCCAAGGCGAACCCCGCCCCGCGGGACTCGGTCCCGGTCGCGCCCGCCGTCGCGGGCTGCGACCGCCACTACGGCAAGGTCAACCTGTGCGTGCCGACCCGCTTCCCGGCGGAGGTGAAGGAGACGACGAAGGCCCGCTGCGACTGGCTGGCCGCCCACCAGTACCCGAAACGCATGAAGGTCAACGGCAGCGACCCGCTGCGCCTGGACCCCGACCGGGACGGCTACGCCTGCTAGCCGGCCGGCACCGGGCAGGTGCCCCGCCGCGGCCGGCGGCGGGGCACCTGCTGGGCCGTTCGGCCCAGCAGGGCGAATGCGGGCCCCGGCCCGCCGTGCGATAACGGGATCATGACGCAGTCCCCGAGGGCCACGGCCGCGGAAATCAAGATCAGCTTTGCCGGTGCGGAGGCCGGGGCGGCGTTCGACGCCCTGGAGCTCGACCGTGAGGAGGGGCGCTCCCGCGTCATCCACTTCTGGGACAGGCCGAGGAAGTCGGCCGGCGCCGGGATCCTGCTGCCCCTGCTGGAGGAGGGGCTCATCCTGCGCCTGCGCCGCGACCGGGAGGCGCCCGGGTCCAAACGGAAGGCGGACCTGACCGTCAAACTGCGGCCGTGCCCCATGGTTCCACCGCGCTGGCAGCGCGAGCGCGAGGAGGAGGACTGGGAGTTCAGGATCGAGGAGGACAGGGCCGGGCCCTCGTTCACCCCCGTGCTGGCGGCCTCGCTGGAGGCCGAGCGGAAGTTCGGGGCCGCGCTCGACGCCGAACGCGGCGCGCTCGACGGCCTGCTGATCGAGCCGCAGCTGGACCTGCTGGAGGCCGCCGGCGCGGGGGTCGACGACCTCGACGGGCTGGTGGCGCTCGGCCCGGTGCACGCCGTCAGGTGGAAGCAGGACGACTGGGACGAAGTGCCCGGATCCGTGGCGATCGAGGAGTGGACCACCGCCGGCGAACTGCGGTTCCTGGAGGTCTCGGTGCGCGCGGACCTCGCGGAGGCGGCCCCGGTCCAGGACCTGCTCGCAGAGGCGCTGCGGGAGCGCGGCCTGACCCCGCCGCAGTCCGGGGAGACCAAGACCCGGGCCGTGCTGACCGCCCTCGCCCGGGACCGGCTGCGCTGACCGGGCCGGCCGCGCGCTCAGTGCGCGTAGGCGGCCAGCGAGATGCCGACGTAGTGCGCGACGAACGCCGCGAGGGTCAGCGAGTGGAAGACCTCGTGGAACCCGAAGAACCGCGGTGAGGGGTTGGGCCGCTTCATCCCGTAGATGACCCCTCCCACGCTGTAGAGGAGACCGCCGACGATCACCAGGACCAGGACGGCGATGCCGCCGGTGCGCATGAAGTCGGGCAGGAAGAAGACCGCCGCCCAGCCCATGGCTATGTAGCAGGGGGTGTAGAGCCAGCGCGGTGCGCCGACCCAGAAGACGCGGAAGGCGATGCCGGCGGCGGCCGCGAGCCACACCGCCCACAGCAGGGTCCGCCCGGTCGAGGGCGGGAGCAGCAGGACCGTCAGCGGGGTGTAGGTGCCCGCGATGATCAGGAAGATGTTGGCGTGGTCGAGGCGGCGCAGGATGGCCTCGCCGCGCGGGCCCCAGGTGCCGCGGTGGTAGACCGCGCTGACCCCGAAGAGCAGGCAGGCCGTGAGGATGTAGACCCCGCAGGCCGCGCGCGCCCGGGCCGAGTCGGTCAGGGCCATCAACACCAGACCCGCGATCACCACGGCGGGGAACATCCCGGTGTGCAGCCAGCCGCGCATCAGCGGCTTGGCCTCCGGCTCGGCCGGCGCGGCGGCGGGGTCAGAAGTCATGGTCCACATGCTACCTACGGGTCCGTAGGTTTCGGTTAGTCCTCTTTACGGAAGATTGACGGACGTGGCGATGCTCACGTGAGAGGCCCTCTGGACATATGCGCACACGCACCGGATGATCAGATGAGTGCGGTCGACACCGGATGAGCGGAGCGCGAAGCGTCCGGGTCGCAGCCCCCACGGGGCACACACCAAACAAACCCCTCAACAAGGAGCAATCGTGGCGCGCGACAACGCGGCTCCCACCTCTTCCGGTCCGACAAGCCCCACCGACCACGCAGAGCTGATCTCCTGGGTGGACGAGATCGCTGCCCTCACCCAGCCCGACCGCATCGTCTGGTGCGACGGCTCCGAGGCCGAGTACGAGCGCCTGTGCGAGGAGCTCGTCGCCAAGGGCACGTTCAAGAAGCTCGACGAGACCAAGCGCCCGAACTCGTACTACGCCGCCTCCGACCCGTCCGACGTCGCGCGCGTCGAGGACCGGACCTTCATCTGCTCCGAGAAGGAAGAGGACGCGGGCCCCACGAACCACTGGAAGGCCCCCGCGGAGATGAAGGACATCTTCGCCGGCGAGAAGGGGATCTTCCGCGGCTCCATGAAGGGCCGCACGATGTACGTCGTCCCCTTCTGCATGGGCCCCCTCGGCTCCGAGCTCTCCGCGATCGGCGTCGAGATCACCGACTCCGCCTACGTCGCGGTCGCCATGCGCACCATGACCCGCATGGGCAAGCCCGTCCTCGACGAGCTCGGCACCGACGGCTTCTTCGTCAAGGCCGTCCACACCCTCGGCGCTCCGCTCGCCGAGGGCCAGGCCGACGTCCCGTGGCCCTGCAACACCACCAAGTACATCTCGCACTTCCCCGAGACCCGCGAGATCTGGTCCTTCGGCTCCGGCTACGGCGGCAACGCCCTGCTCGGCAAGAAGTGCTACGCCCTGCGCATCGCCTCCGTCATGGCCCGCGACGAGGGCTGGCTCGCCGAGCACATGCTGATCCTCAAGCTCACGCCGCCGGCCGGCGAGGGCGAGACGAAGTACGTCGCGGCCGCGTTCCCGTCCGCCTGCGGCAAGACCAACCTCGCCATGCTGGAGCCCACGATCCCCGGCTGGCAGGTCGAGACCATCGGCGACGACATCGCCTGGATGCGCTTCGGCGAGGACGGCCGCCTCTACGCGATCAACCCCGAGGCCGGCTTCTTCGGCGTCGCCCCCGGCACCGGCGAGCACACCAACGCCAACGCCATGAAGACGATGTACGCGAACACCGTCTTCACCAACGTCGCGCTCACCGACGACGGCGACGTGTGGTGGGAGGGCATGACCGAAGAGGCGCCGGGGCACCTCATCGACTGGAAGGGCAACGACTGGACTCCGGACTCGGAGACCCCGGCCGCCCACCCCAACGCCCGCTTCGCCGTCCCGGCCTCCCAGTGCCCGACGATCGCCCCCGAGTGGGAGGACCCCAAGGGCGTCCCGATCTCCGCGATCCTCTTCGGCGGCCGCCGCGCCTCCGCCGTGCCGCTGGTCACCGAGTCCTTCGACTGGAACCACGGCGTCTTCATCGGCTCGAACATCGCCTCCGAGAAGACCGCCGCCGCCGAGGGCAAGGTCGGCGAGCTGCGCCGCGACCCCTTCGCCATGCTGCCGTTCTGCGGCTACAACATGGGCGACTACATGGCCCACTGGGTCAAGGTCGCCGCCGACAAGGACCAGTCGAAGCTCCCGAAGATCTACTACGTGAACTGGTTCCGCAAGAACGACGCGGGCAAGTTCGTCTGGCCCGGCTTCGGCGAGAACAGCCGCGTCCTGAAGTGGATCGTCGGCCGCCTCGACGGCACCGCCGAGGGCGTCGAGACCCCCATCGGCATCCTGCCGACCAAGGACTCCCTCGACCTCGACGGCCTGGACCTGCCGGCCGCCGACCTCGACTTCCTCCTCACCGTCGACAAGGAGGTCTGGCGCGAGGAGGCCGCCCTGGTCCCCGAGCACCTGAACACCTACGGCGACCACACTCCCAAGGAGCTGTGGGACCAGTACCACGCGCTCGTCGAGCGCCTGGGCTGATGTGAACTTCCCGACCCGGGTGCACGAACACCCGGGTCGGGGAACCTCCGGCCCGGGTGCACGAACACCCGGGCCGGTACACGTAGGACGCGCCCGGCGGGGCCTTCCGCCGGGCGCGTCCTCATGTGCGGACGCGTCCTCGTGTGCGGGCGACGCGGGTCAG
This sequence comes from Streptomyces sp. NPDC057010, assembly GCF_042673805.1. Lineage (NCBI taxonomy): Bacteria > Bacillati > Actinomycetota > Actinomycetes > Kitasatosporales > Streptomycetaceae > Streptomyces > Streptomyces sp. NPDC057010. Next base: position 8,905 of record NZ_JBHUSC010000036.1, on the reverse strand, counting down.
GAGCGGCCCCGGTCCTCCAGGTACGTCGTCTGCGTCTGCTGGCGGGCGCCGTCCGCATCGCGCAGGGCCGCCGTCAGCCGCTCCGCCTCGTCGTACAGCACCACCAGCTGACGCTCCAGGTGCCGCTCGGGCGATTCCGACCCCGGCGTCAGCCGGTTCCACCACCGGGCCCGGTTGTAGGCGTCCACGCAGTCCGGCAGGTCCTGCCGGATCGCCCGCGACAGCACGTGCACCGACTCCGCGTCGCCCGCCAGCACCTCCGCCACCCACCCCGGATCGAGCAGCGCACCGTACAGCGCCAGCAGCTCGCTCAGCCTGCCGCCCGCCGCCGGCGGAAGCTCCACCTCGTCGAGGTACTCCCGCAACCGCCCGAAGTCCTCGCGCAGGACGCCGAGTTCCTCGCGCAGGTCCGGCGGCTCGGGCTTCACCGGCACCTCCGGCGGGGCGATCAGCGCCCCCGCCCCGTACAGCCCGGCGACCACCACCGGCCAGTACGAGCCGGCCACCCCGGCGACGCTCAGACCCAGGCCGGCCACGCCGCAGGCGGACCCGGCGAGGTTCTTCTTCGACTCCAGGTACCCGCGCACCCGGCCCGCACCGGCGGCCCGGCCGGCCCTACTGGTAGCCACGGATCTCCTCGAAGGCCCCGTCGAGCGAACCGTTCCCGTCGGTGGCGTCGAAGAGCCGCCCGCCGGTCAGTTCGGTGATGTGGGTGAGCTCCTTGCGGTCCGAGTCGCCGAACAGCACCGCGAAGACCGGCGTGTGCTTCTGCGCCTCGGGCAGCGCCGCGTAGAAGGAGTCGAAGTGCCCGGCGCCCGGCCCCTCCGTGTTCTGGCCGTCCGTCATCAGCACGATCGAGGTGAACGCGTCCGCGTTGCCCTGCCCCAGGTGCTGGTACGCCGCCTCCAGGCTGCCGTAGACGGCCGTACCGCCCGCCGGCTCCAGCGACTTCACGTCACCGCGGACCGCGTCCAGGGCCGGCCCCGGATTGCCCGGCTCCACGACGTGCGTCATGACCTTCTTCACCTTGTCGCCGAAGGGCAGCAGCGTCACCTCCTCGCGGTCCCGGAACCGCTGCCCCGTCCCCGAACTCCCGGTGCCCGTCAGCTCGGTGAGCGCCGTCTTCAGCCGCCCGATGCGGCCCTCGTCGCCCATCGACCCCGAGGTGTCGAGGACGTACACCGTCCGCGAGGGCCGGCGCAGCTCGTTCTCGTACGAGGCCAGCAGCCCGTCGGCCACCGACCGCGAGCCGGGGAACGGCAGCTCGCGCCGCTTCTCCCCGTCCAGTCCGGCGGCCGGCGCCACCCCGGCGGCCACCGGCCGGCGCAGCGTCCGCTCGGTGATCGCCTTCTGCGCCCCGGCGCCGCGCAGGTACTCCGTCAGCGCCCGCCCCGACTCGCGGGCCCCGGCCGGGGACGAGGTCAGCAGGGTCAGCGGATAGTGGGCGGTGACCACGCCGTCCTTCGGCCGGATCACCGTCAGCCCCGCCTTCGCGTCCCGGTTCATGGCCAGCAGTACGGACTCGTAGTTGACCAGCGCGTCCACGTCCCCGCGCTTGCCGTACGCGGCCGCCAGCCAGCCGGAGGACCCGGAGGTCAGCTTCTGCCCGGCGAAGAACTCCTTGAGCCGGGGTGCGGCGGCCTGCACATCGGCATCGGTCAGCGCGGCCTGCGCCCCCGACAGCCCGGAGGCCACCGATACGAGCGCGGAGAACCCGGAGTTGGACCGCACCGGATCGGTCATCCCGTACGTCAGCTTCCCGGCGGCGACGGCCTGGTGCACCGCCGACCAGGTCACCTCCTCGGGCTTCCACCCGAGCCGGGCCAGCGCCTCCGGCTTGACGCCGAGAGCCACGGGCGAGGACATCACCGGCGTCTCGTTGGCGATCTTCCCGGCGGCCTCGGGGCGCAGCCGCAGGTAGTCGTTGGAGGACAGCCAGATCGCGTCGTACTTCCCGTCGGCCTTCCCGGACGCGACCTGCTCTACGGCGTCGAGGGTCCCCGACCAGGTGAGGCGCACACTGACCCCGGTGGCCTTCCTCGCCTCCTCCAGCACCGGCTGCACATCGGCGAGCTCACTGGAGGCCAACACCCGCAGCGTCCCCTCCTCGTACGCGGTCGGCTTCGGATCGACGGGCTTGTCGGAGGAGGTGCACGCGGTCACGGTGACGAGCACGGCAAAGGCCAAGAGCGCGCCGGCCCCTCTCAGCCTCGCCGGCGTTTGAGGCGCGGGGTGTGGGGCAGAGCCCCAGTTTCGGGAAGGGGCGGGGTGGGGAAGGGCCCCGCGCAGCGGCCGCCAACGCCGCCGGCCCTGCTGGGCACCGCTCACCGGCCACCCCCCTCAAGCGCCCCGGAAGTCCGCGTCCGCGCCAGATACGCCGAGGCCGTCTGCAACTCCCCCGTCAGGGACTCCACCGTCGCCGCCATGCTCTCCGTGGCCTGCACCTTGAACGTGTCGATCGCGTCCAGCGTCTCGTAGATCTGCCCGAACGCCACCCGCAGGGTCTCCGTCCCCACCGCCGGATCGGCCGCGATCCGCTGGATCTCCCCGCTCTGCGTGGACAGCATCGCCGCGTTCCCCCGGATCAGCTCCTCCGTCGTCCCCCGCAGCGCGTTGACCTGCTCGACCACCTTCCGCTGGTTGTCCAGCGCCGCGGCCAGCATCACGGCGATCCGCAGCGCCGACACGGTCGTCGTGGCCGCCCGGTCGACCCCCTTGATCAGCTCGTCGTTGTTCCTGCGGACCACGTCCATGGCCAGGTACCCCTGCGCACAGACGGCCAGCTGCGTCAGCAGATCCTGATGCTTCTGCCGCACCGGGAACAGCACGTCGGCCCGCATCGCATCGGCGGCCTGCGGATCCGCGTACTGCGCCTCGGCTATCCGCTGCTCGACGGCGGCGTCCAGAGCCTCGGTGAGGACCGCGTACTCCTGGAGCTTGCCCATGGTCTCCCACAGGCGGGCCCGCTCGGTGTGCAGGGCGGCGTTGTCGCGGCGCAGCTCGTCCTGCCCGCTGCGCAGCGCGCCGACGATCCGGTTCAACGTCGCCTGGGAGGAGGCGTACTTCGCCACGTGGTCGCGGAACCTGTTGCCGCCCGGCAGCTTCGAGAGCAGCTTGCCGAACCCCTTCACGGCGGATTCCCGCGGATCGAGATCCTCCACGGTCCGCCGCAGTTCGACGAGCGAGCCGCCCACCCGCGCCTGGGCGTCGCCCCCGCCGTCCGTGCCGAGGGACCGTACGGCCCGCTCCAGCATCCGGTTGGACTGCTGGGCGGCGGAGCGGATGTCGGCCGAGCCGAGCCCGGCGATCTCCCCGATGCGGGTGGCGAACTCGGGGGATCGGCTGTCGATCCCGGCGAGCGAGCCGACGTACTCACCGGCCCGCCGGGCCATTTCTTCCCGTACGCCGTCCTCGAGCGGAACGAGTCCCGCCGCCTGCTCCCGGCGTACGGGGGCGACGGGCTCGGGAGCGGTGAGGACGAGCGGTGTGTCCTCGGGAGGTGTGAGTGTCACGGTGTGTCCCCCTGGCCCTTGGCGCGTGCGGCGAGCGCCATCAGGATCTTGACGGTGGGTGTGCCGACCTGGCGGATGCCGGTCAGCGCGGGGTTGAGGTACGCGGCGTGCGGGGCGGTCGCGGCGGTGAACTCGGGCACGCCGTCCTGCGGGCGGAACCCGTGGCGCAGGGCCAGCTCGCGCAGCTTCGGGTCGGTGGCGAGGAGGGTGCCGAGATCCTTGGCCTTGTCGCCGAGCGGGACGAAGGTGTGCGCCGTGTTGACGGTGGTGTCCGGGTAGAGCACCACCATGTCGTCGATGTTCCCCGCTCCCTGCTTCTGGAGCAGCAGGGAGGCGACCTGCGATTCGTACACCAGGATCAGCGGTTCGCCGCTGCCGCTGATGAAGGCCCGGAAGGGGTCGTCGGTGCTGGGCTCCAGGGCGCCCTGGACGGAGATCAGCTTGCGCAGCAGGGGCGCGGTGCGTGCGATCCCGGCGTCGTCGGCGACGACGCTGTTGCCGTTGGCGACGTTGGAGGTGGCGGCGAGGAACAGCGCGCCGGAGTTGGAGGTGGCCGGGTCGGTGGTCTTGATGAACACGGTGCCGGTCAGCTCGGCGTGCGCGGCGGAGCCGGGCAGCTGCTGCCAGGTCCGGTCCTCGGCGGCGGCCTTGAGGAAGGGGCCCATGAGCAGGGTCCCGGAGTTCTTCCCGCCCATCTTCACGAGGCCGTTGCCTGCGAGGACCCCGGCGGCGTTGGAGCGGGCGATGACGACGAGCGGGGAGAAGAACGGCTTGGTTTCCTGGGCCCCCTTGATCCCGGCGGCTGCTTCCACCTCCTTGGCGGGTTCACTGCTGCTGGGGAAGGCGAAGTCGTAGTCCTTCAGGGCGAGTTGATCCATCGCCCAGGAGCCTGAGGTCTCCGTCTTCACGGTGTAGCCCTTGGCGGCAAGAGCCTTGACGACATCGGGGTCGCGGAAGAATTCGGACTTCTCCGAGCCGATGACGCCACGCACGGTCTTCGTTGCCGGCGTTCCCGGGTTTTCCTGCCCCTTGAAGAAGGCGACGAAGACGGCGCCGCCGATCAGGAGGAGGCCCAGGACGATTCCTAGGTTGCGTCTCACGGGTGCAGCGTGCTCGCGGAAACCCACATTCCGCGGTGAGTTGAATGAACGTCGGGTGTCGAGCCGGTCCCACTTCGAAATGCTGTGTGAGCCCGCCGGTGCTGGTGGCCGGGGCGGCGCCCGAGGAGGATCGTGCCATGGTCGTGAGCGTGAACGTGAGCACGAGCGCGTTGAAATGGCAGGGCTGGGCGGTGGGCCTGGTGACACTGGCCGGGCTGCTGGTGTTCGCCCCGCTGGGCCTGTACGTATGGGCCAGCGGCGGCGGCCCCGTCGCTGCGGAGCAGCGGGCGGCGCTGGAGTACGTACGGGTCACCGGGTGCCGAATCGATCCGGCGAGCCGGCGGGTGGTGGCGCCGGTGGAGGCGACGGGCCGCGCCGAGGGCACGGGCGAGTACGTCGTGACGGTGGAATTCCGCGACGCACCCCCACCGGACCCGGGCTCCCGCACGGCCCAGTCCCTGCTGAAGATCCCGGGCGTGGCCCCGGCCGCCATGGAATCCGCCGAAGCCATCGGCCCGGTCTGGCCCCCGTCCACACCCCCCTGGTGCGGAATCGCGGCGGCAACCTTCACCCGCACGCCGTAGCCCGGCCTGGATCCAGCCCCGCCGGCGTTTGAGGCGGGGGCTGTACCCGCGCGTGGGCACTCAGGCGGGCCAAATCCAGCCCCGCCGGCGTTTGAGGCGCGGGGCCCGGGGCGGAGCCCCGATCTTGTAGCCGCGCGTGCGCACTCAGGCGGGCCGATTCAGCCCCGCCGGCGTTTATGAGGCGCGGGGTCCGGGGCGGAGCCCCGGCAGCGGCGCCGCAGACGGGAACGGGCGGCACCCCCGAGAGGCACCGCCAAGCCCCCCGCAGGGGCATGGCACCCGGTCCGGAGCCTCCGCGGCCCCGGACCGGGGCCGTCAGTGGGCGCCCGCCAGGTCCCGCGAGGCATCCAGGGACGCCAGCGCAGCGGCATGCGCATCCATCCGCTCAGCGGCAAGGATCGCAACGGTGGTATCGGCCCGCGACGCGGCAACGAGCAGCGCACGCGCGGCAAGGTCATGCGCCCGCCGGTGCAGGGCAGCGGCACTGTCCCCGGTCGGCGCGGGGTCCTGCTGCGGCACCCGGCCGGGCTGGGCCCCCCGAAGCCGCGCGACCTGCGCGGCGATCTCGGTGGCGCCCTCCTCGAACCCGAGCCCGACCAGCCCGAGCTCGTCGGTCACGGCGAGCAGGGCCGTCAGGTGTCCGGCGAGCTGGATGTCCAGCGCCTCGCCGCGGCTGCGGTGCGGATAGTCGGGCTCGGTCGGGCTGCCACCCATGCGGTGGACGACCGACTTGGGGCGGATCGGCTCGTACATGAGGTGGCCTCCTGCGTGGTCAGGAGACCATCCTACATTGGATCCGTTCTAAAGTTGAATTCGATCCTGATCGGCGAGGGATGTGTCTCACCAAACGGTCACGGCTGGCTGTACCCGTCCAGGAAGTTCCCGATCCGCGTCACCGCATCGCCCAGATCCTTCGCGTTCGGCAGCGTCACGATCCGGAAGTGATCCGGCTCGGGCCAGTTGAAGCCCGTACCGTGCACGACCATGATCTTCTCGGCGCGCAGCAGGTCGAGGACCATCTGCCGGTCGTCCTTGATCTTGTAGACCGAAGGGTCGAGCTTCGGGAACAGGTACAGCGCACCCTTCGGCTTCACGCAGGTGATGCCGGGGATCTGCGTCAGCAGCTCGTACGCCGTGTCGCGCTGCTCCAGCAGCCGCCCGCCCGGAAGCACGAGGTCGGTGATCGACTGGCGGCCGCCGAGCGCGGTGGCGATCGCGTGCTGCGAGGGCACGTTGGCGCACAGCCGCATGTTGGCCAGGATCGTCAGGCCCTCGATGTACGACGAGGCGTTCTTCTTGGGCCCGCAGACGGCCATCCAGCCCGCCCGGTACCCGGCGACGCGGTAGTTCTTCGACAGCCCGTTGAAGGTGAGGGTGAGCAGGTCCGGCGCGATGGCGGCGGTGTTCGTGTGCGTGGCGCCGTCGTAGAGGATCCGGTCGTAGATCTCGTCCGAGCAGACGACCAGGTTGTGCCGCCGGGCGATGTCCGTCAGGCCGCGCAGCATCTCGTCGTCGTAGACGGCGCCGGTCGGGTTGTTCGGGTTGATGATCACGATCGCGCGGGTGCGGTCGGTGATCTTGCGCTCGATGTCGGCGAGGTCCGGCATCCAGTCGGACTGCTCGTCGCACCGGTAGTGCACGGCGGTACCGCCGGCGAGCGACACGGAGGCGGTCCACAGCGGGTAGTCCGGCGCCGGAACCAGCACCTCGTCGCCGTCGTCGAGCAGCGCCTGCATCGACATCTGGATCAGCTCGGAGACGCCGTTGCCGAGGTAGATGTCCTCGACGTCCAGGTCGATGCCCTTGGTCTGGTAGTGCTGCATGACCGCGCGGCGCGCGGAGAGCAGCCCCTTCGCGTCCCCGTACCCGTGGGCCGTGCCCAGGTTGCGGAGCATGTCCTCAAGGATCTCCGGCGGGCACTCGAAGCCGAAGGCCGCGGGGTTGCCGGTGTTGAGCTTGAGGATGCGATGACCTGCTGCTTCGAGCCGCATCGCCTCTTCGAGGACGGGGCCGCGGATCTCGTAGCAGACATTGGCGAGTTTCGTTGACTGGATCACCTGCATGACGGGAGCTTACGGGCCCGGGCGCCCGCCCGCCGAGGTATTCCTACGCGCGACGCGGGAGCGATATGTCCCGTTTCGCGCGATGGGAGGGTGGCGGCACGCTATGCCCTTGGAAACGGGGGCGGGCCGCGGCCGCCACCTGCGGAATGGGTGAGTACGGGTTCGGGGCCGCGGGGTGGTGTTGCGCTCGTCACCTTGGGGGCGGGGCCGCCGGCCGGCGGGACGGATCAGAGGGTGGTGTACGTGGCCTGCGTGAACCCGGCGCCGAGCGCCTTGGCCGACTGGAGGGTGAGCCTGACGTCCCTGCCGCCGAGCTCGCCGAAGAGCCGGATGCCGGTCCCGATGAGCACGGGCGCGGTGGTGACCGTCAGCTCGTCCAGCAGACCTTCCCGCAGGAAGGCCTGCACCATCTGCCCGCCGTCCACGTACACGCTCTTCGCCCCGGCGTCGGCCAGCCCGGCCAGCAGCTCGTCGAGGGAGCGGTAGACGGTGATCCGCTCGTCGTCGGTGTCCAGCGTGGTGCTCAGGACGGCCACGCGCTTGCCCTCGTATGGCCAGAACCCGAAGGTCAGCACCTTCTCGTACGTGTTGCGGCCCATGGCGAGGGTGTCGATCCCGGCGATGAAGTCCTGGTAGCCGGTGTCCCCGACCTCCTCCGCGCTGTACCCGGTCAGCCACTCGATGTCGCCGTCGGGGCGGGCGATGAACCCGTCGAGGCTGACGCCGATGGTGGTGGCGGTGCGGAAGCTGAGCTCGCTCACGGTGTTACCTCTTCGTCGTCGGGGTGCAGATGGGGATGGGGATGGGGATGGGGATGGGGATGGGGGTGCGAATGCAGATGTGGCCTCAGGGCGGTATCGAGCGCGAGGAGCCGACGCCCGGCGAGGGTCCCCTCCCGGTCCACGGCCCACAACACACCGGCTCCGGTCGTGGCCGCCTGGACCGACCGGGCCAGCAGCGCGGTATCGGTCCCCGGAAGCAGCTCCCCGGCGGCCACCGCCTCCTCCAGCAGGGCGCGTACGGCGGCCTCTTCGGCCTGCTGGGCGGCGAGGGCCAGGCGGTGCAGCTCGGGGTCCGCGAGGTCGGCACACAGGAACGCCAGGTGATTCGCGAACTCCTCCGCGCTCGCCACGCCACTCCAGGCCCCGCCGGTCAGCGCCGCGAGCGCGGCGAGCGGCGAGGCGTGCTCGGCCCGCACCCGTACGCGCTGCTCCCCGGCCTCCTGCGCACTGCGCTCGGCGAGCGCGACCAGCATCCCCCGCTTGGACCCGAACCGCTGCACGAGCGTCCCGGCCACCAGCCCCACCTCCCCGGCAACGGCCGCAAGCGTCAGCCGAGCCGGCCCGGTCCGCCCCATGACGCGCACGGCGGCCTGAAGGATCACGGCATCATCGATGCTGCGGGGCCGTCCGGCCACGGTTCCCCACCTCCCAGTTAATAAATGACTGTTCGTTCATTAAAGCGGGAGCGGCGGGCCGAGGCAAGGGGGGCGGGGGCGGAAGCGAGGAGCGGGCCGGCGGCTTCGGAATGGTCGGGGCCCAAGTAACCGGCACCAGAGAAGGTTTGGGGGTTTCCCGCCAGTCTCATCGTCCTTCCGCGCCGGCCCGGCCTGTCAAGGGCGCTCCTTCGTCGCGTCGCTTCGCGAT